>CALMPJ010000053.1 GCA_937871585.1 uncultured Acidobacteriota bacterium | reverse complement strand
TGGCGGCTCCTGCGGGCGCACAGGTGTTCGACGCGTCGGGGCTGACGGTTTATCCGGGCTTTATCGACAGCAATTCGAACGTTGGCATGGCCGCAGCACAGCCGAGACCGCAAGGCGGACAAGCAGCGATAGCCGCAGCTGCCGCGGCTGCCTCACAACCGCCAACTTCGAACAGCAATTATACTGCGGGCCTGCGTCCCGAAGATTCAGCTTACGACGAACTGCGCGCAGGTGAATCGCAATTTGAGGCGATACGCAACAGTGGGATCACGACTGTGGTTACGACGGGCCGTAGTGGTATTTTTACGGGCCGATCTGTGGTCATCAATTTGGCTGGCGATAGCGTCGCGTCGATGGTCGTTAAAGATCCATTCGCCCATCACATAACTTACACAACACTTGGCCTCAACTATCCGCAATCGCTGCTCGGCACGTTCGCGGCGATCAGGCAAATGTTCTACGACGCAGCTCGGCTGCAGACGTGGCAGAAAAATTATGCTGCAAACCCAAGCGGTATGCAGCGTCCGCCGACTGATCGCTCGCTCGAGGCGCTATTCGACGCAGTGAATGGCAAGATGCCTGTGGTTTTCAACGCAAATGATGAGAACGCGATCAATCGTTCGCTCGATCTGATAGCTGAATTGAAGCTGAGCGGCGTCATCGCCGGCGGCCAAGAGGCCGGAAAGGTCGCGGGCCGGCTCAAACAAATGAATGTCCCGGTTTTGCTGTCGCTTAACTTCCCAAAACGAACCGCTGCTGCCTCGCCGGAAGCCGATCCTGAGAGTTTGGAAACGTTGAGATTCCGCAGCGAAGTGCCGAAAACCGCCGCGAAGCTCGCTACCGCGGGCGTTAAGTTCGCTTTCCAAAGCGGCGGAGCGGCGAACATGGCTGATTATTTCGCAAATGCCGGAAAAGCGGTCGAAAACGGCCTCAGCCGAGACGCTGCGGTGCGTGCGATGACGCTTTCTGCGGCTGAACTACTGGGAATTGCCGAACGTACAGGCTCGATCGACGCTGGAAAGGCCGCGAACATCGTCGTCGTTAAGGGCGACCTGCTTGGCAAAGACAAATTCGTGACACACGTATTCGTTGACGGCAAGTATTTCGAGCAGAAGGAGCCGCCCAAGACGCCGGCTGTACCGACAGGACCGACGCCTGTAGCCAACGCGAATATTTCCGGCAGTTACGCGATCACTGTCGAGGTTCCCGGTTCGCCGCTTACGATGACGCTGAATTTTACCCAAAGCGGCACGTCGTTGACCGGCACAATGGTGTCGATGCTCGGCAATACGCCAATAAATAACGGCAAAGTCGATGGCACGAGCTTCAGTTACAAGGCATCGGTCAACTACGGCGGACAAAATATGGACCTCGACGTCTCCGGAAAGGTCGCCGGACAGCAAATTTCCGGCACCATGGACACGCCAATGGGCGCCGTACCGTTCTCGGGGACGAAGAATCCGTAGAGCAGTAGGTAATAGGCAATAGGAAAAAGGCAAAACGATGCGTAAAGCACTAGTTTCTTTAATTATCACATCATTCTTAGCTATTTCACCTGCATTGGTCGTTGGCCAATCGAACAATAGCGTACTAATAAAAAATGCGACCGTCATGACGGCGACCAAAGGCACGCTTGAAAACACCGATATTTTGGTGACGAATGGCAAGATCGCACGTATTGGGAAGGGAATTCAAGCCCCTGCGGGCACCACCGTCGTTGATGCAACCGGCAAATTTGTGACGCCGGGCATTATCGATGCGCACTCGCACACGATGCTTGACACGCTCAACGAAGGCGCGTTCTCCGTTACCTCGATGACAGGCACGGACGATGTGCTCAACCCGACGGATGTCGCCATTTATCGTGCACTCGCGGGCGGCGTGACCGCTGCGTTGCTATTGCACGGCTCTGCCAACTCGATCGGAGGCAAAAGCTCGACCGTCAAGTTCAAATACGGCCGCGGCGTTGACGATTTTAAGGTCAAAGACGCTCCGACGGGCATTAAATTTGCCATGGGAGAGAACGTTCGACAGACAACCCAAACGCCGCTACCGGGACGTCCGCTCCGCTATCCGCGAACACGCCAGGGAACGATCGAAACCATGCGCGACGCGTTCTTGCGAGCCCTCGATTACAAGAAATCTTGGGAAGAATTCCGCGCCGGAAAGACCAAGGTTTCCCCGCGAAAGGACCTCGAACTAGAGCCGATCGTCGAAATTCTCGAAGGCAAACGCCTGATCCACGCTCACGGCTACCGCAGCGACGAACACCTCAATCTGATGATCTTGGCCGATGAATTTGGTATAAAGGTCGCCACTTTGCAGCATGGGCTTGAGGCCTACAAGATCGCTCCCGAGATCGCAAAACGCGGCACGGGCGTCTCGATATTTGTTGACAGCTGGGGATATAAGCTCGAGGCTTACGATTCGATACCATACAACGCCTACATTCTCTGGAAGAACGGCGTTGTCGTCTCGATCAACAGCGATTCGGACGAGCGAATGCGTCGTCTCAACCTCGACGCCGCGAAAGTGATGAAATACGGCGGCGTTCCCGAGCAGGACGCCCTGCAGATGATCACGATCAATCCCGCGAAACAGCTCGGGATCGACAAACGCACCGGCTCGATCGAAGTTGGCAAAGATGCAGACCTCGTGATTTGGAACGGACATCCGTTCAGCGTCTATTCACGCGTCGATACGACGATGATCGACGGCGAGGTTTTCTTTGACAGGACCAAAGACGCCGACATGCGTAAATCAAACGCCGCTGAACGCGAGCGTCTTGAGAAACTTGATATGAACAAAGCCCCCGGCAGCGGCGGAACTCCGCCGGCAAGACCAAGCGAACGCCGCAGCGGCGAACGCAACCACGTGGACGAGATCGACGGAGGCACGAAGTAATGAAGGCAAAAGGAAAAATGCAAAAGGCAAAGGTTTTCTTCTATCTGTGTTTATCCGTGTCCATCTGTGGACTGTTCTCTGCCGTCAACGCACAAAATGACGGCACCGAACAAAACGCGACCGGCCGCGCCGGAACGTTTGCGATCGTCGGTGCCCGCATCGTTACTGTCTCAGGTTCCGTTATAGAAAACGGCACGGTAGTTATTCAGAACGGCAAGATCACTGCAGTCGGTGCGAATGCCTCAGTTCCCGGCGGTGCCGAGCGCATCGACGGCAAAGGCCTAAGCGTCTATCCCGGAATGATCGATGCGGGAACGAACATGGGACTCGCCGAGATCACTTTGGCAGTTAACGGCTCCGTCGATCTGACGGAGATCGCTCTTAACAATGCTAACGCAAAGGCGATCAAGGGAATTCATCCGCATTCGGCACATGTCAATGTCACTCGCGTAAACGGCATCACGACCGTCCAGTCGCTGACCAACGGCGGCATCATTGGCGGCCAAAGTGCGATCATCGATCTGAACGGTGCGACGCCCGACGAGATGGCCGTGACGAAAGAGTACGCTCTGCTGATCAATTTTCCGCGTATTTCCCAAGGCGGCGGATTTGGCGGCGGCGGTTTTGGTGGCCCGCAGATCGATTTTAACGAAGCTGTGAAACGTCGCGACACTGCGGTAGAAGATCTCAAGAAGATGTTTACCGCCGCGAACAACTACCTTCGTGCCCGCGATGCTTATTCGAAAGACAGCACGCTGCCTTACGTCGCTGTCGATCAACGCTACGACGCGATGGCTCCGTACATTCGCGGTGAGAAGCCCGTTATATTCTCGGCAGAACGCGAACGAGACATCCGCGCGGTCGCAAAGTTCGTCTCCGAGATGAAGCTAAAAGGCATCATCATCGGCGGCCAAGAAGCTTGGAAAGCCGCTGACGTTCTCAAGGCCAACAATATGTCCGTGATCTTCACGCACATCTATAGTTTGCCCGTGCGAGACGACGATCCGTATGATTATTACTTCGCGGCTCCCGGCAAACTCGCCGCCGCCGGCGTGAAATTCAGCATCTCGACCGGCGACACAGGTCCTGAGGTTCGCGATCTGCCGTATCACGCAGGTATTGCAGGTGCATTTGGATTGTCGAAAGATGACGCTCTAAAGTCCGTAACAATTAACGCCGCCGAGATCCTCGGTATCGCTGACAAAGTCGGTTCGCTCGATGTCGGCAAAGTCGCAAATGTCGTCGTAACCGACGGCGATCTGCTCGATGCTCGTACGAACATCAAATACATGTTCATCCGCGGCCGCATGATCCCGCTGACGAGCAGGCATACGCGGTTGTTCGATGCTTTCAAAGATCGGAAATAGAGGAGATCTCCCTCACTTTTTCTTTGCGGTGACCTGGCTGTCAATTGCCGGAGTAGCTGAGTATCTACCTAGCGGCGTGGCCACGTATCGAACCGCCGCTTTTTCGATCTCCGTGAATTCTATCGGTTCGGTGGTCGAAACGGTAAGTACACCGATCACAGTTCCTTGCGGATCTCCGTTGTCTCGAATCGGCACGCAGAACATCGAAAAGTCTCGCACGATCTTCTGAGTCTGAGGCATGAACTTGAGTCTCCATGGTTCCGTAGGCAACTGAGTTGCTACGTCGTTATCGAGCATTTCGGTTCCATTAACGAAGGTCCAGCCGGCCCGCCCAAGTCGAATCAAGTACGCTTCTTCAGTCTCATCAGGATACTTCGAGCCGCGGGGTGAAACGTCGAACAAGAACTTGGATTCCAAGCTGCTGTCAAATCCTTCACCTAAGTAGCCATTTTGCGGCATGTTCAGAAATGTTCGCGAACCGTCCGCGAAAACGACCGTCAATCTGAATTTAATGTACGGTCGGTTAAGCGATATTAGACTTTGCCCATGGACAAGCACGTCTCGGATCTTATCAGCGTATAGCTTTCCATCGCGGTTCGGTAGGCTTGCCAGCGTTTCTGATAGCAAGAGGGTTCGTGTCTGCAATGCAGTTACACTTAACGTTTCGTCCTTTGTGTGGCTGGCAAGTACGAGCGTACATGTCGACGCCAGAAGTTGAAGTAGAGCCAATACAAGGTAAAGTGCAAGGTGTACCGGCATCGAGCGCTTGATATTCAAGCTCTTTGGAAAGGCATAGTGAAGCGAAATTAGCAGCACCTGACCGAAAACTGCCAATCCAAAGTTAATAGCCAACCACAACGCGATCTGCTGTTTTGACACGAAGTAAATGCCACCAACAGCAATGACGAGACTCGACGCCGCAGCGATTACCAGCATTGCGAAGGCGTGTTCCGCAATCCCTTTCATACCGTGGACGAAGCCCGTGCCTTCATTGGAAGCTTGATTTTGTGCTTTGTTACTCGATTGCATACATCCTCCTGTCGAACATTGGTAAGTCGTTATGTCCAATAGATCAGAATTCAATTGACCAGCAACATAATGGTGATAGGCAATGGTCGTACCATTATCTTTTCTTAAGTTTTTTCAACCGAATGGACTTTAAACGCGTCAAAACTTTTACGCGTAAAAGCAGATCGAATTGTTGAGTTTAGCTATCCTATTGAGAATTGGACGGTTAGTGTCGCAGTGGGTGACGGAAACTTTGTGTCTAAGGGAGATTGCCGATGTTAAATCTTTGTTACTGAATGAACAGCCATTCATTTTTTTGGATTTTGTTCAACAATCTGAACGTAAATTTATCCAATTCTCTATCTGTCCTCTTATTCTTTCGGGAGGAAGGTCAACGATGCTGAATTCAAACAGTAACGCTGTCCCGTCGGTGGCGGGCCGTCAGGAAAAACGTGGCCTTGGTGGCCGCCGCAGCGGGCGCAACGGATCTCGATACGGCGCATGCCGTAGGAATTGTCTTCGATATTCATAAGATGGTCTTTGTCGAAAGGCGCGTAGAACGAAGGCCAGCCTGTTCCCGAATTGAATTTCTTCGCCGAATCAAACAGCGGCAGCCCACAAAGCCGACACGCGTAAACGCCTTCCATTTTGTTGTCCAGCAACGTCCCGCAAAACGCGGGCTCGGTGCCGTGATCGAGGAGAATTCTGTATTCCTCTTCGTTTAGATCCTGAGCGAGCCGTTCGATCGTTTCTTCGTCGAGTGGCGTGATGTCGTATCCTGATTCTGAAGTTTCCATCTTGCTTGTCTCCTAACGGTCGTCGCCGAACACTTGCTTTTCCAGCTTTCGCAGACGCTGAGCCATTTCTCCGAGTCTTCTGAACGCTGCGGTCGAACGCAGCCAGTCTTTGTTGTCGAATCCCGGGACGCCGCTGATGATCTTGCCTGGTTCGACGTCGTGCGAGACTGCTGATTTCGCGGTTAGGATGGCGTCGTCGCCGACTTTGAGATGTCCGGCGATGCCGACTTGGCCTGTTAGCAGAACTCGTTTCCCAATGTGCGACGAGCCGGCGAGGCCTGTCTGCGAACAGATCAACGCGTCTTCTTCAATTGTGCACGAATGCCCGATCTGCACGAGGTTGTCGATCTTCGCCCCGGTTTTAATGCGAGTTTCACCGACGGAGGCACAATCTATGGCCGTGTTTGCTCCGATCTCGACGTCGTCCTCGAGAACTACGCGGCCTGTTTGCGGGATCTTGAGCCATTTTTTATCGGCAGTTTTCGCGTAACCAAAGCCGTCCGAGCCGATGGTCGAGTTGTTGTGGACGATACAATTCCGGCCGATCTCACAATTCTCACGCACCGAAACTCCGCTGTGCAGCGTCGTGCCTTCGCCGATAGAAACGCCGTCGTAAATGGTCACATTCGGCATGATTTTCACTCCGCTGGCGATAGTGCAATTGCGGCCAATAACGACGTTTGCGTGGATCTCGACGTTCGGGTGAACCGTCGCGGTGTCATCGATCACTGCCGTCGGATGGATGAACGCCCGAAGCTCCGGCTCAGGGAAAAACGCCCTAAGTGCCAGCGTATAGGCGACATACGAATCAGCTACACGCAGCACCGCGATGTCTGTCCTCTCGATCTTGACTCCGTTGGTCAGGAAGATGGCACCGGCTTTTGTGTCGTTTATCTGCGGCGTATATTTTGGGTTGGCGAGAAATGAAACGTCGCTCGGGCTTGCGATATCGAGCCCGGCGGCGGACGTTATTTCGAGTTCACCGTCGCCATTTTCGAGCGTCGAATCCGTCAATTTGGCTAGTTCTGAAAGCTTCATGTTAATAGATGTTGAAAATCGGCACTCCGATATGTAAAACTATTCTTACAGACAATCTCTTTCCGGCAAAAGCCTATAAGAATTTCTTTCGCTCTCCTCGAAGCATTTTCTACACACTGCCTTTATTTTTCCAGGAGGACCAGCGCAATAATGAACG
Source organism: uncultured Acidobacteriota bacterium (assembly GCA_937871585.1). Classification (GTDB taxonomy): domain Bacteria; phylum Acidobacteriota; class Blastocatellia; order Pyrinomonadales; family Pyrinomonadaceae; genus OLB17. Next base: position 18,123 of record CALMPJ010000053.1, on the reverse strand, counting down.
AAACAGCGACAGCTACAACCAACCGCAATAATAACTTAGACCTATACAAATCGACCTCGAATGACGCATTGACGCCGCAGCTTCACGGCCGTTGGCAGAATCTTATCGCGACAAATGCCGCCGTCGCGATCGGCAGCCGTGTGTCGGGCGGCAAGACCGAAATTTACGTGAACGGAATGTGCGTGCAGCTAGGGGCAAAAGCGACGAGCTTTCCGAGCGTTGCGATCGTCGCCGGTGAACCAAAATTCGCGGACGACGCTTCGAGCATACTTACTAATCCGACGGTCGTGATCGAGATCGTTTCGGGAACCGCCGACATCTCGGATCGTGCCGAAAAGCTTGAACGCTATCTCGCACTCGCAAGTATCAAGGAGTGTTTCCTCGTGCGTGCCGACGAGATGCGCATCGAACATTACGCACGCCAAAACGCCAAACAGTGGCTCTATCGCATCTACGACGGCCGCGACGACGTAGTCTCACTTGACGCCATCAACTGCAAACTCTCCGTCGCCGAGTTCTACGCCCAGGTCAAGGTCCGCGAAGCCAGCCTAGCCTCCCGTTCGGTGCATTAAGAGAATTCTCATTCTTCGGCTTCGCCGCGAATGCAGTGCGGTCAGGCTTGCCTGACCGGAAGGTCGCACCACTTATCCAAGCCCTCGAAGCCCGATGCATCGGGCTTCGAGGGCGATTTTCTGCTTGCAGTCATTGCGGCGAGGCATAGCCACGCCGACGTGCATTCAAGGCAGAGCCGCAAGAAAGAAAGAGTTACATCAAATTCACGGGATCGATCTCTACGTTTATGGTTCTGAGATCGCAACCGTTCCGTTCTGCGGATTCTATCGCGATGTCCAAGCGTTCGCGCAAATGGCGTCGAGACGATGCTTTTAGGATCATTTGGAGGCGGAATTCGTTCTTGAGTCTGGACAAGCTGGCTGGTGCAGGGCCAAGAATGCGAGCTGTGCGGTCGGTGTTGGATTCGTCGAGACATCGCCGCAACGTATTCGCTTGTTTTGAGGCATAACTAAGGTCGCGGTGTTTTATTAATATGGACGCTAAGACTACGAACGGCGGATAGGCTAGGCGTTCGCGGAAACGGATCTCTTCTTTGTAGAAACCAAGATAATCTTGAGCGAGAGCGTGCCGTAGGGCGTAGTGGTCGGGATAATACGTTTGAATAAGTACGCGGCCCGGTTTCTCGCCGCGGCCCGAGCGTCCGGCGACCTGAGTGACCAATTGGAACGTGCGTTCCGCCGAACGAAGATCAGGAAGCCCGAGACCAATATCAATTCCGATAACGCCAACCAGAGTTACGTTTGGGAAATCGTGGCCTTTGGCGATCATCTGCGTGCCTACGAGCATGTCGATGCGGCCATTCGCAAAATCGAGCAGCACGCGGTCGAGCTCGCCTTTGTGAGCCATCGTGTCGCGATCGACGCGTTCGATACGCGCGTTAGGGAATCGGGCGACGAGCTGATCGGCAATGTTCTCGGTGCCTTCGCCGACGAAATATAGGAATTCGCTCTTACAATGCGGACAAACTTTCGGCACTTTCTCGGAGTAATTGCAGTAGTGGCAGATGAGTTTGGCGGTGCCGCGATGATATGTGAGCGTGATGTCGCAGTTCTGACATTTCAGCGTCTCGCCGCACGTTCGGCACAGCACGAACTGAGAAAAGCCCCGACGATTGAGCAGCACGATGGCCTGTTCGCCTTTGTGCAAGGTCTCGGTCAGGCCCTCGATAAGCTCCGGAGAAAGCGCGACGTCTTTGCCAAAACGCTTGAACACGTCGCGCATATCTACGAGCTCCGCCTGAGCCAAACCGCGTCCGCCGATGCGGTTTGGCAAGGCGAGATATTCGTATTTGCCGTTTTGGGCGTTGTAGAAACTTTCCATCGCCGGCGTCGCACTGCCGAGAACGACGATGGCTTTCGCCAGAGAAGCACGCATCACGGCCACATCGCGGGCGTTGTAAAATGGAGATTCGTGCTGTCGATAGGAGGGGTCGTGCTCTTCGTCAACGATCACGAGGCTGATATTTTCGAGCGGCGCAAAAACCGCAGAACGAGTCCCGATCGCGATACGCGCGTCGCCGCGTCGAATTCGCCGCCATTCGTCGTAGCGTTCGCCCTGGCTGAGATTTGAGTGAAGAATTGCGACCTTTGAGCCGAAAACGCTTCGCAATCGCCGTGAGAAAACCGGCGTCAATGCGATCTCAGGCACAAGCATCATCGCCGAACCGCCAAGCTCCAACGCATGCTGCATCGTCCGTATGTAAACCTCAGTTTTACCGCTGCCAGTCACGCCGTGTAGGAGAAAGCCTTTGTAATCTTTGGATTCGAGGGCAGTTGTGATCGCGGTAAATGCGGTGTTTTGGTCTTCGGTAAGCGTGAAATCTTCGCGGTTAGGGATCGCCGCATTCTTCAGCGGATCACGCTCAACATCCTGAACAAATATCTCGACGACACCACGCTTCGCCAAAGTATTCAGCGGCGAAGCACTCCCGCCAAGCTGATCGACAATGTCGGTGAAAAGCATCTCGCCGCCATTCTTAGAAAGTAGATCGATGATTCGTTGTTGAATGGGAGTGCGGACACTCTTGTCAGCATGAGCGTCGCTTCGACGCGAAGACGATCCCGCATCACCACTCTCGCCGGAGGAACCGGCGATGCGGACAGGAGTGTCCGCACTCCCATGTTCCGCATTTCGGGGGTACGCACTACTGAACTTCCACTTCTCGGGAGAGTCGACAAGTTTCGCCGCGACCGGATTATTTTCGATATATTGCAGCGTATTCGTGTAATGTTTGCCGGAGCGAATGAATCGATCAAAATAATCAGCTTGCCAAACTTTGCCCTTTCGTCCGAGAAGTTCGTTAATTCGTCTTGCTGAGATGCCCTTGATACGTTTCATTAGGCCCGCGAGATCGTCTCCCGCAATCATGCGAAACAGAATATGGGCGTGATTGGGCATGATGACCCAAGCCTTCAGGTCAATTGAAAAACCAGCTTCTTCGAGGATAGTCTCCTGCAGGATCTGCGCTACTCGTGGATCTCGGAGAATACACTCGCCCGCTCCGTTATCAAGATAGTTCTCGATCTCTTGGCGGTATTTCTCGTGTTCGAGGTCGATCTTGCCATGTTTCATTTTGAGTTTGATCTCTTCAAGTACAGGCTTTGGAAGAGAATCGCCTAATCGAAATGTAACGAATTGAACTGCCTCGCCGTCAAAATGCGGCAATCCGCCATGGTAATACCAGCTTCGTGGTTCCGAAATGGGAGTGCGGACACTCTTGACCGCATGAGCGTCGCTTCGACGCGAAGATTCTTGGTTCACCAAAGAAATTTCGCCGGAGGAACCGGCGATGCGGACAGGAGTGTCCGCACTCCCAATTAACCGAACAGCTTTGCGTCTTTTAGGACGAACTGTTTCTGAATTCAATCCCGCAGGGAGCGATGCCTTTAGCATTTCGCCCCAGAATGAGGAGTAGTAATCGGCGGTCCACTGCGTAAGGCGCAGGATCTCGGGCGTGATGAGTGGTTCGTCGTCTAGTATCTCGGCGATGTCTTTTAGCTTTGATTCATCGATGTCGAGGTCCGGCGGCAGAGTTTCGTGAAGCCCGACCGCGTACCCGACCATTTCGCGGCGGCCGAAGGATACTTTCATTCGCGCACCGAGTTTTAGTCGCGGGCCGAGTTCGTCTGGCACTCGATACGTAAATACACGCCGCAAAGGCACCGGCAGGGCGACTTCGACGTAGCGTGGATTTGACGAATTAGCGGACATCTTTTATCGAGATGATATCTTATTAGGGAACCTTTTTCCGAAAACGGCGGTCTAACAGTAGAATGAAAGAAATGGAAGACCTATTTGTACCCGAAGAGAAAAAGAGCTTTTTTAGCCCGACATTATTGGCCGGAGTGTTGCTTGGAATGGCGTTAATTGCCGGCGCGATCTTCTGGCTCTCGCAAAAGCCGCCGATAGATCAGCAGCAGGCTCAGATGCTTGAGGGAGCTCTTCGCGAAGGCTCGCCGGGATTTGCCGAGGTAAATAAGGACATCATCATCTCGACCGATCCCGACACGGTTCAATCGCCGACCGGATTGGGAACGATCTCAATGTTTGTGAAGGGAACGATCAGGAATCGCGGTACTAAGAATCTGTCGCTGGTCGAGGTTTCGGTTTCAGTAGTCACGCAGATGAAAGAAGTGCTTCGCGAGCGAAAAATTTTGGTCGTGCCAAATCAAAAGGCCCAGCTCGGCGGCGGCGAATCGATACCGATCACGCTGACATTTGACGGTTTTAGCAAAGAAGACGATCGTGCCGACATACGTTGGAAAGTGACCGCTCTGAAACTTGCACAATAAATGTTCTCAAAGGTCGCAGCGTTTTGCCTGATGTTTGCGGCAACCGTCGCGGGTCAATCCGCGCACAAGAAACAATATTCCGAGAGCGTTTCACAATACGACCGTTCCATAGTCAAAGAATCGGACGAGAAAAAGCGTGACGACGATGTCGTTCGAGTTGAGACCGATCTGATCACGTTTCCGGTTCGCGTAACCACGCGAGGCGGTCGGCCTGTTCCTGACATAAAGCAAAGCGAATTCCGTATATTTGAGGATGGCGAAGAGCAAGAGGTCGCGTTTTTCGGGACAAATGAAGCGCCGTTTACGGTCGCTTTGCTGCTCGACATGAGCTATTCGAGTGTGTTCAAGCTCGAAGAAATTCAATCGGCGGCGATGGAGTTTATTGCCCAGCTTAAAGCGAATGATAAGGTGATGATCATCGCATTCGACAGGAAAGTGAGAGTTCTATGCGAAGTGACCGACAATCGCAAGGCTCTGCGATACGCCATCGAAGCCACAAAGATCGGCTCGGGAACATCGGTTTACGACGCAGTTTCGCTCGTGCTTAATGAAAAGTTCGCAAATCTGCCGGGCCGAAAGGCGATCGTAATGCTCGGCGACGGCGTCGATACGACGAGCAAGATCAAAGACCTCAGAGTCATCCTTGGCGACGTTGACGAGACCGACACGCTCATTTATCCGATACAGTACGACACGTTTGACGATGTGCAGAAAAATCGCCGGAATGACGCCGAGATACGGTACGACGATAACGACAAACCCTACGTTGTCGAATCGCCGCGTACGAAAGGAGAACGCGACGAGGATTACGAAGAGGCCCGCGAATTCCTAAAAGAGATCGCATCGCGAACAGGCGGCAGAGTTCAACGTGTGAACAGCACGACAAATCTAACCGCGGCGTTTGCGCGTATCGCCGATGAACTTCGCAAAACATACAGTTTGGGGTATTATCCAAGCAGCGAAAGAAAGCCCGGCGGACGCTATTACATCAGGATCAGAGTCTATCGTCCGGACCTCGTTGTCAGGGCTCGCGAAACTTATCTAAAGCCTGTGCGAAAGTGAGGCTAAGAATTTCAATTCAGGAGTGCACGTTATGAAGAAAGTAGTATCAACGTTAGTGCTGTCGCTCGTCGTTTCGATCGGCGCATTTGCTCAGGAAACGATGACCAACGACGAGGTCATCTCGCTTACGAAAGCCGGCCTCGCGGCCTCGATCATTGTCGGTAAGATCAACACATCGACGACGAATTTCGACACCTCAACCGAGGGTCTGATCGCATTAAGCAAAGCAGGCGTTTCGCAGGAAGTTATCGCCGCAATGATCTCCGCAAAGGCAGGAAAACCGGCCGGCGGCGGTTCGACAATGGCAGTTTCGAGCGGCGATCCGAACGATCCGATGTCTAAGCACGGCTATGGCGTTTATCTGTATCAAGAAGTTGATGGCAAGAAAAAGATGACGCAAATTCAGCCTTCGATGTCAGGCCAGAACCGTACGGGCGGTGCATTTACGGCTTCGATCACGCCATTCGGACTCGGCAAGGTCAAGACCAAAACGAATCTGCCGGGACGTAGTGCAGCGTTGCAAATTCAGGAAACAAATCCTGTTTTCTACTTCTATCTCGATGCGTCGAGCGGCGGTTTGAACACGTCGAGCGGCATTCCGTCGAGCCCGAACGAATTCACGCTCGTGCGTTTCAATCAACGAAGCGACAACCGCGAGGTTACCATCGCGAAGTCGAATTCGTGGGGCGGAAAGGGCGGCCTTTCTGACGAGTACGTCGTCGGGCTTAAAAGTGAAGATCTTGGTAACGGAACTTTCCGCATTACGCCGACCACGCCGCTTAAAAAGGGCGAGTACGGTTTCTATTTGCTGAATTCCGGTAACGCAAATACTGCGGCAGGCGTCGGTTCGAAATTCTTCGACTTCGGCGTAATGATGACGCCGTAACCGAACGGATATCGTTTGAAACGGTGCCGTCATTATCGACGGCACCTTTTTTTTTGGAACTATTTCGCCCGACCTAACAATTCATTACACGAAATTAACAAACTTATCGCGGGCGCGGGCGTAGTTACTTGCATAGGTGTTGGCAAAACCGTTAGAGTTTGGCTTTAACCGAAGTGTATGGCGGACCATGATCTGACAGGACAGATCCTTGACGGGAAATACCAGATGACGCGCGAGTTGGGAAAGGGCGGCATGGGAACGGTGTATCTTGCCACGCACCTTGGCACCGAGCGTCCGGTTGCGGTCAAGATCATCGCTCCGCAGTTTATGCAGCGCGCGGAATTTGTCGAGCGTTTTCGCCGCGAGGCAAAGGCCGCTGGGCGTCTTCGCCATCCGAATGTCGTTGACGTTACGGACTTTGGTTTTGCATCAACGAGCGGCGGCGAGGTTGCGTATCTTGTCATGGAATATCTCGACGGCTGCACGCTTGGCGAGATACTCGACGAAGAACAAAATCTACCTGTCGGCTGGACGCTCGATATCCTCGAACAAGTTTGCTCGGCCGTGCAAGAGGCCCATAATATGGGCATTATTCACCGCGACCTCAAGCCCGACAACATCTGGCTCGAACCCAACCAACGCGGCGGCTACACGGTCAAAGTCCTCGATTTTGGTATCGCGAAGCTCGAAGAACACGAGGCGCCGACAGGCGACGTGCCCGAAGAATTTCTACGTTCGTCACCAACTCAGGTCGGTTCGGCAAAAACGACGATGGGCGGCGTTGGCGACACGTTCGCGGCTGAGGCTTCGACCATAGTTCAGACCGTAGAGCACAATAAAACAATTTCGCTCGATCCGATTCCCGACAACAAAAAGACCGCCATTTACGATCAAGATAGCGATCAGGATACGGTTGGAACTCAGTTGCTCGGCAGCTCGATGGACATCGACATCGACCGAACAGGGAATCCGACGGGCGGCGATTCGCGTCTTGTAAGTCAGTCAACCGCAGGATTGACTCGTGTCGGCGCTGTGCTCGGAACGCCGTTATATATGTCGCCCGAGCAGTGCCGCGGCGAACACCTCGACGCACGCAGCGACATCTACAGCCTCGGCGTGATCGCGTATCAGATGTTGTCGGGCAAAACGCCGTTCGAGGGCGATTTCAAAGATGTAATGGAATCGCACAAAACCCTCGATCCGCCGCCGCTCGCTGCTAAGAAAGTTCGGCGAAAGATGAAGCGCGTCATTCACGAGGCGCTTTCCAAAGATCCGATCAACAGGCCGCAATCCGCCGAGGCGTTTGCCAGCGAGATGCGTGCCCGCGAAGAGGGGATTTACGGCCTCGTCAGCCGTGCGATGGTCATCTATAGCCAGCATCTGCTCAAATTCTTGACGCTGACGGCTTTTCTGTTCATTCCGCCGACGCTGTTCACGATCGGAATGGTCGTGCTGTCATTCCTGCGTGTCAGCGAAGTGATGCCGAGCACAACGGTAAATATCGCAACCGGCGTTCTCGGGATCGGCTTGACGCTCGCAAATGCATTCTGCGGCAGTTTGACGTTTGGTACGATCGCTTGGATCGTTACGCAAAACATCGCCGTTCCTTTGCGGCCTGTCAGGCTTCGGCCCGCGTTGCGCGAGGCGAGAAAGAAATGGAAACGGTTTGCTGGTGCCGGAGCATTGAATGCGATCGTGCCGTTCGTGGCAACCGCCATTTGCGCTATCGCAGGTTTCATCCTGTTTGCCGCCGTTTTAGGCGTGTTGTATCCGTTAACTGAATCGGTAGCCGCGATCTTCATCGCCGGTGCGATCGGTTCGATTCTTGGCGGCGTGATCGGATTCTTTTACGCATACACGTCGTATATGCTCGTCGCGCCGATCGTGATGATGGAAAACGTCAAGATCATCGAAGCATTTCGACGCTCTCGACTTCTCATCAAACGTTCATTCACGACGGCCGCTGGTGCTGCGTTGTTAATGTTCCTGATCCCGGCGTTGACCGCAGGTTCGATCTCATACATCGTCAATGTGTCCGCAAAGGCGTTCGATCCGCAAACTAAAACGCCGGCTGAGGTTAGATCCAAAGATCCTGCTGCAGTAGAGCACGGAACCGACGAATCTCCGCAAGAGCCTCAAACTTCAGCGGCCGAAGGCGAAACGCCTGCAGCTGATTCGAGCGAGCCTGCCGCCAAAAAGGATGACGGTTGGAACTGGTCCATCGGACCAAAGGGCAAAGACGTGCGTCGTAAAGACATGGACATGCGTTCACGCGTTCGCATCACGTTGCTCGAATCGCTGATCAACATTCTCTGGCTGCCGATGCAGATATTCGTGTTCTCATTTTCTGCTATCATAGTAGCTCTCCTCTATTTGAAGACGCGGCTTGCCGGCGGCGAGTCAATGCAGGGCCTGATCGACCGTTTCGAGGACGACGAACAGTCTCGCAAGAAATGGCAGGAACGCGTGCGTCAGCGTCTTATTCAGTCGGGCCGAATATCGGGCCGATCATCGCAGAATGGCTAGCTACCTCAGATCTATCGTTGCGATCGCAGTAATGGCGACAGCCTTTATCGTGTCTGCAACAGCCCAAGATCTGTCACGCGAACTCAAGCTGCCCGCTGTCTCTTACCTCAATATCATCAACAAATACGGTCGTGTGTCGATTTCTGCTCCTGACAAAGCTCCTGAGACAGCGACCGACGTCGTGATGCTGGCGGCTTCGTCGTCAAAGGGCGTTGTCGAATCAGAATTGAAACAGACATCGGACAAAGGCGTGCTCGCGATCACCGTCGTTCCGACCGACAAAAAGAAGCGCGTGGACATCAGCGTGACGGTGCCGTTCGGTGCGAAAGTTACGATCGAAACTGCCGATGGAGCCGTCGATGTCGCCGGACGTTTTGCCAAACTCGACATCGTGACCGAAACCGGCACGATCGCGACCAATATTCCAACTAGCGATGTCGCGTACCAGTTCGAATGGACCGAATCGCGGCCAAGAGTCGTGTCCGACATCGACTTGGAAAAGATCAAAGAACGCACCGGCGGCCGTTTCGAGATCAAAGGCAGAATGGCAGAAACACGAGCAGTAGCGAGTGTGCCCGACGAGCCAGAGAAACTATCCCAAACAACAGACCTTCATTTCACCACCGCACGCGGAATTATTTTGGTGAATGTCCCGCCGAGCGAGGTTGGCAGCGACCTTCGCGAACGCCCGCTCACGAACGCCGCCAAGGCCATTGTTCGCAGCGGCGACGGCCTGTTGATGGAGGCAATTCGCCGAGCGGCTCCGCGATACTATGGCGAATACGCAGCGTCTCTGCCTCCCATAAAGCTCGAACCGCGATTTGCCCCGAGAGCAGGGAATAGCGACGCACCGTCGGGCGAAATGAAAGAAGCGTTGGTTCGCGTAACTGACCTAAAGAATCGTGCAATTCCCGGACTGAAGGCTTCGGATTTCGAGATCACCGAAAGCGGGAATCAACGCGAGATCGTGTCGGTAACGCCTTCGACGGCACCGTTCAATCTCGTGCTGCTGCTTGATGTGTCGGGCAGCGTCGAAAATTATCAGACCTTCATCCGCAAAGCCGCACGTGCTTTTGTCGACACCGTCGATAAAAACGACCGAGTCTCTATCGTCACGTTCAATGACGATATAAAGGTACTGTCGAAATTTACGACCGACAAACGCTTGCTTTCGGCCAGCCTCGACACCTTCGACGCAGGCGGCGGCACGGCGTATTACGACGCACTCGCATACACCGTCGCCGAAACCTTGCGGCCGCTTAAGGGCGAACGCACCGCGATCGTCGTGCTGACAGACGGAGACGATAACCGAAGCTTTCTCGCGTTCGATTCGCTAGCCGGTTCGATCCAGGAAAGCGGTGCCCTCATCTATCCGCTCTATGTCCCGTCCGGCCTCATCGCCGCCGCCGCAACAGGAGCAAACGCCGACATCGACCCTCTGCGAAAAAAATACATGTCCCTCTCGGCCAAATCCTCCGGCGAAGGTCCAAAACTTGCGAACATCTCCGGCGGCGTCTATTACCCAATTACCCAAGTCACCCAGATCCAGCAAGCCTACGAAGACATAGTCGTCCAACTAAGAACCGCATATATCATTAGGTTCCGCAGCACGACCGCCGACGGCAATTCCCCACGCTTGAAAATCCGCTCCAAAAAAGCCGAAACCTACGCCTCGGTGCAGTCGGTAAACGTCGTCAATTGAAGTGAATTTGTGATCTATTTCGGAAGATTTGGTCTAAAATCTAACTTCGGCAACGATTCTCCTCTTTATGGAGCCATGGGCTTCGTCCGTAAGAGCGAACGTGCGTCAGGACTGACACGGAAGAGGAAACCAACGGAATAAGTAGCATCGTTCGTTTCATATCTTGCGGCGTTGCCGCTCTATTTGCGGAAAAGCTCTGCTTTTCCGTTGAGCTTACTAATCAACCTGCGGCTCCGCCGCCGCTCTTGCGCGAGACAAAGAACGGCGGCATAGCCGCAGGAATCATATTCCGACGGACGGCGAAGCAGAGCTTCGCCGCAAATAGATGGGCAAGCCCAAGATATGGACTGTTATGAATTCCAACTGGGAAAGAGTCTTTAACATGAGCTTTGCGGGCGTTTATCCGCATTATTTGGCGAAAGCGATGTCAAAACCGCCTGCATTAGTGGGCGGCTCGGGCGGCGAGTAAAGAGCAATGTGGGGTAAGTAGCGAGGGGAACGCTTCGCGGAGCGTGCGGTGCGAAAGGAAAAATGATGTATATCGATGTAGTTGAAGGCCGCCCGCTTACGCAGGCGGTTCCGACAGGCACCGTCTGCGGCGTCCGCGTCGAAGATATCGACGACCCTCTAATGCGAAACATCCGCTGCCTCGACAAACTAATCGACGAACTCGCCGAAGGCAAAAAGATGGAGAAGACACTGCGGACATCGGAGTAGAAGATGCAACAGCTTACTAATCTTTTGGCAATTAGTGCTGTAGTTATGCTAAGTGTCGGAGTTGTGTTTGGCTGCACTCCGGTTCCGGGGCATGACCCTATCGGCAATAGCAACCGAGAGGCGTGGACGCTCGGTTTCGCTTCCGCCTTGTTTGTTGCAGGCACTATCGCTTTCTATTTCCTTCGAGGACGCAAAGGACGATGGGTTATTGTATTGAGTTCCTTTCTATTCGTCTTCCATCCCGCATGGTGGTTGAGTGCATGGGGCGGCGACTGTGGCATGGCAAAAGTTGACTATTCGTGGTGGTTTTCGGGATTCCTGCTCTTGCTTACGATCTATCAAGGACTTCGGTGGTTATTGGCGAAACATAAGGAAGTCGTACCAACATGAGAAAACTGATCACTGCGATGAATATGTCGCTTGACGGGTTTTGCGACCACTACAAACTCGTCGACGAACTCGCCAAAGGCAAGAAGATGGAGAAGATACTGCGGACGGCGGAGTAAGATATAAATGAAGGAGAAAAAGATAATGCGGCGACTTTTTAGCTTGATGCTTATACTTGGAATCTTTCCAGTTCTAATCTTTGGACAAACTCCGTGTGCTCCCAAGAAGAACGCTTCACTTCCGTTGGTTTTGAACCTTTCCTACCATAAAGCAAGACCGAAGCTCTTAAGAGCAGGATGGCAACCTTTCCAAACGATTCATCATAATGAAGGAACTCGAAATCCAGACATTGCCTACGGCAACGGCGATATCTATTGGAAGAAAGGCTATTGGGAAGTTGAGGCATGCGCTGGTACAGGCTTAGCTCCATGTGCATTCTTGTTCGAAGATGCTTACGGCAACAAACTTCGTGTCACGACCGCTGGTGAAGAAGATCCGAAAGGAAAATATTTCGCGCGCGTTACCGGCTATAAATTCGTTTGCGGCGACTTGGATTAAGTTATGAGAAAAATGATCGCTGCGATGAATATGTCGCTTGACGGGTTTTGCGACCTCGACAAACTGATCGACGAACTCTCCAAAGGCAAGAAGATGGAAAAGATACTGCGCACGGATGAATAATGAACGCTAAGGACGAGAAATTATGGGGCTGGAGCGAACGAGTAGCGGGACTTTCGGTAGATGCTCTTGTTGATGCAGGTATCGTATCGAAGGAAGATTTCGATTCAGCCATCGATATCGTTAGGGAAGAAATATACATTCGGCTGATCATCGACGATACGCCCGAGAAGTTCGAAGAGAATCCAATATGAGAAAACTGGTCGCAGCAATGAATATATCGTTCGACCGATTTTGCGATCCCATAGCACCGTGAGCCGATAAGTATGCGAACTGCATTTACGATACTTTACCTACTGACGATGGTGACCGCGGTTTCGCCCGTAAAAATTTTCGAGCCCCCGACCGAGAATGGAACACTGCTATTCGTTGGCTTATGGCTTGCTTGGCTTCTTGCACTGCCTTGGAGTTTAGCGACCTTCGTGGTCATTTGGTGGTTCATGCACGACTATTCAAGTCCCCTTTTCTTGGTTTTTTTCCTCTTCTCTGGATCTCTGAACGCCATTCTATTCAATATTCAACAGATCCGCGATCGTTTTGAACGCTGGAAGTTCTATCGCCGAAACTCATCTGTTTGAGCCGATCGTTTACTTAGTTTAGATCAGAAACGAACGCGCGAGGGACCGCGATCGACTTTTGTTGATCGTGAGTTCGGAGCGACAAATACCTAGTCTCTTGCAATGTTGCATCTATAAAACAAATATGCCATACTTGGTATTAGCCATCACACTTAGGCTAATTTACACAAGGAGACAAAATAAATATGGCACGATCGGAGTTTGAGTTTGGGGATCAGGATTACGGGAGTTGTATCGGTTGGGATCCGGACAAGGCGGCGCGTGACGAGCGTTCGGCGAAGGCCCGGAAGAAAAGCCCGCGGAGTTTTACGGAGTTGCCTCAGATGTTGTTGGTACGGCCGATCCAGTCGTATGTCGAGGATGGGTCCACTGCGGGCGAACTCGAACATCTATATGGCCCAATGTGGCTGGAGGGCGAGCTAGCGGTGATGTATGGTATGCCCGGAACCGGAAAAAGTGTTTTAGCTTTGCAGATCGCTGAAAGTATCGCTCGCGGTGTAAAACTCAAACCCTACAACAATGATGCGAATAGCCGCCGAAAACCACATCCGAAGAAAGTGGTTTACCTTGATTTTGAATTAACTCGCGACCAACTCGCTCTTAGATATTCCGTAAAGGTCGGAAGAAAACTCGTCGATCAGTATCAGTTTTCCGAGTCACTATTCCGTACCGAAATGTACTGGAACGGTGACGTCGCCGATGGCTACGAAGATTTTACCGACATGCTTTTTGAGAACATTCGTGGAGTGGTTGATGAACTCGGAGCACGGATCCTGATAGTGGACAATATCTCATTTCTGACCCGCAAATCGACATCGAGTCCGATCGTAGCGTTTGGCCTAATGGAACGTCTGCAGCAGATCAAGAAAGAACGCTTTCTATCGATATTGGTCGTTGCACATACTCCAAAACATCCCGATACAAAGCCGCTCAGCGATATCGATCTTCAAGGTTCTATCGACCTTGCGAAAGTTACTGATTCGATGTTCGTCGTTGGCCGAAGCCGCGTCGGGCCCGAATATTTTTACGTAAAACACATCAAATCGAGAACCGGCATCAAGTTCAATAGCGATGACAATGTTGCGGTTTATCGAATAGCAAAACGTGATTTTACCTCAGACTTAGGTCTAGAAAGCATGGGCCATGCGAATTTTCTCGGTGCCGAATTTGTCGCATTCGAGACCGAAGCCGAGCATGTTTCGTTTCGGTTTAAGGCTAAAAGCAAATCGCCCTCGGTCAGACGTGATGCAAAGCACGTCATAATTGCGCAAAGAATGTCGAGCAAAGGGATGAGCCTGGCTCAGATCGCAGGAACCATGGGAATCGGCCGCTCAACTGCACACAGGTATGTCACGAGTTCGGCAAAAGGATCGGGGCCGCCGAATTAGCTGTTCCACTTTGAACACTGCCTGTTTTTGCGAATGGAACAGTTGGCGTTTTTAAACTATTGGATAGACTGAGGTTAGCGATGGCAACTGCGCCATTTTAGGTGTCCCACTTTTGCCGATATTACGCAAGAGATGTCGAAAATTAACAATTTGGCGAACTAATGATAAGCTAATCGAATATTACTAAAACGAGAACTTATTACTCGTTTGTTAAATGTAAGAGCAGTATTCGCATAGAATTTTCGCCAGGAGAACTTTATGACCGATATCAATTTGCCTGCGGGCATAGTGAATGAAGAGCTGATCAAGTTTGTGACCGAGGCCGTCGAGACGTGTAAGCCGTCGTCGATCGTCTGGTGCGATGGCTCGCAGGAAGAATACGACCGTATGTGCCAGGAAATGGTCGATGCGGGAACGTTCATCAAGCTTAACCCCGAGAAGCGTCCGAACTCGTTCCTTGCACGTTCGCACCCAAGCGACGTTGCTCGTGTCGAGGATCGCACGTACATCTGTTCGCGTGCCAAGGGCGACGCCGGGCCGACCAACAATTGGATGAATCCTATCGAAATGAAGGCCATCTTGAAGAAGAAATTCGACGGTTGTATGACTGGCCGTACGATGTACGTCGTTCCGTTCTGCATGGGGCCTTTGGGCTCGCCGATCTCGCAATTTGGCGTGCAATTGACCGATTCGGCATATGCTGCGGTCAATATGCGGATCATGACGCGAATGGGCAAGCAGGCTCTCGATGCACTTGAAAATTCGGTAACAGGCGAATTTACACGCTGTCTGCACACAGTCGGAATGCCTTTGAGCGAAGGTCAGGCCGACGTGGCGTGGCCGTGTTCGCCGGATCCGAAGGATAAGTATATTGTTCACTTCCCCGAGGAGAACTCGATCGTATCGTACGGTTCGGGCTACGGCGGAAATGCACTGCTCGGCAAGAAATGCCTCGCATTGCGCATCGCTTCGACGCTCGGACGTGCTCAGGGCTGGCTGGCCGAGCACATGCTCATCGTCGGCGTCGAATCGCCTGACGGACAGAAAGATTACGTTTGCGCGGCGTTCCCGAGTGCTTGCGGCAAGACGAATTTCGCGATGCTCATTCCGCCCAAGGCATTCCAGGAAGAAGGCTGGAAGATCACAACCGTCGGCGACGACATCGCGTGGATCAAGCCCGACGAAACCGGCAAGCTGCGTGCGATCAATCCTGAAAATGGTTTCTTCGGGGTCGCTCCGGGAACCAATTATTCGACCAATCCGAACGCGATGGAGTCGATCAAGGAGAACACCATTTTCACAAATGTGGCTCTCACTGACGACGGCGACATCTGGTGGGAAGGTATGGACGGCGACGCTCCGGCCCACGCCATCGACTGGCAAGGCAACGACTGGACTCCAGCGTCCGAGGGCAAAGCTGCTCACGCGAACGCACGTTTTACGGCTCCGATCACGCAGTGCCCCGTCGTTGACGAGAACTTCAACGACCCGAAAGGCGTGCCTGTTTCCGCGATCATCTTCGGCGGCCGCCGCAATAGCGTAGTGCCGCTCGTTCAGCAATCGTTCAACTGGGCGTTCGGCGTTTACCAAGCCGCGACGATGGGCTCGGAAATGACGGCGGCTGCGTTCGGCAATATCGGCGAAGTTCGCCGCGATCCGTTCGCGATGCTGCCGTTCGCCGGCTATCACATGGGCGATTACTTCTCGCACTGGCTCAACTTCGGCCGTCAGATCCCGGAACCACCGCGAATTTTCTCGGTCAATTGGTTCCTCAAGGACGAAGACGGTAAGTTCGCGTGGCCAGGCTATGGCGAGAATATGCGTGTCCTGAAATGGATCGTCGAACGTTCGCGTGGTGTATCGAAGGGCGTCGAAACACCGCTAGGATGGATGCCGCGCTACTCTGACATGGACTGGCGAGGGCTAGATTTCACTGAAGAACAGTGGAACAAAGTGATGAACCTCGACCGCGATATGTGGTTACAGGAGATCGCGATGCATGACGAACTTTTCTTCAAGCTCTATGATCGTCTTCCAAAGGAAATGACGTTCATTCGTGAATTGCTCGTTTCCAACCTATGGCGTTCGCAAGAAGTGGGTCTTGCTGCACCGAGACCTGAGGAAGCTGTGAAGGCCGCGAGTTGATAGCTTAAATTGTCAAAGATCATTGGCTCGGAATTCTAGTAGCTCCGGGCCATTTTTTATCGTATCGACTCGACGTCGATGTCAACTGCTTCGAGGTCGCCGTTCATCGATTTGGTCAATTCCTCGATACGCCGCTCCGCGCCGGTCAGTCGGCCGCGGCAGTCGCGGATGAGAGTCACGCCTCGCTCAAATAGCTCTAGACTTTCTTCGAGTTGCATATCGCCGACCTCGAGTTTTTCGACGATCGATTCGAGTTCGGTGAGTGATCTTTCAAACGTTTGTTGTGTACTCATCTTACGAGTTCCTCCGCCTGCCGCAGCAGGTCTGAAATGTTGCCGACGCCGAGTTTGTCACCGGTCTTTTTGTTTATGCCGCCGGTCGCTATGGCGATCAGTTCCTGGCCAACTTTGCGTGCAATATCGGTCGCAAGCGCTTCGTCTTTAACGCCGACGATCTGCCAAATGTCGCCTTTCCGACGCATCTTGACCTCGAAGGGCCGGTCGGCGAGTTTGCTTTTGACGGTTGCGTTGTCGCCTTCGACCACGAAATCGAGATAACGGCTCGAACCGATGACCATCGCAAAGAACGGCACATCGCCAAATCGTTCGCTGCGTTCGCGGATCACACGCGGCAACTCGGCTTTTGCACGATCCTTGACCGCCGGCAAGATCGGGGCCGCAACGCGAACCAGCTTTTCGAGCACCGAAGTAGGTAGTCCTTTTCCATACATTTCGGCGGCCTTAACGGCGATCTGCGGTACGAAATCGTCGACTACGGCGTTTGTATCGACCAATGCATCGACCGCTGCCTTGTCGTCACGTTTGGCGGCGTCGACGAGTAAGGCAAGCGAATATTGCGGCGTGCCGTAAAAGCTGCGCCAATAAAGATAACCGCCGATCATGGCAAGCAGAACGACACCTAGCAAAGCTCCGATCATCAGCTTCCACGGCTTTCGCGAGGAGATTCGCGGCGGAGCCGACGGCGGCGTAACGACCGAAACAGGCGTATCGTCGCTAATATTGACGCGAAAACTAGACATTGTCGTTCGCCTCCTCGGTTGAAGTTACGGTTGCACCGAGCTTGCCGCTTGCAAGCGTAATATTGATCTGATCGCCGACCGCCGCGTCGAACGCATTTCGCACGATACGGCCGTCCGCGAATTGTGTCAGCGAATAACCGCGAGTAAGCACCTTGAGTGGCGACATAGCTTCCAGCGTTGCAGCTTGTCGTGCAAGCCGGTCTTCAAGGATAGTCAGGTACTTTGATTGAGCGGTCGAAGTTCGCTGAGCGAGCAGATCGACTGCGGATCGTTGTGCCGCGAATTTAGCTGCGACGGCTTGCGGGCTGAACCGATAAGCCGCCGACGCAATTCGGTCACCAAGCCTGCGGCATCGAGCCTCGACGTTGTCGGTCAATCTCGACGTGAGATCTTCGACAGAATTTCGGGCCATCATTAGATCGTATTCCATCCGCTGACGCATTTGACGAGACCGCGAATCGAGGCGTTCGATGATGTCCGCTTCGCGACCCGCGACCATCTCGGCTGCTGCCGAAGGCGTTGCGGCTCGAGCGTCGGCGATCAGGTCAGCGATCGTCCAATCAATTTCGTGGCCGACTGCAGAAATAACTGGTATCTTGCTTGCTCGGATCGCTCGTGCCAGAGATTCGTCGTTGAACGCCCAAAGGTCTT
>CALMPJ010000052.1 GCA_937871585.1 uncultured Acidobacteriota bacterium | reverse complement strand
ATCTTGTAAACACCGGACGGCATCGCCGGAAAGGTCACGCTGTATGTGCCCGCCTGTTCGCCTGCCGCAACGGTCGCATTAAAGACGGTACCGTTCGCCGATTCGACCTCGACCTTGGCATCGACAGCCTTGAAAGGTTCGTTGGTCTCAAATTTCGTGATAAAAAGCAGCCCGGTCGTAGCCTTGTCGGGCTCCATTGCGGGGTGCTTTACCATTAGCTCGAGTTCACCCAAACGAGTCGAATGGGATACAACGCCCTTCGCGTTCGCCGTTGACTTTGGCTTCGCATCACCATGATCCTCGCCACCATGGGCAAGCATCGCGGTAGGCGAGACAACCGTGAACAGGACGCTACCCAGAATAAAAAATCCAATATATCGCGCGATCTGACCTCTCATATACCGAGAGGTAAGGGCAATAGCTGTACCACTCGGTTTATTCGATGTTTATTGGGTTTAACGCGAGTGTTCGACCAGGCGATGCGGCCATGATGTGTAATAAGAGACAGGAGTTGTCTGTTAACAAACACCAACGGCGGGAAGGCGGAGAATTGTTTACAAAAAGCTAGCTGATTTTAAGAACGCAACAGTCGTTCTCTTCTGTCAAAAAGTGAAACACCGCTCGGTCAGTCCATTCGCCGAAATTCTCGACTGGTTGGTCGGCATCGAATAAACGGCAAAGTGTTAGCCGGATTCTGTGATTTCAAACACGTCATCCTACTGAAAGCTGATCACTTCCGAAAAAGGATTTTTTCTAGATCTTCGGGAATCGGCATCGGTTTGAAAAACCATACATTTGCACCGCCGGTGTTGCCTTTAGGATAAATGCCAAATGGCGTTTTGGTGGATGCTCCGATGATTCGCACGATCTGTCCCCAAATCTCCCGGGGCGAATGCTGTTTTATCGCGAGCTTAAACATCCGCCAATGAATGCATGTGTGCAGATAGGTCGAAGTCTGTCCTAGAACGTGGGCGCGTTCTAGGTGATAGAACGCAGAACGATAATCGCCGCTCACTTCAAGTGATTCTGCCTGAGCTAATTCGTGCACGATCGCGGTGGTCAATACCTTGTTGTTTTGTTCTTTCATTTGATCTTCTTTTGATTAGTCCGACGCTCCGATCTCTTTCCAAATAACACTGCCACGAAAACCAACAAGGCAATTATCAGCAAGCTGGCAACCACAAAAATTATAAACTGGTGTTGCGTAAAAAGATGAAAAAAGTCCGTTTCCTGTTCCATACCATTTTTATAGATGTGCTTCGTGACACGCGAAATCGGCGCGTTCTGTCTGAGCCGTCACGTGGGCGATCTTAAATTAGCCCGTGCATGATTCATGGACACGCTGCAAAACTTCGTCGTGTTCGGCACCGTCTGGGTCATCGTGAGCACTAGTTTCAACTGGACCAAAAGGACCGGCGTGTTGACCACGCCGCGGATCGCCGCAACCTTGAGCATTTCGACGCAATAGGCTTTAAGCGGATTGCGGACGCTCGAATTAGAGAATGTGGACAGATTTTTTTACGGACAACTCTGGCGTAAATCCGAGCAGATTCATAAGCCGTACGTTCTATGTGAAGAAGTTGCCCTAAACGCGACTTTGGCTCGCTCCACCATGGTAATTCAAAAACGCATTTTTTTTGGCCGGTACTTTTTACGCCTGTTGGCCACAAATGCTCGCGCTTTTTTGCGATTCAACCCAGCGGCTTTTATGTCGCGTTTTGAAAATCTAAAGCGCTTTGTGGCGACCCTTGATAGGAAATAGAGTGAAGTCGTCAGAACAATCGCGACCAAGACCGTCACCCAAAATGTCGCGGACTTAGTCATCGCGTTTTTTACTCATATCTTCGATATTGACATTCGCACCCCCAAAATGACTTTCGATATCGGCGTCGTTAATAACATGTACACCGAAAACTTCTTTGATGTTTTCAGTTTTACGTTCCTTTTTCCGCTTGCGGGAAGTAGAAGGAAGAGACAGTTTGTCGGTCCGTTTTCTGATTTGATTCATTTTCGTCATTTCCACAACAATACCTGGCATACTGAAAGAAGATTATTTGAATTTGAGAAGTTGCAAACTGTTCAAGATCACTAAAATTGTCACGCCTACATCGGCGAATATAGCTAACGCTAAGCCGCTCAAACCCAAGATGGCGAGGACGACAAACAGCAGCTTAGTAAGCACTGCTGCGGCGGTATTGATCCTGATCGTCGAGATCGTTTTGCGCCCGAGGCGAACAAGATATGGGATGAGTTCCAGCCGATCGTTGAGTATAGCGATCGAAGCGGCCTCGATTGCTGTGTCACTACCAGCCGCTCCCATCGCGATGCCGACGTTTGAGAGGGCAAGTGCGGGAGCATCGTTGACACCGTCCCCGACCATCGCCACGGCCCCGTATTCTTTAAGAAGGTCATTTATCGCTTCAGCTTTGTCTTGGGGAAGCATCTCTGCCCGGACCACGTCGATACCGACTAGCGCGGCGACAGCATCCGCCGGAGCTTTGTTATCGCCGGTAAGCATCACCGTTTCAATACCCAATTTCCGAAGATCGCTAACGGTTTGTTTTCCCTCCGGCTTTAGTTCATCTGTCAGAGCGATCACGCCCTCGACACCGCCGTTGCTGCTCACGACGATCGAGGTTTTACCTTCGAGTTGAAGAGCCGCGACCGTTGCCACAACCTCCTCTTGAACGGCATGCTCTTCGCTGATGAAAGGCAGTTTGCCGATGCAGTGATGCTTGTCATAACAGACCACGCAGTCGGCCTGAGCGCCTTTGCCCATAACGGCCTGAAAATTCTCGACGCGGTGAATCTCGATCTTTTCCTCGCGAGCAGCATCGACGATCGCCTGAGCAAGCGGATGCTCTGAGTAAGTTTCAATGCCGGCTGAGCAGGCTAGCAGATGTTCCCGCGTGGTATCGCCGAAGGGAATGACATCCGTGACCTTCGGCTTACCGTAAGTTAGCGTTCTTGTCTTGTCCATCGCGATGGCTTTGACCTGACCGATGGCCTCGATATACTTGCCGCCTTTGATCAGTGCTCCCCGTGCGGATGCGCTTCCAATGGCGGCGTAAATCGAAATCGGCGTACTTATTACAAGAGCGCAGGGGCAAGCGATGACGAGAATCGTGATCGCCTTTTCGAACCAAGGATTGAACGGCTGGCCAAACACTATTGTCGGAACAGCAACAAGCAGAACAGCTATGAAAATGATCGACGGCGTGTAATAGCCCGCAAAGGTTTCGATAAACTTCTGAGTTTCAGCCTTTGTTTTCGTCGCGGCAAAGGTCGTTTCGATAATTTTGGCAAGAGTGGAATCCTTTGCGAGCTTTGTGACCTTTGCTTCCAGATAGCCCTGCAAGTTCAACGTTCCGGCAAAGACGAGGTCGCCCGCGTGTTTGTCCTTGGGAAGCGGCTCGCCCGTGATTGTCGATTCGTCAACCGACGACGAGCCAACGACGACTTCAGCATCCATTGGGATCATGTCCGAAGGCTTTAGAACCAAGATGTCCCCGGTGTTTATGTCCGCCAGAGGAACGTCGCTGATTTGGCCGTCCGCCCCCTTGATCGAAGCGGTCTTCGGAGCGCGGTCAACCAAAGCCTGCAAGGCGGATTTGCTCGTGGCAATGCCAAATTTCTCGAGCGTCTCGCCCAACGTGAAAAGCACGACCACAACAGCAGCTTCCGGATACTCGCCCAAGTAAAATGCTCCGACAACGGCGATCGTCATCAGGAGGTTGATGCTCTTAAAATTAACTTTTGAAAGCGCCTGAAGTCCGCTCCACAGGGTTCGCCAGCCGATAGCCAAAATAATAGCCGCAAAGAACACTGCGGCGACCGGCCGCGAATATCTCTCGCCGACCAGATAAGCAAATACATCGATATTCGCAAGCGAAAGAAACTCGAATACGCCCACCAACGCCACGCTCGCCAGCATCCAGCGAAACTTCGAATCCTGCCAAAGCGAACCTGTCTCGGGTACTTCCATATAATTACCTCGCCGCCTTATTGCTCACAAAACCGCCTCCCGGCTCGTTCCCACCGATTGGTGATATCGATTCATTGTAAACCGCCTTAGCCCCTCATATTGTCGTTGTCAAGAACAACATTGTTCTCCCCGGCTAGAACTGACACGGGCAGGCTCCAATAAGTTGTCTGCTTACCAAATCTGTAATATCCAAACAAAAAGTAATCGCCTGCAGTAACACCTTCGAATCTCGCTTTCCCATCAAAACCGGTTGTTGCCCGACCACCAGAGGCAGCCTCGATCGATTTTCTTACAGCAATTGCAAAGTTTGGTGTCAAACTTCCGTCCATATACAAGACCGCTCCGTACATGCTCCACTTGTCGAGCGTCTCGTTTCCGCCGAAGCTAGAATTGTCAGCATTATACGCATCGAGATGGGCTTGCGTCAGGATGACTTTGGTTGGGTCTTCCTTTAACAGGTAGAAGGTCGCCCGTCCGACAGGTTTGACGTCCCCACTATTAAATACCAGACCCGCTTCTAGATCGATGTTTCCCCTCTTTGTTGAGGCCATACTAAGAGGCACTGTCTTTGTAGAAGTTGATTCCACGGACGACTCCGATCCCGACGCTACTTCCACGTGCCGTTGCTACTCAGAATCACGGCCCTGCCGTCTTCGGTAGTCGCAGGTTGTGTAGTGCCGGTTTTCGGCGGTGCCTTTGACTTCGCTTTTTCTTGGGAGCTTACACCTCCGACGGTTACTAGCACCATAATGATCGCGATACCGATTAATTTCATATCTCCCACCTCGCTAGCCCATTAGATAGCTCATGTTCTACCTAACGTTCGCATTTCCGCTGCCTAAGTCGATTGCGAGTCGCAGTCGCGTATTCGGGCGATTACAGAGTATTATCTCAACTCTTCATCTATAAATTCGGAATCGCAAAGTCGTCCCAAACTTTACATCAGGACCCTCGTTCACCAGTTCGTCGTTTGCGTCTCGCTTTCTTCCTGCGGGTTCGTGAGACGAGCGTGGATTGGTTGGATCCAGGCCCACGAGTCTTGACTCGACGTTTGTCAAAATACACAAGCAACTCGATTAAACCAAAAACAATTCCTCCGAAGATCAGGGCACCGAGCAATATATGAAAAAAGTGGTCACTCACAATGGACAGGGCAATAGTTTCATCCGTTCTCTACAAACTGGATGTCGCGCTATTTTCTTAACTCTTCGTCGATCAGCTCTCGCAATTCTGAATCGCCGAGCCGAAGAAGCTGGCGGCCGTTAACGAAGAAGGTAGGCGTTTGCCTCACGCCGAGGCTTTGGCCGTCTTTTTTATCGCGGTCGATCTTTGCGGCAAAGCGATTTTCTTTGATCGCGGCATTCAATTTGGTCAGATCCAAACCCATCTCCATTGCATATTTCTCGAACAAGGCATTGATGTCGGCGGGCGATGCGGAAGGCTGGCCATGTTTTTGTCCCCATTCGGACTGTTTTTGGAAGAGCAGTTCCTGAGCCTGCCAATATTTGCCCTGTTCGCCCGCGGCCTCGGTAAACGCGACAGCCGCCATCGAGCTCGGATGAAGCGGCATATATCGAGCAACGAATCTGATCCTGCCGTCGTAATCCTTGAGAATCTTTTTGACTATCGGACTGATCGCAGCACATGCTTCGCACTCCGGGTCGTAGAACTCGACCAGCGTGACCTTGGCATCTGCCGCTCCGAGCGTCGGGCTGTCCGGGCGAACCAGCTCACCCGCCGCCGCCCTGTTGCTGTTGCCCGTGTTCACAGGTTTTTGTTCGCTTTGAATCGAGCTTCGGTAATAGTTCGATCCGACAACAAGCCCGACGATGACTATCGCAACAATCGAACCTAAAATTATTACTTCTTTCCTCATATCATTCTTCCCGTCTCTTTCCGCCATAAAGCAACATGCTTACGGTCACGATCACGAACGCTACTAAAGCCATCAGCGGAATCGTGATAAATCCCAGCCATTCGATCTGTCGCGAAGTGCAGGACACGCCTTGGGTGCAGGGAGTAATGCTATCCGGGATGATCCCGTAATAAAGCAAGTTGTGATAAATAGAGACACCCAGTCCGATCAGCGTTATCGGCAGCGCGTAGAACTTCATCCGACGGTCGCGCATAATGATCCCCGCTCCGATTACGATCACCAATGGATACATCGCAATGCGCTGGTACCAGCACAAAACGCACGGCGGCAGCTCCATAACCTCGCTGAAAAACAAACTACCGCCAGCCGCCACCAACGCCACTATCCACGCCACGTAGGGAAGGCCCTCGCCAACACCACTCGCATACGGACCTTGTATCCGTTCGTTCTCCATAAATTCACTGTTGGCGGCGTTTTCCGCTTGTCGCATAGTGTACGATGCGCCAATCGCCCTTCACCTTTTCCATCACCATCGTTCCTGCTCCTTCGGCGTCGATCGGCCGTTCCGCGAAAGTGGCTTTGATTCGGTAAGCGAAGGTTACCCACGCCGTTTTCCCGCTGATGTGGGCGCGGATATCGCTCGTCTCGAACCTGCGGTTCTGCATCGCCTTAAGTTCGGGTCCGAGGTGTTTATCGCGGAAATTGCGCCATCCGTAGTCGAAGTTGCCGGCCTCGACCACCGTTACTTTCTCATCGTCGAGCCAAATGCTGTTCATCATCGCCAAATCGCCTTTCTCGAACGCTTCAGCGTTCTTCAAGACCACGTCGCGAACCGATCTCTCATCTTTCGTCTGAGCGTTCGCTCCTACCGCAAAAATGATTCCCACTACCAAACCCAAACATAACATTCGTGTCATCTTCATACTCATACCCGCCTAATCTACCACCCCTATCTCACAAATGCGTCTCGTGCGTCGCGAAATCACCACGTTCGGTCTGCACGGTGACGTGTGAGATTCTAAACTCCTTCGTGCACCGCTCGTGCACACGAGCCAGAACCTCGTCGTGTTCGGACTTTTCGGCCAAGACCGCGTGCACGCTCATCGCGTTCACGCCGGAGGTCAAACTCCAAACGTGCAGATCGTGGATGCCGGCAACGCCCTCGATCTGCGTCAAGCTTTCGCGCAAGGCGGCAATGTCAACGTCTGCGGGTGTTCCTTCGATCAAGACGCCGACAGCATCCTTCAACAACGCCCAAGTGCGCGGCAAAATGAATAGACCGATACCCGCCGAAATGATCGGGTCGGCATAATACCAGCCCGTCGTCAGCATGATCACGCCGGCTATAATCACGCCTATGGAGGTCAGCATGTCCGATAGGACTTCAAAATACGCTCCCTTCATATTGAGACTTTCTTTCGAACCGGCGCGGAGAAGGTATATTCCGACGATGTTTACGACAAGGCCGATCGACGCGACGGCGAGCATCCCGGAGCTCTGAACCTCGGGTGGATTCTTGAAACGCTGGTAGGCTTCGTACAGGATGTAGAGGGAGATCAAGATCAGCACGACGGCGTTCGTTAGTGCCGCGAGGATCTCGACGCGGTAGTAACCGTAAGTCCTTGTCTCGGACGCAGGGCGCTCCGCGAACCAGATTGCGAGAAGAGCGAGGCCGACTCCTGCGACGTCAGTCAACATGTGGCCCGCATCAGCAAGAAGGGCCAAACTGCCGGTCCAGAATCCACCTATCACCTCGACAATCAGATAGAACGAGGTGATGCCAAAGACTGTGGCCAAACTTTTCTTATTTCGCCACGAAGCGCTTTGCACGTGATCCTGTCCCATAGTAATCGTCTCCCGCCTAAAGGGCGTAGTTTACAACGCCGACCCCGTACTTTCCGAACTCTTGTCTGCCGACGATTTTCCCAGTTCGACCTTACTGCTGCGACGATGCATCAACATGCCGAGAAACCACATGAAAATAATCGGGAGGAGAGATGCTACCAAAAACACGAGCATCGGATGTTCTACGAGCTGATGATAAAAGCTTACCTCTTGTTCCATAATTGCCGGTCATCCCTTACGATAAGCGAGGTTCGACCTTTTGTCCGGCCCCATCCCTAGGCCCTGACGGTTCGCTAATAAGCGCCCTTTGCTCCGTATTCAATGGCGTCGACCTCCTCCGTGCTTAACTGGGTGGCGGATTATCGATGGACGAAATATCCTGATGCTCGTCCGCGTCGAAGGACGCCGAAACAGCCCGAACCCGGAATGTGAGAATCCAAAGTGCCGCCGGTAATGATGTCCGTATGGTGATGACCAACTTGAGTAGAACGGTAAGAATGTTCTCCGCGCATAAAAAGGATCGTAGAGCCAGTAGCCGTTGAATCCTCTCCGCCGCCCCATCGAACCGCTTCGAAAGCCGGATGACAAGCGGCTCACGGTATCTTTTGAGAGCTTCTCATTGGCCTCGGTGATCGACTTGGCTCGTTCGCTGCTCCATAGGGCGAAATCGTCCTGTTCCTTCTTGTCAAACTTGACGACATCAATCTGCCTCCCGCGATCGACGACGATTTCCTTACCGTCGCCAAACTTCTCGTCACCCATACGCGCCCGCCCTTTTTGGACTCGGATAGTGGCGGTCTCCGGTTCGCGGTATTGAACTCGATAAATCCCTTCCTTATCGAGTGAAACCACGCCCTGAGCGACCGTCAATCCGACGGGAGCGATCTCGTCCTCATCACCGGTGATCTCGAAGATCGCCTGGCCAGACCGCAGGTTAAAGCGGAGCGAGTCGAATGAAGTGTCGGTGACATCCAGGATCGAATTCTCACCGAGCCTCAAATAGGAACCGGGATTGAGCAATATCTCGACGCGGCTGTTGGATCCGGTCTCGATCTGATCGCCGCTCTCGGCCGAGTCCAATGTGGACACAACTACAGGCTGACTCGCGGCTTTTCGAGTGATCTTTACGTCGCCGGACGTGAAATTGATTCCGCCCGCTTTTGCCGAGATCACGTATTGACTTGCATCGCTCTGAGCCTCGGCAGCGACAGCAAGCAGGATAGTCAACAAAAACGGGAGAAACCATCTAATAATTCTTGTGTTCGTCATAAGTTACTCCATATTGTCTGCTCTTACCCGAAGACGCTTGCGACCGTCGCTAAAAATAAACGCGTCTGCCGCGTCTACCGTACTTAAAGCTCAGAAATGTCACGGCCGCAACGATAGCGATGGTAATCGCTATCTTCACGCCTCCCGAGAGGTTGTTGCCTTTTGCCTTTCGAACCTGCGGATACGCGACAGTTGTCGAAGTGCCGGACTTTGGATCGACGACTACAAAATCATTGTCGTTTGCCTCGCTGACATAGCCTTCGACCTTTGATTTATCCCGAAGCTCGAGTTTGACCTGAGCATCCGGCCCGGTTCCAAGTCTGCGTATATCCGTCCTAACCTTCTCGGCATCTTTTTCATCGTTTGTACTTGGACTGGCCGCCGTTACGAACGTAGCACTTCCGAGAATCGCTCCGATCAGCATCGTCGTTATACTTTTTTTCAACATGGCTTTTCTTCTCCTCGCTTGCAAGTAAAGATCAAAGCGCTGCAAGCTCCGCTTAGCTTTTTCTCCGTTATCTGTTCGGCTTTCGGAACAAACCGAGCATCGGCAGGTGGCTGAGAGTCGGAGAAAACAATCTTGTCGGCGACTCGTAGTCCGCCCAGTCGCTGCCGTCTGCGTGCCGTTCAATGGTGCCTTCTGTGTTGGCTGGCTCGGCCACCGCCGAAGATCACGCTGAACACGCTGCCCACTCCACGACGGCGTTGAGGCGGATAGTACGCCGGGCGTCTCGTCGGATAGGACCTGCTGTTGCCATAGCGGCCGTCGTTTCCGTAATAACCGCTATTTCCGTAACTGACAGGAGCACGCACGACTCGTCTATCGTGGTCCTGCCGATGGTGTGACGCTCGCCGGCTGTGGTGCTGGGCGTTTGTCGCGACAGTTCCAAGAACCGTGAACGTCGCGGCAAAAAACAGCATGAGAGCTACACGTTTTAGTTGAAGCTTTCGCGTTGTCATGGTTTTACTCCTTGCCTTTTCAGGCTTGTTAACTCCCGGCACTAAGAGCCCAGCCGGGTTCCCGAGGAGAGGCTCGTACAGTCGACCTGCACCTAATTATCCGCTTCACTCACTACGATTTGGGGGCGACTTTCTTCGTCGGATTTGCGGACGAAACCCATGGCTCCGTACTTTATGCCTCACAATATTTGAGTTATGCAAAACCGTGAGCAAACCACACCCTCAAAAAGTCAATACGAGTACTCGGATAGCGAACCAACTCACCCAAATCACTTTCCCCCTCGTATAATTCGCGCTCCCAATCGTTTAAATCGCGTTTCTCCTCCTATAAATCATGTTCCCCTTCGCTCAGATTGTTTTCTCCATCACATAGATAGCATTTCCGGTCGTGTAAATAGCCTTACCCATCACGGGGAAGCATCCCTTTTACTTCTATGACCGGCTCCAAAGCCTTTTCGACATACCGCGACAATCCGACGCCCGATTGTTCCGCGAGGATTTTCGCCTTCTTTAGAGTCGCCGCGCTCAGTCTGAGGCGAATCTCGATGTTCTCCGCAGTCGGGTTTTCTTCATCGCCGCCGACATCCGTTCCGAAGTGCTTAGCTATTTCGTCTGGGCTGATACGATGAACACCCGACATATCATGAGCCTCTTCATTTTGCTTCTTCGTTTTGTTCATAGGCTTCGACGTAGAAGCATCAAATCGCGAATGCGGCTATTCTTTTTCTGAATATCCTCTGATTCGATAGTAACCAGCGCGTAATTAGTCGAATAATTCGCTCAGAAACCCTTTTCGCCTTTTCCGCGAATCGTAGTCTTTCGAGTGATGGTCACGGGAGCGATCTTGATATTCGTTGTATCTGGCCGGTGCGGCGGACGAAGCCGTCATCGACCTTTCTACTATCTTGTCGATCTCGCCTCGGTCTAACCATACGCCCCGGCAGTCAGGACAAAAATCGATCTCAATTCCCTGACGCTCTGACATCTGAAGATCCGTGTTTGTATCAATTGGACATTTCATCTATTTTTCTCCTTTGATCAGGTGTTTCCAAGTCTTCCGTTTTGAGTCGCTTCATTTCCGTTCCCAGTTCGAGCCGCCCAAGCGCCGAGAGAACGATCCAAGTCATAAGAGTGCTTATCAAAGCCAAACCAAGGCCGCCCAGACCGACCGTCACTCCGATCGCCGCCGTCATCCAGATGCCGGCCGCGGTTGTCAGGCCGTGGATCATGCGTTCCTGTTCCAGTTTGAGAATCGCCCCTGCCCCGATAAAGCCAATACCGGTTGCGAGTCCCTGAACAACCCGCGAAACGCCATCTGACGACATGCCGCTGCCCGCCGCCGCAAGAACAAAGAGGGTTGTGCCCAAGGAGACAAGAATATGGGTGCCCGCCCAGCCCTCCTTCCCCGCCTGCTCACGCTGAAAACCAATAACTGCCCCGACCACGATCGCGGCAACTAAACGTATCAAGACATGTACCAGCTGAGCCGAGTCCGGTAAGCCTGCTGTTAGTTCGCCCCAAATAATTTCCATCTTCCTGCTTATAATCGTTCCCGATCACCTAAATGAGCAATGCTTTTTCGATGTCGAGGACGACTATCAGTCCGTCACCCTTCCTACCCGTATGAGCGCGCTGCTTGATCGCCGCAACGATCGCCTCGACGAGTTCGTCGTTCGCCGCAATCTCTAGTCGCTTGCCCGGCATAAACGGATCTAAGGAATCGTAAAGGGCCGTGCCAAACCGACGGCCAAACCCCTCGGAATCCGTAACGGTCATGCCGGGAAACCCTTCAATGGCTTCGAATGCGGTTATGATCTCGTCCACTTTGAATGGCCTCACAATCGCGACGATCAATTTCATATTTCATCCTCCGTAAATTCACCTTCGCGATCTTTTTCCACCCAACCGTAAAGTGTCGGCAAGATCAGCAAGGTCAAAAGTGTAGATGTAATCAAACCTCCGATAACCACCGTCGCAAGCGGGCGCTGAACCTCGGCACCAGCACTTGTGGCAAGGGCCATAGGAATAAACCCGAGACTCGCTACCAGCGCGGTCATCAGCACCGGACGCAGCCGCGTTTCCGCTCCCTCGCGAACCGCATCGAGAACCGTCTTTCCTTCTTCGCGAAGGTGGTTAATGAAGCTGACCATCACGACGCCGTTGAGCACCGCAACGCCAAACAGAGCAATAA
>CALMPJ010000051.1 GCA_937871585.1 uncultured Acidobacteriota bacterium | reverse complement strand
TTCCCCCGGGGTGTGGCGCGAAGTAGGCGTTGTATTTATTGGTGGAGAAGCCCGCGGTCCCCGCCGTTGAAGAATTGATGATTCCGTAACGCGTTCCAACTGTTTGGCTGTTTGCGAAGATATTGTTTCGAATATCTAAGCCACCTGACGTCGTCACGGCGGCGGCGATATTGATCGCGGCCGGACGACCTGTCGCCGAGACCTGATTGGTCGCGAGGCTGACGCTATTGTTGTAGATCCTATATCCGGCGCCCGAATCGATCACGATTCCGTAACCGTTGTCCGCGGAAGCAACACCGTTAAAGCCTTGCGACGCGATATCCGAGATGAAGTTGTTCGAAACTGTCACATTGGCCGCGGTCGACGATGAAGCCAGTTGAATACCGTTGCTGCCCCAACCAGATGTGTTCGGCTGCCGAATATTGCGGATAATATTCGACGCGATCGACAGATTGTTGGCGGTGCCTCCGACGTAGATCCCCGAAACGGTGTTTGTGAGAGCGGTCGTTGTACTCAGACCGGAAATGGTATTTCCGGACACGGTAGCGTTGGACTGCTGGAACAGTGCGATGCCGTTGCCGCCCACTTTATTAGCGGCGACCGACGAGCCGACAGTGTTGCCGATGATCTCAGTATCCGTCTCATTTCCAGTCGGGCCGACGACTGCGATTCCGTAGAACGCCGTATCAACAGCATTATTCTCGTACCTATTGCTCGTATTTGGACCGTCGCCGGTTCCTATTGTCGTTCCGCCGCTGCTGATAATTCCTGCAAGCGTTGTCGTCGGCGCATTTCCGGAAATGTTGCAATTCTTGATCGTATTATCGGTCGCACCATTTGCCGACGAAGAACTCGCTAGCCAGATCACCGCGGATGAAGCCCCAGAATTCGTATTTGAGATCGACAATGCTCGATCCGCGACACCAATGGTCGCAGGATCATCGCCATTGATCGTCACATTGTCCGCACCATTTAACTTGATTAACGCGGATGCTGAGCTACCTGATATGACGCGCGGAACTGCTGAAGTCCCTCCAGTCTGCGAGATCGTAAGTGTGTAAGGCGTAGCAAACTGATTAAGCGCAACCGTTCCCGTTTCGCCGGTCAGGTTGTTTGCAAGCTCGATAGTTATATTTCCCGATACTACGTTGCTGTTGATGTATTGGAATATGCCGCCGGCATTCGTCAGCGAAGTAAACGTACATGGATCAGTTCCCAAAGGCCCGCAAGTCGAGCCGGTGCCGACGTAGAATGTTCCGCTGACCAACGCAGCAATTGTGTAGCTATTCGGCGTCGTCGGAGGCGTGGCAGCCGCTGGCGGATTTGCCGTAAAGCCGCCTGCGCCGGTAGAAGGATTCGCCGTAACATTCGGAGTTCCGGCATTATCCTGAGCAACAACGTAGTATCTGATAATGTCGCTGACCGCAACCCCGCCTAGATCCGATTCATCGATCACGCAATCATACGAGCTGCCGCTGATATGCGTACACTGCGTACTGAACGTCGTACCTGCATTCTTATTAAAATAGACCCTCGGCAATCCAGCTCCACTAGTCGGCACACCCGAAGCGTCCGTCACCGTTATCGACAACGTCCTATCTCCCGTACTGGTCGTATTACCCAAGGCCGCATAGCTAATAGTTGGTGGCGCAAAATCAACAGCATTCTCGTACGCTCCAACCGTAGGAGTAGTAACGTTACGAGTCGCACCAAGAATGTCCAAAGTGACACCTGTGCCTGCTGTACCTGCATTCAACAGAGCGGATGTTGGCGATCCGAGTTGGGGTCGAAGATCAGAATCACTATTGAATCTTGGATCGCCGATCGACGAAGCCGCGTTATTGCCAAAGCCTGTCTGGAAGGCACTGAGCGTCGTTCGATCGGAGCCAATAAATCCGGGAATTGCTGATGCTGCGTTAAATGAATTAACAACAAAATAATTGTTGAAATCCATAACACTGAACGCGGTAATCGTGGCTGCCGAATAGACAGCATAGTTCTTCTGCGTAGCGTTATTACCGGTCTGAGTGTTCGAGAAGACATTGTTACGTATGTTCAGTGAACTTGCACCAGACCCGACATAAAGCGCTGTTGTAATTGCGGTGGCACTAAAGCTACCGATATTTCCGCCCATTCTGACACTGTTGTGGTAGAAGTTCAGTCCACCTGTCGTAGTGGTCAGTGTACTGGATGCGCCAATCACGCCGATCATGATGCCGGCCGATGAAGAGTCACCGAAACTTGAAAAATCCGATCCTCTGACGCCCGTAACGACGTTGTTCGTAAATGTAAGATTACTGGTCGCGGTTCCGGTTCCGACCGTGATTCCGCGGCCGCCGTAGCCGCCGGTGTTGGTACTTAGCGACTTAGAAACGATATTTCCGGATATCGTTGACGAAACAAAGCCTGTTTCGATCGAGATTCCGACCGGTTCTGTGGTGGGCGAGTTTTGAACCGTAATTGAGTTCGAAGCGATTGAACTCGAAAGTGAATTGCCCACCTGAATGCCAATTACACCAAGCACTGATGTAACATCTGTCGTGTTTCCGACGATACTGAGATTGTCATTTCCACCAGCACTAGTTGATGCTGTTCCATTGGCGTAAATTCCCACAGGCGCAACGGATATGTTGTTGTACTGGATCGTCGTATTGTCGTTATCGGCACCGGAACTTCCCGGCGTGCTGCTTCCAATTGAAATACCATATCCGGTGGTAGTCGCGACTCCGGTCGAGATATTGACGTTCTTTATTGTATTGTTCGTCGCTCCAAGACCGGTGCCGAGGCTCTGAATCGAGATAGCCGTTGGTGCTGTAGTCGCAGTATTTGTGATGGTAAGGCTGCGATCAGTGCCGCCACTATTCGATCCATCGATCGTAACGTTGTCCGCACCATTCAATTTAATGAGGCCTGCAGAACTCAAAGATCCGGATAGTGTCGATGTTGTGTTTGGTTTGATGAGAACAGCATACGGTCCAGCTGTACAGCCGTTGTAGTTGATCTGGTTGAGGGCGACTGCTCCGGTTTCGGCAACAGCAGTGTCGATGATATTTACCGTCAACGTACCAGAGAGTCCGCTTGTGTTAATTGCGTTAAATAATCCGCCGGCTCCGGCTCCGGTCAAGCTCGTATATGTTCCCGCCGCTCCGACCGTAACTGTGCCTGAGAGTCCGGGAGTAGTCAGATTGAAACTATTGATGGTGCCACCTATTGGGAAGGCCGCGCTTGTTAGTGCTACGGTCGTCGGAGTCGCTGCAAAGGTTCCCGAATTGATGGAAATATTTGGCGTACCGACCGTGTCCTGAGCAATTACAAAATATTGGATCGTATCTCCCGTCGTCGGAGCCGATCCATTTAACAACGCGTAATTGGTAGTAAAACTGAACGGACTGCCACCCACACCGGTAGCTTCAACGTATTTCCAACCATCAGTCGCACTAGTATTGTCGTTGAACGCGTTTGAGTTGGTCGATTTCTTAAAATACAACCGTGGCCGCGTTCCGGCGGTTATGTTCACACCAGTACCGTCAGTGATCGTCGCCGACAACGTCACATCGCCTGCGCAAGCAGTGTTGCCGAGACTTGTGTACGAAATTACCGGGCCGGTAAGGTCCTGCGGAATTCCGTCATACTCGTCTGCACCGATATCCGGAGCACTACCGCCGCCATTCGTCTGCGACGGATAGCCAGCATTTCCTTGTCGAATATCTGCGTCAAAATCGTCCGTAATACCAACAATATTCACAGCACCGCTTTCGATTTGCGATGCGATCGCGGGATTAATGTGGAGAAACGTTGCGTCGCTTCCAACAAGCGACAAAAAGTTAGGAGATTCCGAAATAGACGCACTGTCCCGCGGCGATATTGTTCCTGCAGTGAAGACTCCTGTCTTATACGCTTCAATTGTTTGCGCAGAACTTGTGCCATCGTAGTAGACGAGGCGGTTTGGACTCGGAGAGCTAACGTAAAACAAATTATTGTTCGATAACGATCCATAATTTGAGAGTGTTCCAGCCGCTCCACCGTTCCGACGATATGCGACCGTATATCCGGCTCCGCTTTGGATAGAATTATTTACAACTATATTGTTTCGCAATGTCAGTATTGCGGTGGTAGATGTAGCACTGGTATTCGTAAAGATGCCAGCGGAACCGAATCCTGCTCCTGCCGTTGTGTTGTTCAAGTAAATCGAATTGTAGATTACGTTGAAGGCTGACGACGTAGCAGAGCTCCCAAATCCAATATTAATTCCAAAGATCCCAAAGCTCGACGTCGAGAAAGGTGCGGTTAGATTTCCAATAATGTTATTTGAAATGAGAACCGAACTCGAAGCCGCATTATTCTGAAGCTGAATTCCCGTTACGGTGGACGAAACTCCATTGCCTATGATGCTGAAGACCTTATTCTTAGAAATCGTGGCTACGGTCGCCGCCGTATTGATTGCGACCACTAACCCTGGATCTGCAAACAGATTCCTCAACGTATTTCCAGAAACAGCAATAGCTCCCGTTGTTGAATTTGATGCGCCGATATTGAGTCCAGTTAAATTACCACCCGATGAGATATTCGAAGCCGTATTTCCATTTACAGTCGAGCCAGAACCGCTAAAGTTCACACTCATAGCCGTTACCGTCCCGCTAGGAGACGAGCTTGCCAACCAGTTATTGAATGTATTGTTGGTAATAGTCTTGATCGGACCGCTTGTGGTTGACGCACCCTCCGTATTAACCCAACCTGCGATAGAAGTAGTTCCTCGAATATCGACGTTAGAGAAGCTATTCGAGTTATTGGTCATCGTGGAGCCGGTCACTGAAGAGGCGTTGGCGCTAAAAAATGTTATTGTTCCACCACTAGCCGCCTTTCTAAACGAACCAACGATTGCGTTATTGTTTACGTTCTCGACACCCGTCGATGTCATGTTTCCGGCACGCGCCAAGAAGGTGACGCTACCAGTAGTTATAAAATCCAAGTTAGTAAATGTGTTATTGCTGATGCTGTCTACGGTTGAGGATGCGTGGCTCCAATTAATGTAGGTGTGCGAACCAGTCCCGGACGCCGTGTAAACAAGCCCTCGAAAGTCATTGCCGTTAGCGGTCAAACCGGCACCCGGCGTCAATCCTGAAGCATTTATACCAGTCACACCACTTCCCGTATTTGCGAATGCCCAGCGCATCCAACCTAGCGAGGAAGTACCAAGTGCATTGGAACTAATACTTACCGACGAGGAATTGGCACCAGTAGACGTAATTCCGGTCAAAACCCCACCGGCTGTTGTCCCATTGGCCCATCCTCGAAGAGTATTGGAATTTATTGCAAGCGTGGCTCCAGTAGCCGAATTCCGAATTCCTACCATGGGGCTCGTCGTTCCAGTAGTAGACGTAAGTGTTCCAGCGTTCGACAAATTCGCGCCCGAAAGCGTATAGCCAGTTCGAATATTATCTGCAGTAGAATTTCCGATAGTATTGCTGCTTATGTTGAAGACGCCGCCCGTACCAGCGGTATCAATGCCGGTAAACGCTCCGCTGAACGTAGATGTTGTTCCAACGGCATCAATCGAACCAATAGAATTGTTTTGTATTGTGACCGTGTTGGCGCTAGTAACATAAATTCCAACGACCGCACCTACGCCAGTTGTCATCGCTGTATAGATCGATCCAGTGCCAGTTGACGAGCCGATCGTGTTTCCACTGCTGGTACCTATGTTAGCATTGCCAGATGTGACGTTAATTCCGCAAAAAACACCGTTCGTCGTTGCCGCTATACTTGACGAAAAAAGTGCGAAGCCTGAAACGGTATTGTTTTGAATATTCGACACCGCCCCTGCGGCGGTGAATGCGGCACTAATTGCAATATAGCGGGTGGCGTTGGCTGTTCCGGTAGTCGTATAGGCACTGGGAAACGTTCCTGTAAGGGCGACTGAGTTGCCGACCATGTTGGTCGTGCCCGTCCCTGACGAGTTTGCGTACCCGATCACGTTATCCGAAACTGTATACCCCGAACCAGTGCCAATCGAAATTCCGCTGTGAGTAGTACCTGTTGTATAGATGCGAGTGGCGGTTTGATAAAGTTTATTGTTTTGTATGGTCCAGCCAGAATTTCCGGTGGCGGTAAGGTTAATTCCCGCGGTAGCAACAGTCGCCCCGAAATAATCATATATATTGTTGCCCGACACAATATTTCCACTATTATCAACCGCGGTGCTTGTTCCCGCCGAGTAGATTGCAGTCGATGGCAAGTTGGTTCCCGCAGGGCCAATATTGCTATTCGAGATGGTGTTGCCGTCGTTTCCGGCGAGTGGATTGGCGTCGCCACTGAAGTAAATGGTTCCGCCAGCTACTGCTGTACCGCCGGAAAAAGACCCCAAGACCGTTGTTCTGTTAATCGTATTATTGGTTGCGGCGTCAACAAATCTGATCGTTGAGGTATTGGCTGTGGCACTCGCTGTTGTATTTTGGATCGTTAGCGAATTACCGCCCGAATTAAGACCATCGATAACTACATTGTCAGCTCCACTGAGTAGGATTAGCGAATTTCCTGCCGTTGTGGCTCCCGTGATCGTTCTGGCAGCACCGCCAGCGGGCGAAATTGTGACAGATGTGTAATCGGCTGTGCCAGCGTCATTGCCGCCAGCAATTGAGGCCGTTGCCGCGGCTTCATTGGAGTTCTCGCAAACATCGATGGTAATAACGCCAGTATGAAAAACACCGCCATTGATCGCGACGAAAGCAGCTCGTAAATTTGCATAGCCAGTCGGAGAACCAGCCAATGATCCACCCGAGGATTCTACCTCCATTGGAAGCAATGGGTTGTTGCCTAGATCGCAAGATCCCGCCGTGAAAACAGGCGCGGTGGTGCCTGTTGGCGGCTCTTGGGCCGCCGGTTGACTCGTGGTTTGGGCGAAGCCTAGGAATTCTCGGACTGAGTCGAAGAATGTTCGGTTTTCGGTGAAGTTTCCGAAGGTGGCGATTGCCGTGATGGCGAGCAAAAGGGTAACAGCGACGAGTCTGGTCGACGGGCGAAGGTTTGGCATAAGTGGGTGCGGCTAGGGAGCCGGCTTTTCTTTTACTGCAATAGACACACGTAAGCGCCCGAAC
Organism: uncultured Acidobacteriota bacterium; assembly: GCA_937871585.1. GTDB lineage: Bacteria > Acidobacteriota > Blastocatellia > Pyrinomonadales > Pyrinomonadaceae > OLB17. Next base: position 5,039 of record CALMPJ010000051.1, on the reverse strand, counting down.
GCTTTTCGGGAATTACAACGCGTGGGTAAACTTAAGTGAAATTAGTCCTGCAAGTATAAACTTTCCAAATTGAAAGTCAATACATATGTAGTGAAATCGGCGTTAATTTAATTGGCACGATCTGATGGTGAGGGCTTCAACCTTCGATGGCGAGGTTGGCACGAAGTTCGAGTTCGCGGGCATTCATCTCGCCGTTGTCGGTCTCGTGGTCGTAACCACAAAGATGGAGAACGCCGTGGAGGATGAGCTGTTTGATCTCGGCGTCGAGCGAGAGTTTGTTCTCGGCGGCCTGTTTCGCGGCCTGTTCGGCAGAGATGACGATGTCGCCGAGAAAAGCCGCGAGTCCTGAGTCTTGTGTCGCGAGTATTTCGAGTTCGTCAGCTTCGTGCGGGAATGAGAGCACGTCGGTGGTCGAATCTTTGCCGCGAAAGGTGTGGTTGAGCTTTCGCATTCGGTCGTCAGAGATGAATGCGACGGAGAATTTCTTGTTTTCAGCCTCGGACACTTTCGCAGAAACGTCAGCCACGAATGCACGAATTGGATCGAGATCGAGCTGGATCTTGCGTTGTAGATTGACGAGGTCCATAAAATGGCAGCCGCTATCGCTCGCGGCTTTCGCTTGTTCCGTCGGCATGTTCGGAGTGTTCTTCGTAGGCCTTGACGATCATCTGTACAAGTTTGTGCCGAACCACGTCTTTCTCACTGAAGTAAACGAACTCGATCATGTCGATGTCCTTGAGCACATGTTCTGCTTCCTTGATGCCGCTTTTTTGGCCGCGCGGAAGGTCGATCTGAGTTTTGTCACCGGTGACGACAACCTTTGAGCCGAAGCCGATTCGAGTGAGGAACATCTTCATTTGTTCGCTCGTGGTGTTTTGCGCCTCGTCGAGAATGATGAACGCGTCTGACAGCGTGCGGCCACGCATAAATGCTAAGGGAGCGATCTCGATGATGCGTTTCTCGAGCATCTTGGTGACCTTTTCGCCATCGACGAGATCGAACAGAGCGTCGTAAAGAGGACGAAGATACGGATCGACCTTTTCCTGAAGATCGCCGGGCAAGAAACCAAGTCGCTCGCCTGCTTCGACAGCAGGACGCGTCAAGATTATGCGGCTCACCTGCTTTTTCATCAAAGCATCAACTGCCATTGCGACGGCGAGAAAGCTCTTTCCCGTTCCCGCAACGCCGATGCCGAAGACGAGATCGTTCTTGGCAATAGCATCAAGATACTTGCGTTGATTCGCTGTTTTCGGAGCAACGGTCTTTTTGCCGGACGGATTGAATCTCGCTTTTTGAAAATGATCTTTCAGGGAATACGCTCGATCTTCGGCGATCTGTTTGAACGCATCACGCAGCTCTTTGTCGCTGAACGTGCTGCCCTCAGCAAACAAGTCGCTAAAATCCGACAGTATTTGCTGAACCGTTGCAATGTCGGCTTCGTCACCGTCAATGAGCAGTTCATTGCCGCGGGCACCGATGTTTACGTCGAGCAGCGATTCGAGATATTTGATGTTCTGGTCTTGTACGCCGAAAAGCGTATTAAGGCCTTGGGAAGGTAGTTCGAGCTTTTTCAATTGCGAAGTTTCTCCATAAATATAAGAAGCGATGTGGCTATGATTGAATATTACAACAAATGCCGGATTTCGAACACAAGAACCGCGAATAGTTGGTAACATTGTCGCAATGAGCAGATTTAAGATATACGCCTGCATCATCGTGGCGGTCGCGTCAAGTGGATGCATGAACCGCGAAATAATGCGAAGTTCGGGTACGCAATCTAATGCAAACGAAGAGATTCCGGTTTTGACCGAATCTACGGGAGCACCGTATCTTGCAACACACCAATTGGTGGTTGACGAGATGCTGTCGGTGGCAAAAGTTAACGGCGACGACATTCTTTACGATCTCGGCTCAGGCGATGGCCGCATTCCGATAACCGCAGCGACGCGATTTGGCACGAAAGGCGTAGGCATCGACATCGATCCTGTTCTTGTTCGAATGGCAAACAAGAATGCGGTCGACCAGAAGGTTACGGAGAAGGTGAAGTTTGTTGAAGCCGACATTTTCAAATATGACTTCTGCGATGCGACCGTTGTGATGCTCTATTTGTCACCTGACCTCAATGTCCAACTAAAGCCGCAGCTATTGAAGCTCAAGCCCGGAACTCGTGTCGTTTCGCACAATCACGACATGGGCGATTGGAAGCCTGAACAGACGAGAAAGGTCACAACGCCGGGCGGTGTCGAGCATAGAGTTTATTTGTGGCGAATACCGTAGGCGCCTTTGCTTCAACAAATGGCGATGTGATATTCTTACTCCTTTGTAAATATCACGGTATTTTACCTAATTTGAGGAGAACCTTAATAAATAATGGCTAACGAAGAAAACGGACAGGTCGGAAAAGTAGTTCAGATCATTGGTCCGGTCGTTGACGTAGAATTTTCAAACAATTATCTGCCGCCGATCTATCAGGCGCTTCGCATCACGAGCGAAGGTTTTGGCGGCGAGAACATCGACGTTGTCGCCGAAGTTCAGCAGCACCTCGGCGAAGGCCGTGTTCGTGCAGTTTCGATGCTGCCGACCGACGGTATGGTTCGCGGAATGAAGGTCATCGACCTTGGCGGACCGATCATGGTTCCGGTTGGCGCACCGACGCTTGGCCGCGTGATGAACGTTATCGGCGATCCAGTTGACGAACTCGGCCCTGTTAGTGCTGAGCAAACTTCGTCGATCCACAGACACGCACCTTCTTTTGACGAACAATCGACTCAGCTAGAAATGTTCGAAACGGGCATCAAGGTCATCGACCTTGTGCAGCCGTTCCTTCGCGGCGGAAAGATCGGCCTGTTCGGCGGTGCCGGCGTTGGTAAGACAGTTCTCATTATGGAGCTGATCAACAACGTCGCCATCGGTTCGGACGGATTCTCGGTGTTCGCGGGCGTGGGTGAACGCACGCGTGAAGGAAATGACCTTCTTCGCGAAATGGTCGAATCGAAAGTTATCAAATACGGCGATGCTTTCAACGAGCATATGGAAAAGACCGGTGAGTTCGATCTTTCCAAGGTTGATAAAGAAGAGATCAAGGGCTCGAAAGTGTCACTCGTTTATGGACAGATGACCGAACCTCCTGGAGCACGTCTTCGTGTTGCGTTGTCGGGTCTGACCGTTGCTGAGCATTTCCGCGATCAAGGAAACGACGTGTTGTTCTTCGTCGATAACATTTTCCGATTCACGCAGGCTGGTTCCGAAGTGTCCGCACTTCTAGGACGTATGCCGTCCGCTGTGGGCTATCAGCCGACGCTTGCTACCGAAATGGGCGAGATGCAGGAACGCATCACCTCGACCAAGACCGGAGCTATCACCTCGATCCAGGCCGTTTATGTGCCTGCTGACGACTATACCGATCCGGCACCGGCGACGACGTTCGCTCACCTCGATGCTGTTACCGCTTTGTCGCGTCAGATCGTGGAGCTTGGTATCTATCCGGCCGTCGATCCTCTAGCATCGAACTCGCGTATTCTCGATCCGCAGGTTGTTGGTGACGATCACTACAACACAGCACAGGCGGTTAAGAAGATCTTGCAGCGGTACAAAGACTTGCAGGACATCATCGCGATCCTCGGACTTGACGAGCTTTCGGAAGACGACAAGTTGACCGTTGCTCGTGCTCGTAAGATCCAGCGATTCTTCTCGCAGCCGTTCTTCGTCGGCGAGCAGTTCACCGGTCTTAAGGGCGAGTACGTCAAGATCGAAGACACTATCAAGGGCTTCAAAGAGATCCTCGAAGGCAATTGCGATGACATGCCTGAGCAGTCGTTTTACATGGTCGGCACTATCGAACAGGCTCGCGAAAAAGCCAAGAAGATGGCCGCTGCGGCGTAACGTTGGAGAGAACTCGCTATGTTGAAACTAGAAGTAGTTACTCCAGAAAGAAAGGTCGTTGATACCGAAGTCGATTCGGTCTCGGTGCCGACGGCGTCCGGCGAAGCAGGCATCTTGCCGAACCACGCCCCGCTCATCTCGGCACTAAAGCCTGGAATACTTTCGTATTCAGCGAAAGGCTCGTCAGAAAAACTTGCGATCAGCGGTGGGTTTGTCGAGGTGAACGGAAGCAATGTTTCTGTTCTCGCGACGACTGCTGCGACTGCTGCCGATATTAATATCGACGAAGCAAAGGCCGAACGTGACGCTGCCGAGAAAGCACTTTCATCAGTAGCAACGTCAGCAGTTGAGGAAACTGAATCCTACCGCGAAGCCCTAGACGCTGCGAATGCACGCGTTCAGATCGCGAGTTCGAGATAACCCGAGAGCGAGGCCTTCCTTGTCAATAGTTAAGCCGAACGGACAATGTCCGTTCGGCTTTTTTCATTTGACTTTGCAGAACATAAGCATATACTTGCAGGAATCGTTTAGTACAACCTAATCCAGTTACACTGCGCGTCTTTCACGCGAAACGTGCGCATTAACTATATCAGAGTAATCCATAGGAGTTTGTTCTCATGTCGAAATTGTCAGCTCAAACACGCATCGTCTCGTTTTCGTTATTGGTTGCATTCTTGATCACCTATTCGAGCAATGTGCTCGGACTAACGTCCGGTGTAGTTGTATCGGAGATGGGATTTGTGCCTTTTGAGCCGACATCGACGGCTAGCAACGCGGCATTCACTATCGGCACGTGCGACACCGCCGGCCCGATCGAGATCGAGTCGAGCGGAGGAACGACGACACCGACAGCCTACGCGACATTGCAGGCCTCTTTTGCGGCGATCGCTGCGGGAACCCACACCGGTGCGATCAATGTTGAAGTTTGCGGAAATACGACGGAAACGGCATCGGCAATTCTCGATGCGAGTGGAACTGGATCGTATTCATATTCAAGCATTACCATACGCCCGGTGGGTGGTGCCCGAGTAATTGAAGGTGCGATCGTCGGAGCGATCATTAAGTTGAACGGCGCGGACAATGTGACCATCGACGGACGTCAAGGTGGTACTGGAACGGCACGCGACCTGACGGTTCGTAACAACAGTACAGCCGCC
>CALMPJ010000050.1 GCA_937871585.1 uncultured Acidobacteriota bacterium | reverse complement strand
GCCTGACGAGCCGACTGGGCAACCTTCTCGTCAACTTCGTGGAACTTTGGATCGACCGGCATTCCCGATATTTTGATACGCTCCGGCTCGACGCCGTAATCGATCAACTGCCGTCTCGCATCTTCATTTGCTACCAAATAAAGCGAAACTTCTTCGCACGCCCAGCCTTTCCAGAATCCGTAACAAGGATCGGTAACGACTGTAACAAGCGGAACTTGCTGAGTCATATTCAGCTCTTTCAGAATGCGGGCAAAAATATGCTGCGTAAGAGGATGAACACTCAGGACAATGTGCGGACACCATTTTTCGAACGAGTCTTTACAGAAACCAATACAACGTTTCATAAAAAACTCGCGAGTCTCGGGCCTGATCTTGTTTACACACCAGTAGAGATATTTCATCCAATGCTGCCTGTTTCGCAGCGTCCAGTTGTAAACATTAACCAGTTTCTCGGTGATATGATGGGATTCTTCGACAGCTTTTATCGTGCGAACAACAGCAGACTCTCCCTTCCAAAATTTCTGAACACCATTCGTGATCGCCGCCGCCGCCGAGCGATGCCCGCCGCCGGTGTCGGAGGAAATAATAAGGATCTTCGGCGTATTAGGCTGCATCCAATAGTTAAGCCTTTAGCGCGATTTCGCGGCCTTCGAGAAATCCTGCGTTCTTGGCAGCGGTTCGCATTTCGCGTTCGAGCTTTTTGATCTTGATCAAATGCGTCGGATTTAGCGGCAGCGACGGGTAGAAACAGTTCGACTCGTGCGTGCAGTGGCAACCGGCGCCGACTTCTTTGCGGCGTTCTTTCATCAGGTCGGTCTTCCACGCGGCTTGGAAATTCCAGTCGTAATCGCGAAGATTCAAGACGTCAGCCTTGTTCTCACACGACGACAACGCACCGTTATCGTAGATCACGGCACCGGCCGAACCGGCGTAGCACTTGAGTTGAGCTTGATCGGTCTCTTTCGTTTTCGCGATGACATCGTGCATGTAGATATCAACGGCAGCCTTGAATATGCCCGATTTGCCGCCGTAATTGTTTTTGAGCGCGGCAGATTTCGTGTCTTCGAGGATCATGTGCGACAGCTCTTGGTAGCGTCGATGATCGAACTCGAGTTCCTTCGGATCAGCCGATGGCGGGCGAATGTAGTTGATATTCACCTTGTCCGGCTTGAGGTCGTGCTTTAGGAAATCGTACCAATCGAAGATCGTGTCCTCGTTCGAATGCATCACGCATGTACACGTTTGAATATCGAGCTGCGGATATTGCTCACGTTTCATCTGCTGCAGCGTTCGGGCTGTGTGGATCGCTTTGTCCCAACTCCCCTCTTTGCGGCGGATCTTCTCGTGAGCATCCTTCATGCCGTCGATGCCAAGAGCAACCGAGACGTTCAGCTTCGGACATTCGTCCATAATTCGGGCGACATCAGGGAAAATACGCGGATGGATCTGGCCGTTCGACATCAGATAAACGCTGTCGAGTTTGTTGTTTTCGTAGAAAGCTCGAACGATCTCCGGCAAGTCTTTGCGGGTAAAGGGCTCGCCGCCTGCTAGCACCAGAACGCCGAGATTTCCTCCAAGCGTCTCCGAGATCTTTGCGATCTCGTCCGATTTCATCTGTAATTTCTTTCGCGGACGATCATCGAGTTCGTCCGTGAAGAAGCAATGCGTACAGCGCATATCGCAGACGCTCGTAACCAAAATGTTGAGAAACACAGGCGAAATTGGTCGTCCGACCAATATACTCGCGTATCGTTTGAAGATCTCTTTTGTAGCAAAATCCACTTAGTTATTCTCCCGGCCAACGGCCACATCTACTAGGATGCAACCTTTGTCTTAACCGATTACTTTAACTTATTTGCGTCAAATTAACCAACGAATTCAGGCGAAGCGTGGCAGGCTAGGTCACCGATCCGAACCGGCAGATCGAATGATCGATGTATCGGACACCGTATGGCCGCGGGCGACAGCGAGACGTTTTCCGTCCGCAGTTCGGTCAAACGAAAACAGCGATTCGCCGCCAAAATTGCTGAGTTTGACCGGCGGGCCGCCAGCGAGGTCCTGTCCAAAAAGTTCACCCGCGAAATGAGACGCTACCAAGTAGGAAATCGACCGTCCGTCCGCGGAAAAATTCGTCTGTCTAACTCCACCGCCTGCCGCGACGGGAAACTCCTTGAGCAAGGTCAGATCGGGCAGGCTCAGTATCGCTATCTCGCGTAACTTGGTCGTCTCATTCATCCGAAAATATGAAAGCATGCGGCCGTCATTCGATATATCCCAAGCATCGACAGGACCTTTTACTACAACAGATACGGCCCCTTGAGTATCCTTCCTAGCAAGAAACCAACCTTCGGTAGGCTCGGAAGTGTAGTAATATACGGTTCCGTCTGCTGTCGTCATACCATTGAATAGCGGCAGTGGAGACTCGGTCAATCGCTTTGGATTTCGCCCATCAAGGTCAGCTCGCCATAGTTGAGTGAGTCCGGAGACATTGGAATTGTAAACAACCGAACGGCCGTCACCGCCAAGAGTAGGCTGGAGCCAGATGCCGTCCGTTCCTGCCGTAATACGGGTAATATCTCCGGTTTCTGGCGCAACTAGTTTAACAACTTCTGATCGATTCTCATTTGTCACGTAACCGATCTTGCCATCGGGAGTCCAGAAAATATGGCCAACAGATTGTGCGGCAAATTCTATCGGCTTGAAAGTAAATGGCGGTTTTGCATTATCGGAAGACTCAGAAACCCAGATCCTTGCCTGTCGAGCCAATGTGTGCGAAACGATCGACCGGCCATTGTCTGCCAACTCAATTGACTGGTAAGAAACGTCGTCGTTCGTAATTCGCTCCATTTTCCCCGAATCCGGAGAATACTGCCATAGCTGCCGAATATCCGCGTTCTGTTCGCGAACTGCCAGTATCAGAGCCGATCGGTCCGGCAACCAAGCAGCATTTGCGATAAGCGTTTCTCGCTCGGGAACTACGATCTTCTCGGTGCCGTTCGTTAGACTTGTTTCAGTAACGTAAAACACGTTCTTTTCGCTTGAGATCTGTTTGCGAACGGCACAAAGCATTCCGTTCTCTTCCGGCGTGAACCTAAAGTCCCAAATGCGAAACTCTTTTGGAAAGCTAGCTGCGATACGACTAAATATACCTTTTTCGTCCTGTATCAAAACCTGAGCATCGCCCGACGCGACAGTTCGAGATATTGCAAGCTTTCCGGTCGGCGAAACGCTAACCGAACCAACGTTTGATTCGATCTTGATAGCGTCGCCGCCAAGCACCGAAACACGGTACAACGCTCCGCTCTCGGTGTCGGTACGAATGTCCAAAACGTAGTAAAGGTATTTGCCGTCAAATGAATACCTGACGGCATAGAAGATGGCATCGGAATACTCGACGACTTTTCTCTTTGTGTTGCCATCGATCGAACGTATCTCGATCGCAGAACCAACCTCACCGACGCGAACCGGGCAAGCAATAAAATTACCGTCAGGCGATAGCGTGCCGCTGCAGTTACCGTCCGATGTGACACGCTCGACGGTCGATTTCCCTGGTGAAAAATCATACCTAACCGAAGATGAACTTCTTAGCGGTAGTACGACAATAGCCAGCACCAAAATACAAATTACAAACGATCCAATGGCCAAATAAATGGGCCAGCGAGACCTCGATTCTTCGACAACGGTCTGTTGAACGACAATATCGGTCTGAGAATGGCGGACGAGCCGCGGCATTTCGGCCTCGACCGCAGCCACGTTGCCAACAAAAGAATAGCCACGCCGCGGCACCGTCTTAATAAAACGGCTCTCATCCGACATCTCACCCAAAATATGTCGCAGAGATGATATTCCTTTCTTCAAGCTAGATTGCTCAACAAACGAGTCGCTCCAGACCGTTTCTAGCAGTTCATCATGGCTCATCACTCGACCTTCGTTGCGTATTAGAACTTCCAACAGATCGAAAAGCTTGGCGGAGATCGCCATTTGCTCACCATTTTTAAAGAGAACGCGCCGACGAGTGTCGATTCGAAACTCGCCAAACTCAAATTCTCTTCTCTCCGTCAATTTCATAACTGATTGTTTCTCAACAAGTTACGAGCCTCAACAAAAATTCACCTTTCTTCACCGTTTGCTTTCACCCTAATTTACTCCATTTTTCACTAATTGGGAACGACTTACGACCAATTTGTTCATTAATCTCGCCACATCGACGCTTTTTAGCGAAGGTCTGAGAAAAGATCGATGAAAACTACAACAACTACAACGATCCTGATCCGACATGCGGAAGTGCTGCTGGCGGAAAACGCTAAGGCAAATGGTACTTCGAGATGTCCGCATTGCAATGGTGAGATTCCAGCCGCTCAGTTGCTTTCTGACAGCAAGCAAAATGCGATCAATTGCAATATGGGTTCGCAGGTCGATGAACTGAAGGTTCTGAATGGAAGGAGAGAGAAATGAGAGCACTGAGATATTTTGCGTTTACAACAATGATTACGGTCATAGCTACTTCGATGAGTTTGGCGGCGAACCGAGTCGGCAGTTTGAGCGAAGTCATGATGTCTACGGACACAGAGACCACGTCCTATTTTGCTGCACCATTTGCTGTAAACGTCGTCAACACGATCGGAGATATGAACGATGCCATTCCCGGCGACGGATTCTGTGATGACGGCGGCGGATTTTGTTCGCTGCGAGCCGCGATACAGGAAGCCAACGCAGCTCCCGGAATAGGCACTATCGATTTCAACATTCCGACCGGCTGCGGCCAGGTTATTCAGCCGCTTAGTGCTCTTCCGATAATTACAGAACCTGTCACGATCAACGGATATTCGCAGCCCGGAGCCTGGCCAAACACCTCGGCAACCGGCAGCAACGCCGTCATTTGTATCACGCTCAGCGGTGCCAGCATCGGCGGATTTACCAACGGCCTTTCCGTAAATGGTGTCAACTCGTTAATTCGTGGACTAAATATCATCCGTTGGACCGACGCAGGCATTCAGGTCGGAACGGGCAACGGCACAGTGATCGAAGGCAACTTCATCGGCAGTGTTGGAAACGCAAATCGGCTTGGCATTACTGTATATGCGAGCAACGTACGCATCGGCGGTTCGACCTTGATCTCGCGAAATATAATAACCCGCAACACGCGGGCCGGGATCGCATTGACCGAACCCGCGAGCGGAAACGTCGTACAGAACAACTACGTAGGTCTCGATCAATTCTCTAATCCGAACGGCAATGGTAATAGCGGCATTAGCATTTTCCGTTCGTCGAACAACACTGTCGGCGGCACGACCGCTAGCACACGAAACGTCATTTCCAGCAACGGCACGTCGATCGGCGGCGGCTTTGACGGTAGCGGCGTTTACATTTTTGGTGATCTTATAAGTAATTCGCCCGGAAATACGGTTCAAGGCAATTACATCGGCACTGATCCGTCGGGACTTATCGCATCACCAAATGCAGCGCACGGTGTCAAAATTGTTGGTTCCACGAGCTCAACCATCGGCGGCAGCGCAGCGGGAGCCGGAAAT
>CALMPJ010000049.1 GCA_937871585.1 uncultured Acidobacteriota bacterium | reverse complement strand
AATTCGACCGTGTTTAGATCATAACCAAGAGCATTGCAGATGGTTTTGACGTCCTGCTCGACGCGGGCGTGAAGCTCTGGCGAGAGATAGTCTTCGACATCGACATACTGCATTCCCGACAGGTAAGGCTTCGACGGATCGTATGGCATGATCAGCACCTTTTCTTTGCCGACGCAGTAGCAGCGGACGAATTGATCGTACTCGACGCCTTGCTGCAAGGTCATGCAGAGTGTTCCGGATTGGTTGTATTCGGTGAACAGCTCTTCAAGCGAGTTCACCTTCGACACATTCTTCCAGCCTCCGCCGTCAAATGGTTTCAGGAACGAAGGGAAGCCGACATGCTCGACAACGCCTTCCCAATCGATAGGGAATTCGAGATTGCGAAGCGACTCGGGCGTGATGTCTTTGATGTAGCTGTGCTGAGGAAGCAGAACCGTCTTCGGGATCGCGACGCCAAGCTTGGTTGCTAATGCAAAGTTGAAAAACTTGTCATCAGCCGACCACCAGAACGGATTGTTGATGATGTACGTGCCTTCGAGAGCGAAACGTTTGAGGGCGGCTCGGTAATACGGCACTTCGTGCGAAATGCGGTCGATGATGACGTCGTAACGCTTAGTTTCGTCGAGCGTGATGCCGCCGATGTTGACCATCTCGGCAACGACCTCGCCGTTGCCTTTTTCGTTGATGCTTTTGATTATTGATTCGGGAAACGTGACCTCACGCCCGACTAAAATTCCTACTTTTTTCATAACTCACTCAAAATTTGCGTTTCCTACGGATCGGGAGACAAGTTTTGCTACATATTTCGAGGATATAATGGCGTCGAAACAAGTGCAACTTCTCGTCAACGACGCGATCAGCGCGTTATAATATGCGGACTTCTTGGTGGGAGCAAAATAAGATTGTGGGGCTTCTGAAATGATCCGCGCGAGAAACGCGTTGCTGCTGGCTGCATTCATCCTGCTCTGGTCGAACTCTGCTTTTTCGGAGCGGCTTTCGTTCAAGGCCTATACAACCGCCGACGGATTGGCGAGTGATCAGGTCAATAAGATCGTAGCGGATTCTCGCGGGTTTTTGTGGTTTTGCACAGCAGAAGGTCTGTCCCGTTTTGATGGGTATAAGTTCAAAAACTACACGCAGGAGCACGGTTTGCCTGCACGAGCGATCATGACGATGCTCGAGACGGCGGACGGCGATTATCTGTTTGCCACGACCAATGGATTGGCAGTATTCGATCCGAATGGTACGGCGGCGAATTGGAACAGCGAAGAAAACAAGCTCAACCTTGACCCAAGCGAAGTTCCACTATTCAAAACCTATTTCTTCCCGCTGTTAACACCCGACAAACCGGGCAAAAGGATCTCAACGCTTGTACAAGACGGCGGCGGAACCATTTACGCGGGAACCAGTCAAGGCATCCGCCGCGTTATTAAGGCCGACAACGAATGGAGATTCGAGACGATCGGTTATGCGGATTTTGAATCCGGCCCCGGAAACGTATACATCGATTCGCGAAAGGACGTTTGGGTCACCGCTAAAGAAGCCATCTACTGGATCTCAAAAGCGGGTGAAGTAAAGAAGATCGAAGGTCTCGGTTTCAATAGCTTTTTTGAAGATAGCGCCGGCAATATTTACCTTGACGGAAGCGGCAATCCGCTCGGGATACGAGTTTTCAAAGTAACGAACGACGGATCAGACGCCGTGCTGGCGAAAAACTATACAGACAAAGACGGCTTCGCAGTAAATATCTTCACGAACATCGTTGCCGAAGCCGCCGATGGCCGCCTATTCGCTATTTCCGATGGTAAACTCTATAAATTTGATCCTTCCAAGACGCCTGGAAAAAGCTTCGAACTCCTCGATAATAAGGCAAGTTCCGCAGCGAAAGATCTAAGCGGAAACATTTGGTTCGTCACTCCGGGGCAAGGCGTTGCGAAGTATGCTCCCAATAGTTTCACAACGCAAGATATGCGCGACGGTATGCCAGGGGAATTTATTCGCTGGATGTTTCCTACGCAGTCAGGTGAGATCTACATGGCCGCGCGCCGAAATACACTCGTTCATAGAGACTTGAACGGAAAGATCGAAAGCATCGTTCCATATGGTCTAAAGACGCGGAACTGGACACATAATTTCCTGGACCTTCAGGCTCACGATGGCGAATGGTGGATACCTTCGCTCGAAGGTCTGCGTCGATATCCTAAGGTCGCTATTTTCAAGGACCTTGCGACAACGCCGCCGAAAAAGGTCTACACCACTGCCGATGGTTTGTTCGGGAATGCAGTTTTCTCAGTGTTTGAAGACTCGAAACGCGATATTTGGTTTAGCGCACCCGATGCTCCAAGTGCGAACAATTCGGTTCTTAGGTACGAACGTGCGACAGACAAGATCCATCAATATACTCAGGCCGACGGATTGAACGTTAAAGGCAGTGCTCATTCATTTGGTGAAGACTCAGCAGGCAACATTTGGATCGCATATTTTAACGGTCAAGTGTTTCGATACAAAAACGGAACATTCCGCACTTTTTCACCGGCGGAAGGCATTGCGAAAGGTTTCACCAATAGTTTCTACACCGATAGCAAAGGCCGATTTTGGCTTACTGTGGATGGTCACGGATTGTACCGGACCGATGATCCCGATGCAGAAGTTCCAACGTTTATCAATTATACGACCGCGGAAGGCCTGTCGAGCAACGATATATACTGTGTCGTCGAAGACACCAGCGGCGGCATCTATGCCGGCACAACACGCGGGATCAACTTGCTCGATACGGTTAGTGGACGAGTAAAGGTGTTCACGACCGCAGACGGGTTGCCCTCCAACATCGTCTCGCAATGCAGGAAAACAGAGGACGGCAAGCTCTGGTTTACGGCAAATGATTCACTGATCCAATACGAACCCCGTGTCGGAAAGCGATCGGGCACTCCGCCGGTGTTGATCGACTCGCTGAGCGTAAACGGTGCTCCGAGAAAGATGTCTGAACTCGGCGAGACTGAGGTCAAGGGCCTCGAATTCTCTTCGGACGAACGTCAGGTGCAGATCGGATTCTCCGCGATATCGCTCGATTCAGGCGAATCGCTGCGGTATCAGTACAAGCTGAACGATCAAGAATGGAGCTTGCCGGACGTTCAGCGATCGGTATCACTCAATCTCGCGTCCGGAACCTACAAATTCGAGGTCAGAGCATTGAACGCCGATGGCATTATCTCCGCAAAACCTGCAACAGTCGCATTTCGAATCGATCTGCCGGTCTGGCAGCGATGGTGGTTTCTGCTTTTGACAGCGATCGTCGTTTGCACGGTTTTGCTCTTGATCTTTCAATATCGAACTAGGAATCTCCGACGGATAAACTCCGCATTGACCGAGGCTAATAGGCTCGAGGAAAGCTTGCGAAGATCGCGCGAAGAACGTATCGCCGAATTGCAGCGAGTTCGCACGCGAATTGCGACTGATCTGCACGACGATATTGGTTCATCGCTGACGCAGATCGCGGTTCTCTCGGAAGTCGCAAGAAATCAGGCAGCTGTATTGGAAAGCGAAGGCATTACGACGAAACTTGAGAGTATTAAGGGTGTTTCGCGCGAACTTGTCGAATCGATGAGCGACGTGGTTTGGGCGATCAATCCGAACAAAGATAATCTAAGCGATCTGGTCCAGCGAATGCGGCGTTTCGGGTCGGATTATTGTGCGGCAAGAGACATTCGGTTCGAACTGGATGCGCCGCCGAGCGAAGATATGATCCCGCTCGGTGCAAACGTTCGACGCGAAGTCTTTGCTATATTTAAAGAAGCTGTGAATAACTCGGTCAAATATTCCGAATGTAAGAATGTAAGGGCGGATTTTCGCATCGAAAACGACAATTTGCTCCTGAACATAGCTGATGACGGGCAAGGTTTCGATACGGAAACGACATTAAGCTCGGACTTTTCGCCTGAGAAGGGCGGAAATGGCCTTGTAAATATGCGTCGCCGTGTTTCGGAACTTGGTGGAGATTGTCAGATCAGCTCAAAAATTGGCGGCGGAACTACGATACTTTTGTCAGTACCACTGAATTCGTCCGAAATGGACATCTTGTCTCCCGCCCAATTAGGCGGGGAATAGGATCCTAACCGTCGCGTATGATCGAAAACATGAGCGAAGAAAAACCTATCAGGATATTGATCGTCGAGGATCAGCGAAATCTACGTGAGGGCCTCGAAACCCTGATCAACTTTACGCCGGGATTCGAATGTTCCGGCGCGTTTCGCACGATGGAGGACGCTCTCCATCGTGCTAAGCACGATCTTCCTGACGTTGTCTTGACCGACATAGGTCTGCCGGGCATGAGTGGCATCGAGGGCATCGCAAAGCTCAAGGAATCGTATCCTGATCTGCTCATTCTGGTATTGACGGTTTATGACGATAACGAAAAGATCTTCGACGCCCTGTGTGCCGGAGCTTGCGGCTATCTATTAAAGCAGACAGAGCCGTCGGAACTATTGAAATCACTGCGTGAGGCCGTCACTGGCGGTGCTCCGATGTCGCCGGAAGTTGCGGCAAAAGTGATCAAGATCTTTCGCGAGGTGCGGCCGCCGGAAAAGGCTGATTATGATCTCACACCCCACGAAACACGGCTTTTGAAGATGCTCACCGAAGGCTACAACTACGTCTCTGCTGCTGAAAAGCTGGGAATTAGCTACAACACTCTCAAATTCCACGTTCGCAATATCTACGACAAACTGCAGGTTCATTCGCAGTCCGAAGCGGTCGCTGTCGCCATGCGAGACCGCTTGGTATAGGCGACTTCTCAACATTTCAACGCAACCAAGCCCGCCTGTAAGAAATGGCGGGCTTTTTTTGATTTTAAACAACCAAAAACTATCTACCTGATTGGGTTGGGCGCTGGTCACTGCGTCTGGGCTACATTTGCATCGTCGGAGTGAACAGCTATGAACAACTTACAAACACAACTGATCCGCGAATCATTCAAAAGAGTTTCAATGCAGGCTCTTTCAGAAAGTTTCCACGATCATCTTTTTACCATACAGCCGGGAATGCGATTGGTATTTCCGCAGCATCCATTCGATCAGAAACGACAGCTTACCGAAATGCTCAAGTCATTGATCGAATCCCTCGACGACGCAGGACAACTGCAGGCCGTCTCAGAATCCCTCGGGCGCCGCCACGCGCTAGACGGAATGAGAGACGAGCACTACCTAGCATTCGGAACCGCTTTGATCGCAGCTTTGCGTGAGACCGATATCTCTGGATTTACACCCGAGACCGAAACAGCATGGACAGAGTTTTACGAACTAACAAGCAATGAAATGAAACGCGGTGCACGTCGGCTTTCTGACAACGCCGTTCAGATACAGGAGTCAACCAAACAGGAGAACACAATGAACATCTTTACACAGGCCAAGGCCATCACAACCAATCTTTTCTTGATCGCAATGTTTGTAGCGTCGGCGTTTGCCCAAGACGCGACGCCAAATATCGCGCCGCCGGCAAACGACGGTTTCGCATCTGCCGAAACTGTCAGCGGAATGCAGGTGCATATCACGCGCACCAATGTCGAGGCGACCAAAGAACCCGGCGAACCGTCTCACGCGAACAATGATGGTGGAGCTTCCGTCTGGTTCAAATGGACTGCGCCGATGTCGCGGGTGATGGCATTTTCGACCAATAGAAGCGCGACGAATTTAAACACGATAATCCATATTTATCGGGGAACGAGTGTGAACGCGCTGTTAAGTGAACATAGCAACAATGATATTGATTCCGGGTCTAATCTGAAGAGCTATTTTAGATTTGCCGCGATTCAGGGAAGGACTTATTACATCGCGGTGGATGGTTACAAATCAGGTTCGACACCGCCCGCTCAGGGTGTTTTTACGCTCGACATTCAACCTTCGTTTCCGTTTCAGGGCGCGGATTTTGACGAAGACGGAATGACCGATTTTTCTATTTTCCGTCCGGTCAACGGAACCTGGTATATTGACGGAACAACCCGCAGCAATACGCGACAATGGGGAATAAACGGCGATATGCCGCTCGTTACTCCATTCTCAGGAGATAAGTTTTTCTATACCGTCTATCGCCCGTCCGACAATAATTTTTACTTTCAAGGTCCCGAGGCAAATGGTGTTTTCCATTTCGGAAGTGCCGGAGACATTCCGGTTGTAGCAAATTTCTACTCGACCGATCAATCAAACTATGCGGTCTTTCGCCCATCAACCGGCGTTTGGTATCTCAACCGATTTGATTCTGTGGAGACTTACCGGTTCGGCTTAAACGGCGATATTCCCGTCGCCGGAAATTACAGCCCTGACTGGTTTGCCGACATCGCGGTTTTCCGTCCTTCAAACGGAACGTGGTATATCAATGTTCGAAATCCCGGCGAGCCGTCGGACAATACCTTTCGTGCCGTCCAATTTGGTACCGCAGGCGACAAACCTGTTCCGGCCGATTATGATGGCGATGGACTCCTCGATATTGCGGTCTATCGTCCGTCGACCGGCGTATGGTGGGTTTTGCAAAGCTCGAACAATCAGGCAACCGCCTTCAAATGGGGGATTTCCGAGGATGTTCCGACGACCGGCGACTTCGACGGTGACGGCAAATTCGACTACGCCGTGTTCCGCCCATCGCAGGGTAGTTGGTATATCCGCCGAAGCAGCGACAACTCGGTCGTTATCAAACAGTTCGGCCAGTCGGGCGACATCCCCGTAACCGCTAGTCGGAGCTTCTAGGTTGAGATCCAGATCGTCTATACTGATGTGAAGTCGATCAATCAACCACGTCGTTCGACCGGATAACTTAAACGCTACCAAGAATTGGGGGCGGCCGAAACGGCCACCCCCAATCATCGTTTCATTCCGATTATTAATGGAGAAAAGTTTGAAGGGGACCAAAGGTCAGTTGGATCATTCGGCACCATTCCGTAAAAGAATGCAGATTACTTTACGCCGGGAAGTAGTTCAAGGTTGCCCATTTCGCGGTTGTAGCTGTCGAGCTGGCCGACATCGTCGGCGGTCGCATCGAGCATCTGTTTCGTCATCGCGATCGAGTCGGAAAGTTGTTCGAAATCGAGCAAAGAGAATTTCTCCGGAGTCGTGATCGTGACGATCTCGTCATTGAGATATGAGAAGAAGTTCTCGATCGACTGTAGCTGGCCTTCGACAAGTTTCACGCTACGTTCGATCTCGTCGAACGATGCGATACGGCGTTTTAGTATCTCGACATTCGTTTGTTGAATGCGTTTGGTCTTTTCGTCGGTCGCCGCTTCCATGGCGCGAAATGCCTGCGATAGTTGATTGTGAACCGACTGGCGATTGATCGATTTGAGATGCTGTTTTCGGCGTCGATAAACGTCGAGCAGATCAACAAAATCTTCCCAGCTCTTATCGAGCGCAAGCAGGTTCGACGGCAGTTGACGAGCACCGGTGAACTTAATGTAGTTGTCCTGAATTTTTGTCTTGAGCCATCGGAGATATTCGACGGCCTCACGCTCACGCTGTGTGAATGATTTGATCAGGCCTTCGCGGCTGGCAGTGTGAGCCGCGAGTCGTTTGTCGTGATATCGCTTATTGACGAGTTGTCGATACGCAGGCAGATTCGGAACAACGACGAGATATATCGCTTCGAGTGCAAGAGCGATCATCAATGGAATAATGTTGCCGGTGAACACTGCGGCCGCAAGAAAGCCGGCCAAACCCCAGAAGTTCCATAGTTCCTTGGCGGCTTCTTTGGCGTAGCTCTGGTTAAATTTCTCCAGACCTTGTGAGTATTTTGCAATGTCGGCCATAGCGAACCGTAGCGTGAGTTCCGAGTTCTCCTTAGTTGTTCTGATTTGCCTCGTTTGTCAGTACACTGTCGAGGACTTCAGCCTCTTGAACCGGTGAGCCCGCATCGATCTGTTTCGCCTCAGGCTGCGTTCCGGCGCCGAGCATGCCCATCTGCGATTTATATTCGAGCAGTTTGTCCTGAAGTTGAATGTCCATCGCCTCGCGTTCGATATCCTGCATTTGAGCATCGACAGATGACGATCCAAGCTGAAGCTTAGCCTCGGCGGCGGCAACACGGCGATCGATCTTTTCGCGCATTTCGTTGAACGTCGAAGCATCGTCGCCGATGTTGAACGTGTCCATCGTCTGAGCAAGCTGCTCCTGCAGTTTCGCTTGCTTTGCGGCAGAAATAAGCTGCATCGCTTCTGCGCTGCGCTTCTTCATATTGAGGACGTAATTGTCGCGAGCCTTTAGAGCTTGTTTCGAAGCAACACCTGCGTGCTCGGCCTGCACCGTAGTTCGTTCAAGATCCATCTGCGCCTGTTGAAGTTGACCAATATAGGCGGTCGCAATGTCATCGCGGCCCATTTTCACGGACGCTTTGATCTTGCTGTCGAGATCGACGACCTGTGTCGAGAGATTCTCTTTTTGCTTCGTCAACAGCCGTTCGGTCGCCATGACCTGTGCGACTGAATTGTTAAGCTCCGGCACACGATCACGCATGTCACGAATGGTCTGCTGAAGTACAAGCTCAGGATTCTCGATCCTATCGAGTGCCGCACCTGTTCCTGCTCTAAATACTCTTGTTAATCTTTGCCACAATCCCATGATTTATCGACCGCTCCTCAATCTAAGCCGCTTTTCTGACGACTTGCCATCTCACTTACGACGACAATTTACGCAAAGTTGCGTTTTTCGGCAATAGTATAACAGTAAACGACGATTTTCAGCTATGAAATGCCCGGATTGCAAGATAATTGCGACAAGTTCGTTCCAACATTTGGAGAAATGCCGCGATATCAGTCTTCGCGGTCAAAGAAACATTAAGTTAGAATCAGGCATCAAAGGTTGAAAAATGAATACAGCGAAAAAGTTTACGGCATGGATCTTATTGGTCTCGATTTACGCGGGATCGCTTGCTCAATTGAGCATTTCGGCGAGCGGACAGGCAATTCGTAAGGCAATGGAAGATCGAAATAAGGACGCACAGAACGGTTTGAAATTTCGTCTGAGCGAAGGCGTCGAGGGCGCCGATAAACGCGAGAAAACGCCGCCTGCTGCGACCGATCCGCTTGGCGAAAGCGAGACGAATGGCCTGCTAAAACGTGTACCCGCGATCAAGATCGACCCTGACGATAAGACCGAATTCGCAAAGCGGATCGGAACTTTGCCAGCGCCAAAAACGGGTAATAAGGTCCCTGTTAAGTTTCCATCGGACGAAATGCGTGCCGTTCCGAATGCGAACGATACGTCTGCATTACAGGTGCTTCGCTGGTCACCTGAGGGCGAGATCGGGCTTGCTCCTGATTTGAGTGTTACGTTTTCGCAGCCGATGGTTGCTGTTACTTCGCAAGAAGAAGCGGCGAAGTATGCACCTGTCGAATTAACACCACAAGTTGAAGGCCGTTGGCGTTGGCTCGGCACAAAAACGCTTATGTTCGACACCGACAAGCGTTTTCCGATGGCGACGAAGTTCACGGCACGTGTTCCCGCCGGAACAAAGTCAGCGACTGGCCAAACTCTTGCAAAAGATGTTGTTTGGACATTCACGACGCCGCCGCCAAAGGTCGAGACAATGATGCCGAACGGCGGCATAACGCGGCGAAATGCGTTGATGTTCATGTCTTTCGATCAAGCGATCAGTCCAGAGGCTGTACTCAAAACCATCGCAGTTTCAAGCGGTAGCAAGAAGCTAGCAATACGCTTGGCGACCGAAGCCGAGATAGCGGCAGATCCTTCGATCGGCTACTACTCAAAACAAGCTCAGCCGGGCCGTTGGTTGGCGTTTAGAGCTGTAAATGCTGATGGTTCTGTCGAGAATGCTTTGCCGGGGGCTTCGTCGATAAGCGTGACCGCAAAAGTTGGCACGCCTTCGGCCGAAGGTCCTTTGACAACGACCAAAGACCAGAGTTTTAGTTTCCAAACCTTTAGCCCGCTCAAGTTTGTCGGGGCATATTGCGGCTGGAGAAACAAAGCGGACTGTAGTCCGTTCGACAATTGGTATTTGGAATTCAACAATTCGATCGACGCGTCGAAATTTGCCAAGGAGCTTATTTCGATCGAGCCTGCGATCGAAGGCGTGAATATCTATCCTTCGGGCAATAACGTCTACATTCAGGGCTACAAGAAAGGCCGCACGACTTACAAGATCAACGTCAGCGGCGAGGTTGCCGATATGTTCGGGCAGAAGCTCGGACAGAACGCAACGGCGACGATCAAGGTCGGTTCCGCACCTTCGAATCTGTATTCGCAGGGCGGCTGGATGTCGGTTCTCGATCCGACGGCGAAGCCGACATTCTCGGTCTATTCGACCAATCAGCCTTCGGTGAAGGTCAAGATGTACAGCGTTGATCCGACGAATTGGGATCAGTTTCAAGAATTTATTCGTCGTTTGAACTATGACGATGGCAAGCGTCCGGCAATGCCCGGAAAACTCGTTTCAGACACAACTGTCAATATCGAAAACAAGCCCGATGAGATGGTCGAGACTCGTATCGACCTGACGAAAGCTCTGAATGGAGGCTTCGGCAACGTCATTCTCGACATCGAACCGACGATCAAGAGTGCAAAGTACGACCGAACTCGGATCGTGACTTGGTTACAGGCTACGCAGATCGGGCTTGACGCATTTGTTGATAATACGGAACTTGTAGGTTTTGCGACCGATCTGAAAACAGGGAAGCCGCTGTCGGGCGTTGAACTTACGATCCAGCCGAATGGCTCGTCTGTCGCAAGTACAGATAATGCGACCGAACAGCCCGGTTATTTGGCACGTGCGTGGAATTGGCTGACCAGCATCGGTTCGGGGCCAAGTGCGGACGAGGTTCAGGCATTCGACGGCGATGGCAGCGAAGTCGAAAGTGAAACTATTCCGGAGTCTTCTCAAATCAAGACTACCGAGAACGGAATTCTGCGATTACAGCTTCCAACAACTCGTTCGGACAAAGAACAAAATGTTCTCGTCGCTCGACGCGGAAAAGACGTCGCTTTCTTGCCGGAGAACACTGATTACTACTGGCAAGACAGCGGTAATTGGTACAAGAAAGATTCGTTCGATCAGCTTCGGTGGTTCGTTTTTGACGACCGCAAGATGTACAAGCCCAAGGAAGAGGTCGCGATCAAGGGCTACATTCGTAAGTACACTGCGGGCAAACTCGGCGATATCGAGGGTTTAGCCGGTGCGGCGAACGGCATCACATACTCGGTCAAAGATGCTCGTAACAACGAGATCGCAAAGGGCGAAACGACGTTGAATACGTTCGGAGCGTTCGATTTCAAATTCTCGATCCCTGACAATGCAAACCTCGGTTACAGCCGCGTTGATATCTCGACGAATAGTTCGATCACAGGTGCGTCAACACAGCATTCATTTCAGGTTCAGGAATTCCGACGACCGGAATTCGAAGTGTCGACAAAGGTCGAGACCGAGGCTCCGCACTTTGTCGGCGGCAACGCGATGGTCGCGGTCGAGGCGAAATACTACGCCGGCGGCGGGCTTGCGAATGCAGATGCGAATTGGACGGTGACGGCGAATGCAACGAATTACACGCCGCCGAATCGTAATGATTTCACATTCGGAACATGGACGCCGTGGTGGTGGGATTTTGACGGTGGATATGGCCGAGGTTACGGCGGCGGTTCGTCGCAGTCGTTCAAGGGAACGACCGACGCTAGCGGCAAGCACGTGCTCAAGATCGATTTCGAATCGGTCAAGCCGCCGCGTCCGTACACGATCTCGGCAGCGGCTTCGGTTCAGGACGTTAATCGACAGACTTGGTCATCGACGACCTCGCTGCTCGTGCATCCTTCGGATCTTTACGTCGGTATCAAAACGCCGCGAACATTCGTTCAAAAAGGCGAAAATATCAATGTTGACAGCATCGTCACCGACATCGACGGCACGCTCATAAGAGGCCGCGATGTCGAGATGAAGGCGTTGCTCAAGGATTGGGTCTTCGACAAAGGTGCGTGGAGCGAGAAGACGATCGACGAGCAGTTCTGCACGGTCAAATCAGGCGATAAGGCCGCGACGTGTTCGTTCGTTGCCAAACAAGGCGGACGCTACATCATCACCGCGACCGTGATGGACGAGCGTGAGCGGTTTAACGAAAGCGAATTTACCGTCTGGGTTCCCGGCGGCAAGCAAGCTCCGAAACGCAATGTTGAGCAAGAGAAAGCCGAGATAATTCCCTCGAAGAAAGACTTCATGGCCGGCGATGTTGCGGAACTGCTCGTGATCTCACCGTTCGCGGGGGCAGAAGGCGTGTTGACGCTTCGTCGCGATGGCATTGTCAAAACCGAGCGGTTTACGATGAAAGATTCGTCGGTAACGCTCAAGATACCGCTCGATGAGAAGTATTTGCCGAACATCACGGCACAGGTCGACCTGGTGGGCTCGAGCCCTCGGACAAATGACAAAGGCGAGATCGACACCAAACTCGCTCCGCGCCCGGCATATGCCAGCGGCAGCATCAATCTTGCAATTTCAACAGCAAGTCGAAAACTTAATGTGACCGCCGATCCGATCGACAAAACGCTCGCTCCCGGCGGCGAGACAAAGGTCAACGTCGCCGTCACGGACTATCGCGGGGAACCGGTCGCAAACAGCGAAGTTGCGATCGTGGTCGTCGATGAAAGTGTGCTCGCACTCTCGCGATACTCGATCGCCGATCCGCTTGGCGTGTTCTACACAACTCGCGGAGACGGTGTGACGGATTATCATTTGCGGAAGGACATACTCTTGGCAAATCCTGATGATGTGAAAGCGAATGCACCAACCGAAATCACAAGCGCGGCTGAACAACTCGGACTTAGTGACCGGGCTGTTGGAGGATTAGCAAAGCCGGCTGCGGCTCCCGCCAGAATGATGAAGAGCGAAATGGCCGCGATTGACGATCGTGAAGAGAATCGTCCGACGGAGGCTGATGCGATCAATGTTCGGCAGAATTTCAATGCTCTCGCAGTTTGGTCGCCGTCGGTAAAGACCGACAGCAGCGGCAAGGCGGTCGTTAACGTGAAACTGCCTGACAACCTGACCCGTTATCGTGTAACTGCGGTCGCGGTCGATACAGGCAAGCGGTTTGGTAAGACGGAATCGAACATCACGGCTAAACAGCCGCTTATGATACGTCCATCCGCGCCGAGGTTTATGAACTTTGGCGACAAGATCGAGTTGCCGGTCGTTATTCAGAATCAGACTGACAAGGATATGGCGGGTGATGTGGGGCTTAGGGCGTCGGACGCGCATAAAAACAGAAGTGGGGGGAGCACCGGCAAGAAAATTGTAGTAAAGGCGAACGACCGAGCCGAAGTACGTTTTCCGGTTTCGACGGACAAAGCCGGAACCGCGAGGTTCCAGTTTGTGGCGACAAGCGGCACGTTTAGTGACGCGGCCGAGATATCGCTGCCTGTTTGGACGCCGGCGACGACAGAGGCTTTTGCGACGTATGGAGCGACCGACCAAAATGGTGCGATAGTGCAGCCGGTGCAGACGCCGGGCGATGTATATCCGCAGTTTGGCGGGCTTGAGGTGACGACTAGTTCGACGCAGTTACAGGAACTCACCGATGCGTTCCTCTATCTGACGAACTATCCTTACGCTTGCTCCGAACAGATCTCGTCGCGAATGATCTCGATCGCCGCGATGCGTGACGTGCTATCAGCATTTAAGGCGAAAGACATGCCGACCGCCGAGCAGCTAAACAGCTATTACGCTCGTGATATCGAGATACTACAGTCGCGACAACGAAACGACGGCAGCTTTGGTTTGTGGAAGAAAGATAAGGAACGATACGAATATCCGTTCCTGACGATCCACGTTGCACACGCTCTGGCACTCGCGAAATCGAAAGGCTACAAAGTGCCCGATGAGATGCTCAATAGGACGAAACCTTATCTCAAAGATGTCGAGAAGCATTTTGACGAGTGGTACAAAAACTCACCCGAAGTTCGTTGGACGATCTCGGCTTACGCGTTGTACGTCCGCGATATGATGGGCGACAAGGACGTTGGCAAGGCGAAGAAACTGCTCGCCGAAATGCGTGGCGCAGCAACTGGTGTCAGTACTGAATCGCCTGTTGACGGTGCATTCAACAAAGCTCCGTTCGAGGCTCTCGGTTGGATCATGTCAGTTCTGGCGAATGACGCTAATTCGCAAACTGAGGTTCAAGCGATCATTCGACACCTGACGAACCGAACCACAGAGACCGCGGCGACGGCGAACTTCGTGACCAATTACGGCGATGGTGCATGGCTCATCATGTACTCGAACCGACGCGCTGACGGCGTATTGCTTGAAGCGATGATCAAGGCCGATCAAAAGAACGACCTCATTCCAAAGCTCGTTCGCGGATTGCTTGCACACCGTACGAAAGGTGCTTGGTCGAATACGCAGGAGAACGTGTTCATCTTGTTGGCCCTCGACAAGTACTTCAATGCGTTTGAAAAGGTCACGCCTGATTTTGTCTCGCGTGTCTGGCTTGGAAATACTTATGCAGGAGAACAGGTCTTCAAAGGACGTTCGATTGATTCGAATCAGTTGAACATTCCGATGTCATACCTGACCGACCAAGGCGGAACGTCGAACCTGATCCTCGACAAGCAAGGTGCCGGACGGTTGTATTACCGAATCGGAATGAAGTACGCACCGAAGAACTTGAAGCTCGATCCTGCGGATTATGGCTTCACGGTCCTGCGTAAATACGAAGCTGTAGACGACAAAGACGACGTTAAGCAAAACGCCGACGGAAGTTGGACGATCAAGGCCGGTGCTCGTGTCCGCGTTCGCCTGACGATGGTTGCTCAGGCTCGGCGTTACCACGTCGCCTTGGTCGATAATCTGCCTGCGGGACTCGAAATACTCAATCCGGGACTTGCTGTCACGGAGCCGATCCCGGGCGATACACAGCCGAATCAAGGTGTGATCACTTACGGTAGCCGTTCATATGGTTACGGTTCGTGGTGGTGGCGTCAGTATTGGTTCGAACACCAGAATTTCCGCGACGAGCGTGCCGAAGCATTTGCGTCGCTATTGTGGGAAGGCGTTTACAATTACAGCTACGTCACGCGAGCAACAACTCCGGGACAATTCGTCGTCCCACCTGCAAAGGCAGAGGAGATGTATCATCCCGAAACCTTTGGCAGAACGGGAACGGACTTTGTTCGTGTCGAATAGGCTGTCACTATGGCGATTCGAGGAGCGGGGCATTTGCTTCGCTCCTTTTTTTGTTGCAAAGTTTGATTGTCAGATATCTTATTCCGAGAGCTCAATTTATGAAGCAATTCTTGATCATCATTGCGTGCTTAGCGGCGGCGAGCTGCACGTTCAATTTTGGAACAAACACCGCCACGCAGAACGCCAATTCGAATGTGAATTCAAAGCCTGCTGAGACAGCAAACACCGCGACTTCGCCTTCGGTTGCGGCAACTGCCGCGGCAGCTAAACAGGACTGTTCGTCGTTCTCGATGCCGGGCAAGGTTTTTGTCGCCAAGCAATCGTTTCCGTTCGATCATATGCCGTATCAAGGTTCGTGTTTCGTAACCTTTGCGAACAAAGACGATATGGTCGACGCGAAGGATGTGCCTCGCGGATCGAAGTTTTACATCTACCGCGACGGCAAACAGATGTTCGAGTTTCCTGATGCCTTTGGCGGTCAGGAAGCCTGCTGGGTCGAGGCCGTTTCCTTTAAAGATCTCAATGGCGATAACGAAACAGATGTCGTGGTCGCGGGCCGATGCCTCGGTGCTAAAGATTCATATCCGACAAACGCGATATATGTGAATGTTGGCAAAGGCTACATTACCAACGAAGAAGCGAACGCGAATTTGGACGAGTTCAAGACCATCAAACAGATCGAGGATTATGTAACGAAAAACAAACGCGAGTTCTTTGCTGAGTAATGCCAAACGTTGAACGAGTAAGGGAAATTCTCGAGGTCGAGATGGCCGCGATCGCACGTGCGTCGTCAGCGCTTTCCGCTGATGATGTTCGTCGAGCTATCGATCTGATCATCAATTGCAGCGGCAAAGTCGTCGTCGCCGGCGTTGGCAAGTCCGGTGCCATTGCTGAGAAGATCGCACAGACGATGACCAGTACCGGCACGATGGCTGTGTTCTTGCATCCGTCTGATGCTTTGCATGGCGGTCTCGGCGTCGTTGCGAGTGGTGACGTTGTCATTGCACTCAGTAACTCCGGCGAGACAGACGAATTGCTCGCAATTCTGCCTTCGCTTGCACACCGCTCGGTGCCTATCATCGCGATCGTAGGTAATGTCGATTCGACTCTCGCCCGAGCATCTGCCGCTGTTATCGATGG
>CALMPJ010000048.1 GCA_937871585.1 uncultured Acidobacteriota bacterium | reverse complement strand
GGCAAACGCGAAGAAATGGTGAGTCTGACGATCAGGGCGATGCAGAAGCTGTCGTTCTTTTATTTCCCGATCTACGCATTTTTGCTGATAACGTCGCAGACATTCATCGTTACGCTGTTTACAAAGAATTTTGAAGCGAGTGCTTCGGTCTTCGTCATTAATATCACGCTCCTACCGTTCAGCATTCTGATCACCGATCCGATGATACGTTCGTTCAAGGAGCTTGGACGAAAGTTTCTGATCGCTCGTGTCGCAATTCTCACGGCTGTCGTTGCGATCTACTTCGCATATCTGCCGCAGCTTGGAATGACGCAGATCATCGGTATCGCAGTTGCCGCGATCATCGTCGAAAAGTTTGTCGCCGAGATAATGGTCATCTCAAAACTCCAGATCCGGCTTAGCCAATTGACTGAATTGCGTGTGATCGCAAAGACCGCAGTCGCCGCCGCTATTGCCGGCATCGTTACATATTTTGTCTATTGGGAGATCAAAGATTACTTGCTTTCCGCCGGAGAGAATTTTGCAGTCGATGTGCTGCATACAAATCAACTTAGTGTTCTGAATTTCTTTGGCGGAGCATTCGTGCTCTCGATCTCCGGATTGGTTTTTGGCACGATCTACATTTCAACTGCACTGTTAATGGGTTTGATCGAAGACGAAGAAAAGGACATGTTCCGTAGCATCATCGGACGATTGTTACCAAGTCGTTTTTCCGGCAAGAATGCTGCTGAAGGAGGCCACGTATGACACACAATGCCTCCATCTTAAGAAAGCTGCCGACAAACCTTCCGTGGATCGTACGTTATCCGTTTTCTCGTTTGAGGTCGCGTCTCGAAATGACAGCGTTCGAAAAGAAGCAAGTCGTGATAACGGTAGCCGATCATTTTGAGCCGGCGTGGAACGACGGGCCGTTCCTCGACAAAAAGGGCCAGGTCGAACAACTGCGGAAGTTTCATACGATGGCAAGAGAAACCGGAAACGCTGTTGTAGATTCAGATGGAACCAAGTTTCGACACACGAATTTCTATCCTGCGGAACAATATGATGCCGACATTCTCGACATAATGGCCGAAATGCAGGTCGAAGGCCTGGGCGAGACAGAAGTTCATCTCCACCACGGCGATCCGGGAACGGACACGCCGGAATACTTGCAGAACATGTTGACCGATTTCCGTGACACGTTGGCCGGACGTCACAAACTACTATCTCGATTCGACGAAGATCCTGATCCTAAATACGCGTTCGTTCACGGCAATCTCGCTTTGGGAAACTCATGTAAAGGGAAACATTGCGGTGTCGATAACGAATTCGAGATCCTCCGCGACACCGGCTGTTACTTGGATATGACGCTGCCGTCCGCCCCAGACAGGTCGCAAGTTTCGATGCTGAACAAGATCTACGAGGCCGGAGGTGACCTGAGCCGACCGGTTCCTCATCGAGTTGGTCGACGCTTCGAGGTCGGCTCGTCGATGCCGGAATCGCCGCTGCTGATGACCGGTCCGTTAGTTTTTTACTTCCCAAAACGATTTGGCGGAATGCCGCTTCCGAGGCTGGATGACGGTGTTTTAGCTGCAAATCAGCCGTACTCGATGTCGCGATTTGATCGATGGATGTCGGCGAACGTGACCGTCGCCGGCCGCAGCGACGTTGTGTTTATCAAACTCTACTGTCACGGCTTCTTTGACTACGATCAGGCACATTCGATCGGCGAGGAAGCGGCGCGATTCTTTGGCGAGATCGTCGAACGAGGAGCCAAGACCGGCAAATACTCAGTTCACTTTACATCCGCTCGCGAGGCATACAATATCGCAATGGCGATCTCGCAGGGGAAGACCGGCGAAGTGAATCAGTACAGGAATTTTTTACTAAAGCCGATAATGTCGAGCTAGAATCATTATGATGAGTGCAAGTCCGATCTCAAGACCATTAAGGGCAATTCGCAAGATCCGCGGACGCAGTGTCGGCGAACTGATCTCGCGCGGCGGACAGGCGGTGTCCGCCTATTCGGACCAAATGGGGCTCGGCACAAAACTGCCGTCGGACGATGAGTTCAAGAAGCTCGTTGATGCGGCCCAGTTCGGACGCTCGCCGATCATAGGCGAAAGCTTGTGGCAGAAATTCTACAAGAATGCGGACGAGCAATTCTTCAAATCGTTTGTCGGCGATACCGCGGCAAATTTCAATGCCACGGTCGGCGAAGATGTCAGTGCGAAGTTTGTCTCGAAAGCCGAACTGATCGCTGATGGCCGCATCGATCTGCTGGCGTACAAAGACCTGTTCGTCGGAACTGAGGTTGATTGGCATCTCGAGCCCGTTTCCGGACATCGCTCGCCGCCGCTGCATTGGCGGCAGTTTGACGAGCTAGATGCGACCGAAACCGGCGACAAGAAGATCGTTTGGGAACTGAATCGTCACCAGCATTTCTTCACGCTAGGCGTTGCGTATTTGCTCACCGGCGATGAAAAGTACGCGCGGGTCTTTGCCGATAACGTCGAATCGTGGATCGAGCAAAACCCTTGCGGCTACGGCGTGAATTGGGTTAGCAGCCTGGAAGTATCGTTCCGGGCGATGTCTTGGATCTGGTCGATGCAGTTTTTCCGACATTCGGACGCTCTAACCGTTGAGCTTTTCAAAAAGATGCTCAAAGTGCTGCATCAGCACGGCCGACACATCGAGCGATATCTTTCGAAATACTACAGCCCGAACACGCACCTTACCGGTGAGGCTCTCGGACTTTACTATCTCGGAACTCAATTGCCGTTCATGCAGAGAGCTCGGCACTGGCGAAAGCTTGGCGAAGATATCTTGCTATCCGAGGCGACGCGTCAGATCTATGCCGACGGCATTTATTTCGAGCAGAGCACTTGGTATCACCGATACACAGTAGATTTTTATTCGCACTTTCTCACGCTGCGGAGCCTTCAGAAAAAGCAGGCTTACGATAAACGAAATGCCGAGGTTGACGCTCGCTATGCGGCTGCTCTTGACGCAATGATGTACTTCACGCGTCCCGACGGCACTACGCCGATGATCGGTGACGATGACGGCGGAAGGGCATTGCCTGTTGTGTTTGAGAAGCCAAACGATCACCGAGGTTCGCTTGCTCTCGGCTCGGCCGTGACAGGTCGAGGCGATCTCAAGTTCGTTGCGGGCGACAAACTTAACGAGATATTTTGGCTGCTCGGAACGGCCGGTGTTGACTATTACCGAGGCTTAAGTTCGTCCGAACCGGCATCGCCGTCACGCGTATTTCGCGACGGCGGCTATATGGTTATGCGCGACGGCTGGGAGCCGACCGACAATTTTCTACTTGTCGATTGCGGCGAGGTCGGTGCGATGTCCGGAGCTCACGGTCATGCGGATGCGATGTCGGTCGAAGCCGCCGTCCTCGGAAAGACAAAACTGGTCGATCCGGGAACGTTTTCCTATCACGAATCTCGCGAGATGCGCGACCTGTTTCGAGAGACTGCGGCACATAATACGATCACGATCGACGACCACTCATCGAGTACGCCGGGCGGTGTATTCAGTTGGCAGGACCGTGGGGAAACGAAGTGGCTGAAAGATATTTCAGAGCCGCGATTCGACTATTTTTCGGGAGGCGTCCGTGGATTTTCGTCTATCGAAGATGGAGCAGAGCACAAGCGTGACATTTTATTCTTGCGAGGTGACTACGCCATAATTCGCGATCAAGTCGAGGCTCGCGGAAATCACGCGTATGAGCTGAATTTCCATTACAACGTCGGTATCGACGCAGGTACTTCTGCTGATTCGACCTTTACCGGCGACGACGACCATCGGCTGTTCGTGTTCGCAGACGGCGGACGATGGCAGCAGAATGAGAGTTGGGTTTCGACCGAATATGGCCGCAAAACCAACGCTCCGCTATTACGGTATACAACTGCAGGTCACGGCAAGCAGGAATTTTTTACATTCATCTTATCAACGGGCCGAGGCGGCTCGGGCGTTTCGGTCGAAGAGATCGAGATACCGAATGGCCGCGCGTTCATCATCGATCATGGCGAATTTCACGACATCTTTGTCGCCGGAGACGGTGAGTTGGTCACGACCGAACTGTTCGACACGAACTTCAAATTCAGTTGGGCACGTCTCGCCAAAGGCGACGCTCGGCCCGAGGAATATGTATTGATCGACGGTAATCGATTTGTCCTCGACGGCGACGATACGTTCGAGGGCGACGAGAATCACGCGTCCGCAACTATCCGCAGGCTGGGCCGCGAGCTGTATATCAGTTCGGACGGAGTGCGCGGTATAGTACAAGCTTGAGGTAAGTGAAACCGCGCGTATTACAACTGATCGGCAGCTTTAACAATGGCGGCAGCGAACGCCAGGCTGTTCAGCTTTCGCGGCTTTTGATCGCGGATGAAACTTATGATGTTAGACTTGCCGCAATGGATCGAAGCGGCGTCTTGCTCGACCACGTTCGTACGTTTTACAGTGACGAAATTGCCGAATTCGCGATCGAATCATTCTTTAGCGTTGGTTTCCTAAAGCAAGCCCGGCGGTGTGCTAAGTTCATTAACGACAATAAGATAGACATAATTCATACTCACGATTTCTACACAAATGTGTTTGGAATGGCAGCGACATTCTTCGCACGGCATTGCAGATTCATTTCATCAAAACGAGAAACGGGCGGAATGCGAACGGAGATGCAGGACCGCATCGAGAAGCTCGCATTCTCTCGTTCCGATGCGATCGTCGTTAACTCCGACGCTGTTCGTTCGTATTTGACCCAACGAACCGTGACACCGGAGAAAATTCGCGTGATATACAACGGACTTGATTTGGATAGATTTTCGAGAACTGCGGTTCGTGCAAATGTTGTTACACGGCTTGGTTTGCCTGACAGAGCCGAAATCAAGTTTGTTACGATCGTCGCAAATCTGCGGCATGACGTTAAGAATATTCCGATGCTGCTCCGTGCCGCTGCTCGACTCGAGAATGATGATGTGCATTTTGTGGTCGCGGGTGAAGGTGAACTACGTCCATCACTTGAGGCAATGGCAGCCGAACTTGGCGTCGCAGAGCGCGTTCATTTCATTGGTCGATGTGACGATGTTCCTTCGATCCTCGGAGTTTCGTTTGCTGGCGTGTTGACCTCAGATGCAGAAGGTTTTTCAAACTCGCTCCTTGAATACATGGCCGCCGCTCTGCCGGTCGTTGCGACAAATGTAGGCGGAGCCGCAGAGATCATCGACGTTGATGTGAACGGATATCTTGTCGAGCCGAATGACGATGCTGCTCTCACGGAATACCTCGCGAAACTTGCGGGCGATGCTGATAGGGCCAAGGAGTTTGGTCAGAACGGAAAGGCAATGGTTTCCGAGCGGTTTTCATTGGATTCGCAATTGCGAAACACATTGAAACTCTACGATGAGGTATTAGGCCGATGAAGCAGATGCACGTCGTACAACTCGGCCCTGTGCCGCCGCCCGAGGGCGGAGTCAGCCGCAATCTACTTGCGATCCGCGACAAGTTGATCGAGAATGGCCATCGGTGCACACTCATCGCGACAACAAAGGGCGAAGGAGGCGATGTTCTCAGGCCACGGTCGCCAGCGGCATTGCTCAAAATTCTGGCTACGCTCGATTTCGATGTTCTCCACCTTCATGTCGGCGGCGAAGTTACGACGCGAGTTCTCGGGCTTGCATTGGCTGCGTCGCAGTTCGCTCGCGGTCGGTCTGTTTTAACTCTTCATTCGGGTGCGTATCCGCTCACTGAGTCCGCCAAGAACGCAAAGAGTATTTCGCTTTCGGGAACGGTATTTCGGAGCTTCTCGCGACTTGTCGCAGTAAACGATGCGATTGCAGACGTATTCGTACGCTTTGGTGTAAATGCTGCGAATATTGATGTTATCGTCCCATTTGCCCCGCAAATGCCCGATGCGAATGTTGTCGTGAAAGACGATTTGGACGAACTCGCTGCCAGTGCGAGGCCGTTCCTGCTTTCCGTCGGCGGCCTCGAACGCGATTACGATCCGTCTTTCCTCGTTAGGTCAATGTCATCGATCGCAGATCGATTTGAAGACGCGCGATTGATGATAGTGGGCGATGGTTCACTGCGGGATGTGACTGCATCTCAGATCGCCAATGCCGGGCTGAGCGACAAAATTTGTCTCGCCGGGAACGTGCCTCACGAGCAGGTTCTACATTTGATCGATAAGGCCGATGTGCTGCTGCGAACAACGCTATTCGACGGCGACGCGATCTCCGTTCGTGAGGCTCTCCATCTCGGTACGCCGGTCGTAGCCAGCGACAACGGAATGCGACCGGCGGGCGTTCACCTTCTGAGCGAACACGCTCCCGGAAAATTGGTCGATGCCATCGATGCCGCTTTGTCTTCGAAAAGGCCGGAGCCGAGTGAGAATGTTGATGGAATTTCGAGAGTGATCGAAGTTTACGAACAGCTATTTCAGCGGCGGTAATGCCGCACCGTGGTCTCTGCCGTTACGGCCTTTGCCTCGGAATTTGCTGTTTGCCGACAGCCGAAAATCTCCGCCGGCCAAGTCAACAAATCCTATTTCACGCGAAGTTTGGATCATCGTGTTCCCGCCCGGAAAGGCGTAATCGCTCGTTGGAACGCCGTTGAGATTCATGATCAGATTGTTCGTAAACATCGATCTTGTCGATTCGGCTTTCATATCGATCGGGCCGTGTATGCCGTAGTTTCCGTGTCCGACGATGTTATCACGGAAGACAAAGCCAACGGGAATCTCGCCGTAGAATGTCGTGATGTTACCGGAATTGAAGACCGTGTTGTTGGAGATCGTGACGTTCTCGCCCGACGCGGCTTGAATAAAATAGCCGCCGCCTTCCATGCCCGGGCCTTCGCGAAGATCGAGGAAGAGGTTGTTTTCGATCACGAGATTCTTGAGCGTTCCGCTTTTTTCGCCGTCGTCGCGGCCGAGAATGTTGATGCCGTCCGCGATGTTTCGGACGACGTTGTCGCGGATATCGACGTTCTCGATTGTCGAGAACGGAGCTCGACCATCCTGATTCCGAACGGTTATTCGAAATGCCGGACCTTTCCAATTGTTCTCAAGCAAATTGCCGATGAACTTAACATTCTTCGCATTCTTTAGCTCAAATAGCGTCTTGACCGTCACGCCGGTTTTCCATGCTTCTGGCTTGGACAGATGATTTCCGCGAACTTCGATGTCTCGCGGGATCAGGTCCGGGCTTTGCGGATCAGAGCCGCCGAACATAATGTTCTCTGCGCCGCCTTCGATGTAATTGTTGATAATGGACACGTTACGCGTGCCTGACCAGCCACAGATGCCTTGCGTTTCTTCGTTCGGGCCGGCGAAACCTTCGACATAGCTGTTTTTGATCACAGTGTCGCCGCTGTTCAGAGCAATGCCGCGACGCGAAATGCCCTTGTCCGAATCGTGAATATACGAACGGTCGATCTCAAGACTATGCGGAATGTTAGCCGCCGTTTCGTTGCTGCCAAACGAGATGAGATTGTAGATAAAGGTCTTGGTGTCGGGAAAAACCTCGACGCCCACGAACCGATAGTGATGAGCACCATTTGCAGCCGAGATCGCGGGATAGGCCGTTCGCGTTACGATCTTTGCCAATAGCGGTGCGTCCTTTGGCGAAACGCGAACGTCGGGCGTTAGCTGAGCGTGAGCGGAAGTTCGGATCGTGATGAAATCGGTGAGGTCTTTTTTCGGCAGCTTTATTTCGCCGACGTAGGTGGCTCCGGCTTGCAATTCGATAATGTCGCCGCTCGTCGCTTTAGCAATTGCAGCATTGATATTGCCGCCCGGTGGAACCTTGATGACCTTTCCGGTTGCGGTTTGTTCGATCTCAAAATGCGGGCCAACGATGCCGAGCTTGCCCGAATACCAATCGAAACCAAGTGTTGCCGCAACGCCAACCAAGACGGTGATGACCACGCCGGCGATCGCAAATCGCGGCACGCCGGTCTTGGCCTTAGCGGTTCTCGGTCTGATGTTCATTGTTGCACTTTGCATCATGCTCGTCGTCACAGCTAATTAAAGACCCAAAACGCCATAGAATCCAACAATTTAGATGAAATAATCGTGGAATTGCCTGCCCGTTCAATCTATTTATTCACAGGCCGCAACGGGCCGCAGATTTTACTTCGATTTCTCCCGAATTCAACGTTTCTAACAAAGGTATGTGCGGTATAAACGGCATTGCATTTTCTACGCGTGACGGACGGCAAGTAAACGCCGACGTTCTCGTGCGTATGCGCGACGTGCAGCATCATCGCGGGCCGGACGACGGCGGCGTTTTTGTCGACGGCAATGTCGGACTCGGACATCGTCGCTTGAGTATCGTCGACGTCGCTCATGGTGCCCAACCGATGATGTTCGGCGATCTCGTAGTTGTCTACAACGGCGAGGTTTACAACCACAACGACAGCCGCGAAGACCTAACGGCACGCGGTCACACGTTCGAGAATCGAAGCGATACCGAGACGATCCTTCATCTTTACCAGCAGTATGGACGCGATTGTGTCGAGCATCTTCGCGGAATGTTCGCCTTCGCGATATGGAATAAACGGACACGTGAGCTGTTCATCGCTCGTGACCGTTTTGGTGTGAAACCGCTGTATTACGTTCTCGATCAGCAAGGAAATCTCTATTTCGGCAGCGAGATCAAGACCATTCTCGAAGCCGGCGGCATCACGCCGGAGATCAATTTCAACGCTCTTCCCGATCAATTCGCCAATCACGGGACGAGCGGCGACGAGACTTTGTATGCCGGCGTCAAACGCCTGTTGCCCGGCCACACTTTGATGTGGAGTGACGGCAAACTCGACATTCGCGAATATTGGGATCTGAAATACGAGCCAAAGCACGAAGAGATTTCGGACCGCGAATACGTCGACACTTGGCGCGAGATGTTTCGCGAGGCTGTTCGATTGCGGCTTATGGCAGATGTGCCGCTGGGAATGTTCTTGTCGGGCGGCATCGATTCGTCGGCGATCGCGGGCGTAATGTCGACGATGGTATCGGAGCCGATCAAGACGTTTTCGGTTGCTTTCAATGAACGCGATGCCAACGAACTCACATACGCACGGCTCGTTTCCCGCGCATTTAGCACCGATCATCACGAGATCACGATCACGCCGCAGCAATTTTTTGACGAGTTGCCGAAGCTGGTTTGGCACGAAGACGAGCCGATCGGTCTTCTCGCCAGCGTGCCGCTGTATTTTGTCTCAAAACTCGCATCAGAACACGTAAAAGTCGTTCTCACCGGCGAAGGTGCCGACGAGATGCTCGCGGGATACGGCCGCTATGCCAAGACGCTTAAGCTGCTCGAATACGGCGAAAAGTATGAAAGCGTGACACCTTCATTCTTAAGAAACGCCGTACGCGGCGGTGTTGCGACGCTGCCCGGCGGGCTTGGCGGAAAGCTTAGTCGAACATTTTTGACACGCGATTCTGATATAGAGAGTCTCTTCTTAGACAACTTCGGCGTGTT
This sequence comes from uncultured Acidobacteriota bacterium, assembly GCA_937871585.1. Classification (GTDB taxonomy): domain Bacteria; phylum Acidobacteriota; class Blastocatellia; order Pyrinomonadales; family Pyrinomonadaceae; genus OLB17. Next base: position 14,043 of record CALMPJ010000048.1, on the reverse strand, counting down.
TCCGCAAGCGATGCAGCGTGAGTTGTTTGCCCGCGAGACACGTGAAAAGTTCGATAGCGAGAATCCGTTCGTTCGTCAGAATTCATGGCTCGAAAAAACCGACGCCCAAGATACGCTTGATAAACTCTTGTACGCCGACACGAAAACGTATCTTCACGAACTGCTGATGAAGCAAGATCAAATGTCGATGGCGGCATCGATCGAGAGCCGTGTGCCGTTTCTCGATCACAAACTAGCGGAATTCTCGGCGAAGATGCCGCGAAAGATGAAGCTTCGCGGAGGCACGACGAAGTGGATACTTCGCGAGGCGATGAAGGGAATCTTGCCGACGGAAATTCTCGACCGTCCAAAAATGGGCTTTCCAGTGCCGGTCGGGCAGTGGTTCCGTGGCGAATTCAAACATATTGTTGACGAATATGTGCTTAGCGAGCGTGCAACGAAACGCGGAATATTCGACGAGAGGTTTGTTCGATCGTTGGTCGCAAGGCACAACGCCGGCGAGAATCACGACGAGCGAATTTGGGCGTTGGTCAATTTCGAGATCTGGCAGCGACGGTTTTTTGACGGCGAAGAAGGAAAATGAAATACCTCGTCATCAAATCATTTCCTGACAGCGAAACCTATTCGAAATGGGACTCCTTTCTAACGGATGCCGATCTCGCGACACATTACTCGACGCCGAATTATTTCCTCGATCCTTGCGTTCGCGCGGACCGTTTCGCCGTCGCAGCGGTGGATGGCGAGGGCGAATTTCAAGCAGTTCTCACGGGTGTTTCGAACGCCAGCCCACTCTCATCAGAACTATTCTCGAGGCCACAAATAGCCTTCCGACGAGGCATCGATTCGGGCGAAGCGACACGTTCGCTGATCGCGGGCGTCACCGAGGCGTTTCCCGCGGCGTCGCTGATCGAGATCTTTTCGTGGAACGAATTATCGGCCGCAGGCTTCAGATCGAGCAGCAGCACTGACGAGATGTCAGTCGTAATTCTCGATCTTGCAAAGGGAAGTGAAGCCATCTTCGCAGGATTTTCACAAACTCGCCGAAATGAGATACGAAAGGCCGAGCGGTCGAATTTGCTTGAGATCAAAGAGATCGAAACCAAGAGCGAGACAGCCGAGCTATATAAATTACACTGCGATTGGAACCGTACCAAAGGCCATCAACCTGATGCTTTTGAGATGTTTCAATTGTCGATCGCTCAACGAGAGAATCGCCGTACATTTATAGCAAAGGTCGATGGCAATGTCGTCGCCGGCAGTTTCTTTCGGTTTGCTGCGAATGGTGTTGTCGAATATGCTGCGAACAACTCGAAGCCCGAATTTCAGCGACTCAGGCCAAACGATGTGTTGGTTTGGCACGCGATAAAATGGGCATGCGAATCGGGATTTACTCATTTTTCAATGGGCGGCTCGAACCTGTTTTTGCGACGGTTTGGCGGTGAGATCAAGACGACGTATCGATATCGGCGCGATATGAGCATCATCAAAAAACACGAGATCCGCGAGTTGGCGATGGCGGCAGGCGTTGGCGCTTATCGACGGCTACCGTCGGGCGTACGTAGCCGTTTGAGCGGACTAATGGCAAGATAATGACAGCAATGCCAAAATTGGAAAAGATCGACGCATCCGGCGAGCTTCGCGGCCGCGACATACTTTGTTTTTCGCACGATTGGACCGGCGATCCGTTGTCGAAAACGCACTTGATGCGAGTGTTGGCACGCGACAATCGAATTCTTTGGATCAACTCGATCGCAAACCGAATGCCCACGGCGTCTGCCAAAGACGCTTCGCGTATATATAAGAAAATAAAGAGTTTCTTTGAGCCGGTCCGCGAGGTTGAGCCAAATATTCATGTGCTAAATCCGTTCGCGATACCTGCATACGGCAACGAAACGATCGTCGCTGCGAATCGCAAATACCTCATTCGTCAGGTTAAGAAAGCGATGCGGGACCTTGGCTTTTCGAATGTCGTTAACATGGTCTTCAATCCGGCCGCCGGAATGGTCGCTGGGCATCTCGGCGAGAGCGAACTGATCTACTATTGTGTCGATGAGTATACCGCGTTCACAGGAAACGCAGCACTGAAAGACATTGAAGAAGAACTATTTCGCAAGAGCGATCTCGTCGTCGTTTCCGCTGAAGTTCTTTTTGAGAAGAAGAAGCAGTTCAATCCCGAAACGCACATCATTCGCCACGGAACCGATTGGAACCACTTTCGAACTGCGATCGATGGCAACCTTGACGTTCCGATAGAACTGCGAGATCTGCCGCGGCCTATTATCGGATTTCACGGTTTGCTCGCGGATTGGGTCGATTTCGAATTGATAAAGAAGACCGCCGAACATTTCGCGCACGGCTCGGTCGTTCTGATCGGCAAGACAAGCGTCGATGCCGAGCAAAAGATCAAGATACTGGACGGCATTCCGAATATTTATCGCTTTGGACGCAAGCCGTATAGCGAGCTTCCGGCGTACTGTGCTGCATTCGACGTGGCTCTTAATCCGTTTGCTATCAATGATTTAACGCTTGCAGCGAATCCGCTCAAGGTTCGTGAATATCTCGCCGCCGGTTTGCCTGTTGTCTCGACCGACATACCCGAAGTTCGTGTTCTCGAAGACTGTCTTGTCGGTGTCGATCACAATGACTTCATCGCGAAGATCGAACAAGCGATCGCTTCACCAAAGCCGCGAGCCGAAGTCAGCGACCGAATTCGTCACGAAAGTTGGGAAGCGAAGGTTGATGAACTTCGCTGCATTATTTCAACGCAAAGACGCAAAGATGCAAAGTCGCAGTGAGAAGGACGCGTTATATTCTTATCACTTTTTCGGCCCTTTGTATTTTGTGGCTCGTTTTCGCACCACTGCTCGCAAACCATCTGATCTTTCAAAAGACGATCGAGAAACCTGATGCGATCGTCGTCCTCGCCGGTTCATCTCAGTACCCCGAACGATGCCGCAAAGCGGCCGAGCTTTATCACGAACGGCAAATTCCCGTAATCTATCTGACGAACGATGGCGAACGCAGCGGTTGGTCGGTCGCGGAGAAGCGGAACATTCCATATCTCGAACTGGAACGACGTGAACTGATCGCGAATGGCGTTTTCGCAGATTCGATCCGTGTCCTCGACGGCGTTGTGAAAGGAACCGACGACGAAGCAAAGGCGATGGCCGCCGAGGCAAAAGCTGCGAATCTAAGATCAGTCCTGATCGTCACGTCGTCCTATCACTCGCGTCGGGCGTATCGGACATTCGAACGAATGTTCGCAGATTCCGGAATTGAGATCGGCATCGAACACGCTCCGCTTGCAGATGACGATCCGTCGCCGATGTGGTGGTGGTTGTCTCGTCGAGGTTGGCAATTAGTTGGCGGAGAATATGTGAAATCTGCGGTCTATTGGGCGTATTCTTGATGAGAGCTTAGCCCGCTCATTTGGTTTTTATATGAGTGCCACGATGACGACAGACACAATTTCGGCTCAACACAGCAGCGAAGTCGCTGCCGGCGAGCGTTTTGAATTCGGCAAAAACTGGGCCGCTTTTCTTGCGGTTCTGGACGACGAACGCATTGCAACCGCGGTCGAATCGCTAAAATCGATGCTTGAGGTCGATAGCCTCGAAGGCAAATCGTTCCTCGATATCGGTTCAGGCAGCGGACTGTTCTCCCTTGCCGCTCGCAAGCTTGGAGCTCGTGTTCACTCGTTCGATTTCGACTCGAATTCGTTTGCCTGCACTCAGGAACTTCGCAACCGGTACTTTCCAAACGATCCAAACTGGCGTGTCGAGCAAGGCTCGGCTCTCGATGCCGACTACGTGACAAGCCTCGGCAAATTCGATGTCGTGTACTCGTGGGGCGTGCTTCACCACACCGGCGAGATGTGGAAAGCGCTCGAAAATGCCGTCATTCCGACCACCGTCGGCGGCAAACTATTCATCGCACTCTACAACGACACAGGTTCGCAGGCTCGTCGCTGGCATTGGATCAAGAAGACATATTGCCGTCTCCCCGGGGTTCTCAAAACACCGTTTGCCATTGCTGTATCAGCACCCGACGAAGCGAAAAAGATCGTCTCAAGCCTCGTTCGTATCAAACCGAGCGAATACATCCATTCCTGGACCCGATACAAAAACGGCCGCGGCATGAACCGCTGGCACGACATCATCGACTGGGTCGGCGGCTTTCCGTACGAAGTAGCAACCGTCGACGAGATCTTCGAATTCTACAAAAAACGCGGCTTCACCATGACTAAAGTAACATCAGGTGGCGTCGGGCTGGGGTGTAATGAGTTTGTGTTTGAAAAGTCAGAACCGTCTGCGTAAGCGGGCGGCTTTCAAGGCTCTGTTTCATCGACGCTGTTTCACGCCAACGAAATGCTCCGCGAAGCGTAACTCTCGCATCAAATCGACGCTCATTTCGCCGAATCTTCAGTGCCGCACGCTAACGCAGGCGGTTCTGAAACGCGCTGTCCGCGCCGTTCGTGCCGTTCTTGCTGTCCGCGTAATGTTTCACGAAAATTGTCCGTTCGAAACACGTCAGTTCACTAAATGCCTGTAAGCCATTTTCTAACAAATAGTTACAGCGATTGCCTCGCAAAACTATACCTCGACGTTTCGTCCGCGTTCCGCCGGCGTTCCGCGACTCTGCGGAACGTGTAACATACTGAATATAGTGCACTTACAGCCACAATACAGCCAATTCTAGCCTATTTTGAAAAAAAATATTTCAGGACTAGACACTCACCCTTTTCCAAATAATCCAAGAAGTTCGAACAAACACCAATCCGGGCTGCCAACTATAGATTTTCAAAGATCCCGACGCAAGATTGTGTCACGTCTCTAAAACAGTGTATCATAAATAGTATCGCGGTCTACGTTATTTTTGATAGCGCCGAAGATGACGAAGCTCTCTATATCACTTTCCGTTACGTGCGAAAACAAATTGTATTCTCGAAAATTGTTGGAACAAGTCACAATTGCTTGGTGTCTAACCATCTAGAGAAAAAAATGAAGAGAATTAGTTTCGTACTTTTGATCGCATTAGCGTCTTTCGTGCTCGAATCAGCCGCAACGGCGCAAGGGAAACGCGTTGATTGCTCGATCGTCGCAAAAATGATACCTCCGAAGAACCATCGTATCGTATCGTTTGGTGTTTTGAATGGTCGAGCCGAGACCTTGCCGAAGCCTATGTACCCTGCCGCCGGTCGAGCGGTTGGGGCCTCCGGTCTGGTCGTTGTTCAAATCAAGATCGATCCAAGAGGATGCGTGAGTGAAGCAAACGCAGTCTCGGGACATCCACTTTTGCTCAAAGCTTCCGAAGATGCCGCACGTTCATCTACATTCGTGCCGACAACGCTATCGGACACTCCGGTTTGGGTGTCGGGAATAATTACTTATAACTACATTCGCGATGAGTTTAATTGGCTTGAACTTGGATTTCGCTCGACAAACGAAGATATCGGAGACCACTTGCCAAGTGCGTTTGCGGTGTTTAAGGAACAGTTAGCGATATACGATCCAGAGCGAAACGGTTCGCGGCGTGAATGGAACGCAAAGATCTACGATCAGATCGCAGCGGAACTTGCGATCGCCCCGAAACAGCAATGGCTGTTCTCGGTAGGCCGGAAACTCGGTGCTGTAATTACTTACGACTATAAAGGGATCGACGGTAGAACCAGACTGTTGAACGAGATAGTTGAAATGACCAGAACAGCTCCAGATTCTGTTTCGGAGCAGTTGTTGATCAGACTTCGTAAGTTGCCTACCGCAAAGGAGTTGTGGACCGAATTGACCGAATTGAAGATGCGTATGTATGCACTTGGATCGTAGGTGCACTCATTCGATCGCTTTTTTCAAAGATTGCCCGAGTTAGAAGCGTTCCTCTTTCCAGCTGAGAGTTTTATCCAAAAACTGGCGGCGGCGGCGGCGATTGGATCGGAGGTGCTTGCTGAAATTTCTTGATGTTTCGACAGGCTAGGAATCCTCGGACGATGAAGAAAAGTGCGAATGCGTGGAATGCGGCTGAGGCGATAGACCCCACGGCCAGGACCAGTGCTCCGTCGATAACGTAGGCCACAATGCCGATCACAAACGCGACCGTAAACAGCTTGTTAGCGTAGTAGCCTAACAGTGCAAATACGCCAAACACCACGACGTCAAAGGCAATTGCGAATCCTTTTAGCATCGATGGGGCACCGTTCTCGATCGAAACTACGATCAATGCTTCGACGACCTGAGTAATGCCGAGGCCCGCGAGGAACGAAAAATTAGCGCCAAAGACAAACGCCAAAGAATTCACTAACGACAGTCCCGCGATCCAATAGAACCAGTTCGCACCGCTTTTAGCAGTTGCTTCCCAAGCAGGGTCGAATCCCGACGGAGTCGTAGAGTCGTTTCCAGTCGTTTCTTTTTCTTCGTTCAAGCCAAGGAGATCGCTCATAAGTTTTGTTTTTAGTCACCCGTATTCATTTTCGCCATTAGCTCTTGCCAGCGTTCGTCTTCGCGAAGTGAAGCGAGATTGATGTCGTTTTCGAAGTGTGGTTTGTTTTGGTTGCCGAGCTTAACGGCTTTGTTGAGCCATTTGAAGGCGAGGTCGTGGTCGCCGAGAATCGCGTAGGTTGCGCCGACCCAATATGCCATGTCGTGATCCGAACGTGACAGCGACAGTGCGTCTTCGGTCAGTTGGGCACGAGCGTCGTCAGGGCGGCCGCTACCGGCAAGGTAGATCGCGTAGAGCGGTTTGATACCGTCCATTCGCGGGTTTTCTTTCAATACCAAGCCCATTTCTTCGATGGCTTGTTCTTTTTTGCCTTCGTAATAATGCACGCCAGACTGAAAGATCCGCAGCATCGGATGGTTCGGTTCGACCTTGAATCCGCGATCTAATTCGGCCTGAGCTTGCTCGAAATCGCGTTTGTAGATGAATACACGAGCACGATTGTACGCAGCAACTGCGCGAGCCGCAGGGTCGAGACGCGAGAGTTTCTCGAATGCCTTTAGCGATTCCTCGTATTTGCCGTCGAGCCGATTTATCACGCCGGTAACAAAATACAATGCAGCGTCGTTAGGGAACTGTTTTTGCAGCAATTCGATCTCGCTACGGGCTTTTTTCTTTTCGCCGCGGGCCATGTAGATCATAACCATCAGGACGCGTGCCTCGACGACGTTTTGGTCGTAGAAGAATGCTTTCGAGAACGCCGCCTCGGCATATGTGTAATCCTCAGGCTCGCCAAGTCCTTTGAACACGCGATTTGCGTAACATGCTCCGAGACCACTGTACGCCAATGCGAAGTGCGGATCGAGTTCGATCGCGCGTTTGAAATTCGCCATCGCGGCATCGCAATCGTCAGCGTCGATAGTGCGGAAAATGAAGCGTCCGAAATTGTCGCGTCCGCGAAGATATTCTTCCCAAGCCTCGGCATTGTCGGTCGCTCGTTTGCCGAGTTTTTCGGCTTCGAGATCGGTCAATTCAAGGCGCAGGCCTTCGAGAATTCGTTGGGCGATGCCGTCCTGCAGAGCAAGAATGTCGCTGCCCTCGGCATCGATACGGTCGCTCCAGAGAATGTCGCCGGAAACCACATCGAGCAACTGAGCCGTGACACGAAGCTTGTCGCCGGCTCGAATAAAGCCTGCCGAAAGCACGGCGTGGACACGGAGTTCTTTGCCCGCGTCACGCGGATCGATCTCTTTGCCTTGGTACTTTGCGATCACCGACGAAGGGCGGACGATGATCGAGCGGATCTGCGCGAGTTCCGTAATTACAGCATCGGCAAGTGCGAATTCGTAGAAAGCATTCGCCGGATCTTGGCTCAAATTTGTGAACGGCAAGATCGCGACGCTCTTTTTCTCCGTGCCGGTCGCAGTCATCGAAATGTCCGGCGCGAACGATGGTTGACTAAACGAAGTCGACGCCACCGAAGTTGATTCAGGCGTCGATTTGCCGGTGAACCAGTTGAGCATTCGCTTTACGGTTCCGCCATCGGCATGCGACGGTTTGTACGTGTCGCCAGGCATTATCTGGGCACCGGCGATCGATTGCAATACGCCGCGAATGTCGTCACGCGTCTGAGCGATCTTCTGATATCGATCTTTCGGATCCTTCGCAAGAGCCTTATCGACGATCTTTTGCAACTCCGCGGGCAATGCTTCTTTTCGCTGTTCGGCAAGCGGCTTCGGAGTTCCGTTCAATACCTGATGGCGTACGTCGATCACCGTTTTCCCTTGGAACGCCCAAATTCCGGTGAGCATTTCGTAAAGCAAGACACCTGTCGAAAAAATGTCGCTGCGATGATCGGCACGTTCGCCGCGTGCTTGTTCAGGAGCGGCGTAAGTTGCTGTGCCGTATGGAATTCCGAGTTCGGTCAGTTCGTGCTTATCGCCGCCGGGATGATGGTCGGCGTAATCATCCTCGACAAGTTTCGCGAGCCCAAAATCGAGTATCTTCGCCTGGCCGCTTTCGGTGACCATCACGTTTCCGGCTTTGATGTCACGATGAATTATGTTTTTGGAATGGGCGTAGGCGAGGGCGTCGGTGACCTGGATGGCGATCGAAAGGGCACTTTTTAGCTCGAGCGGACGGCCGTTGACAAGCTGCCGGACATTCTTGCCCTCGATGTGCTGCATCGCGATATAGAACAGTCCATCGGCATCGTTGAAGTCGTAGATCGTACAGATATTCGGATGGTCGAGTTGTGAGCAAAGCTGTGCCTCGCGTTCGAATCGCTTGAAGTTGGCAGTCTTTTGCGTGAGTTCCGGAGGGAGAACTTTGATGACGGCTTGTCGATTCAGCTTGGTGTCGAGGGCCTTATAAACAGTGCCCTGACCACCCGAACCGATCTTTTCGAGTATCTTGTATTGGTCGATCTGCGAACCGATCATAAAACGATTTTGGATCTGGGATTTTGGATCTCGGATTCAAGTCCCGTCACCAACACAGACCCTTTGGAGTTCGCGAGGCCAGAAATGATATTGCGAATCCCAAATCTAAAATCTCAAATCTAAAATCAGGTGTCCGGCCAACTGCCAGCTCAATCTATGTGTACCGTTCAGCCACGAAGCGGATCGCCCCAGCCTGAGCCGACGAACTTTCCGTCATCGACAATGCACGGAACCGTTGGATCGCCGCCCGAGAACGCTAGCATCTCTCGCTGCCGGGCCTTGTCGGTCTGGGCGTCGAACTCGGTGAACGCGATACCGCTTCGGTTATAGTGATCGCGCGCCTGCTGGCAATACGGGCAACCCGGTTTCGTGTACATTACTATTGCCATTGTTCAAAATTACACCTTTTGGATAAGATAATCTAGCCAAAAGCAAAACGGCTAATCTGGAAAGTCAAAATTAACATTCTACACGGAGATTTTTCGCCGCGATGGACCTGCAAGATTTCTTTCAACCTTACGAAAAGCTCGTCGAGATCGACATCGTCGGTCGTAAATGTAGTGTGCCTGAGAACAATACGCTGCTACGCGGATTTCAGTTTCTCTCGATGGAAACCATCAGCTACGGCGATTTCTGCTGGAATGGCGACTGCCTAAATTGCCAAGTTTGGATCAAGAACGGCGACAAAGAAAAAGGCGTCATCTCATGCCGAACCAACGCCTCCGACGGAATGGAGATCGTGCGGATGTCGGATGAGATCGAGTTGGAGTTTTAGTAATTAACTAGTATCTCGGTACGGTCGGATCTACATCGTTCGACCAAGCAGTGATGCCGCCGACGAGGTTGTAGAGTTTTCCGGTGTAGCCCGAACGCTCCAATGCTTCGATCGCTTTAGCGCTGCGGCCGCCCATTTTACAGTGGACTATGCAGTCTTGCGAGGCGTCGAATTCGTCCATTCTCGCCATTACTTCTCCGAGCGGAATTAGCTTGGCACCTTCGATCTTCGCGAAGGCATATTCGTCGGGTTGACGCACGTCAATTAGCTGCACATCGCCATTGTCCATACGTTCTTTTAGTTCGGTTGCGGTGATTTCCAACATACTTTTCTCCTATCGTTCTCGTAATAATAGCATTCAGAAACGCGAATGCTTAGGGCTCGTTTTGCTTTCCGTTCCTTTGCGTTGATTGACAAAAGTTTACAAAACGGCGGTTCGGCCAAGTGCCCAAGTATAATAAACTATTGAACTTAGACACGAAGACTATGTCCATATCGGTCAAACGAATCGTATTTTTGTCTTTACTTTCAGCGACCGCGATGGCATGTTCGTCCGGTAAGGGCAGCGGCAGTGCGAACGCAAATGCATCGGCCGAAAAGCCGCCGATCCAAGTCACGCTCGGCCGCAGCGTCGGTCGTGAGATCGGTTCGACGATCTCTGCCTCCGGCAGTTTGGTTGCCGAGGAATCGTCAGATGTCGCTCCAAAGGTTGCCGGAAAGGTCGTGAGTGTAACGATCGACGTCGGCGATTTTGTCAGTGCGGGGCAGACGATCGCGAAGGTTGACGACCGTGATGTTCGCTATCAAGTCGCTATCGCGCAGGCAGCCGTGAATTCCGCTAGGTCGGCGGTTCGACAGGCTGAGGCTAGGCTCGGTTTGCTCGACAAGAACAGATTTGATGCGTCCGTTGTGCCCGAGGTTCGGGCGGCGAATGCCAATTACGAACAGGCTCAGGCTGAACTTCGACAAGCGGAAGCAAACGAAAAACGCTATCGTGAATTGAAGGAAAGCGGCGACGTTGCTGAGATAACATACGAGCAGTTCAAGACAGCACGAGATACTGCGAATTCACGTGCGAACAATGCTAAGCAGCAGCTTGAGGCTGCGATAAATACTGCTAAGCAAAGCAACCAAGCGATCCTGACCGCACAAGCTGGTGTGCAAACTGCGATCACGCAACTCGAGAACGCACAGAAGAATCTCGCCGATACATCGATCAAAGCTCCGTTTGGCGGCTATGTAAGCGCGAGGCCGGTTGCCGTCGGCGAGTTTGTTTCGACTTCGTCTGTCGTTGCTACAATTCTGCGGACAAATCCGATGAAAGCCCAGATCCAGATCGCTGAGGCTGACGTTCCTTACATCGTTGGCGGCCGCGGCGTTTCGCTTGAGGTCGACGCGTACAAGGACCGAAAGTTCGCCGGAACTGTTTCAGCGGTCAATCCGGCAGTTGATCCGACCTCGCGTTCGGCGATGGTAGAGGCTTTGGTCGAGAACAACGGCAATTTGCTTCGCTCCGGAATGTTTGTCCAAGCAAAGATAACCCGCGAAGGCGGCACCGCTGGTGTGTTCGTTCCGAAATCGGCTGTTTATAACGACGCCAGCACGCAGTCGCAGCGAGTATTCGTCGTTATCGAAGGCGTTGCCAAGCTAAAAACTGTTCAACTCGGCGTAGAAGAAGGCGACATGATACAGATCGTCACCGGCGTCGACGCCGACCAAAACGTCGCCACAAGCAATCTCGATCAGCTTTTCGAAGGAGCCAAAGTAAGCTCGTAGTACTAGAGTTTTATGCAATGGTTAGCTGAAATTTGTGTTCATCGGCCGGTTTTTGCAACCGTGATCGTGCTGTTTTTGACGGTCGTCGGTGGTTTTAGCTTTTTTACGTTGGGAGTCGACCGCTTTCCGAAGATCGATCTGCCGACGATCTCGGTGCAAACGCGAAATCCAGGTGCTTCGCCGGAAGAGATCGAATCTGAGATCACCGACCTTGTCGAAGGTGCACTTAATACCGTTCCGGGCGTCGATGAAATGCGTTCGAATTCGTCGCGTGGTTCGTCGAGCGTCAATCTAACCTTCAACCTCGAAAAGGATCCCGACCAAGCTTTTCAGGAAATTCAGCAGAAGCTCAGCGGTGTCACCGGCCAGTTGCCGGACAACGCCGATCCGCCGCAGGTGCAAAAGAGCGACCCAGACTCGCAGCCGATCCTGATGTATTCGGTCAGCGCACCGCGCGATGTGATGGAATTGTCGGATGCGGTCGAAACGCTTATACAAAAGCGACTGGAATCAGCGGACGGCGTCGGCGAGGTCTTCATGTGGGGCTCGCGGCAAAAGCAGATCAAGATCAACGTAAATCCTGATCGGCTCAAAGCATTCGATCTTTCAGTAACTCAAGTTTCAAACGCCATTCGTGCTCAGAATCAAGAGCAGCCCGGCGGCTCACTTGTCGAAGGGCCGAAGACTCTCGGCGTTCGAACACTTAGTAAGCTTACCGAAGTCTCGCAGTTCGCCGAGGTCGTCATCGCAAATCGCAACGGTTTTCCGATCAAGATCAAGGACATCGGAACCGTCAAAGAAGCAGGTGCCGATCCTTCGACTGCCGTCTTGCTTGACGGAACACAGGCCGTGAGCGTCGGTATTCGCAAACAATCCGGTGCCAATACGATCGCCGTCATTAACAACGTAAAGCAGCGAATGGCGGGCATCATTCCGACACTGCCGTCAGATATGAAGATCGCTCTGATCCGCGATCAGTCCGAGTTTATCAACAACAGTCTGCACGCGATCGAAGAACACCTCGTTCTTGGCGGTTTGTTTGCAGCGATCGTCGTGTTCTTATTTTTGTGGAACTGGCGTTCGACTGTGATCTCTGCTCTCGCAATTCCGATCTCGATCATCGCTTCTTTTGCCGCCATTGCGGCTCTCGGCTATTCGCTCAACCAGATGACGATGCTGGCGCTGACGCTAATGGTCGGCATCGTGATCGACGACGCGATCGTCGTGCTTGAGAACATATATCGCTTCGTCGAAGAAAAAGGCGTGGATCCAATGGTTGCCGCTGTCGAAGGCACACGCGAGATCGGGCTTGCGGTTTTGGCAACGACTTTGAGCTTGCTGGCGGTCTTTATTCCGGTCGGATTTATGACCGGAATTGTCGGGCGATTTATGTCTTCGTTCGGCCTCACGGCTGCAGCGGCGATCGCAGTTTCGCTTGTAGTTTCGTTCACGATCACGCCGATGTTGGCTGCGCGTTGGATAAAAAAGAAGAGTCCAAAGTCCAAAGTCCAAAGTCCAAAGTCGGATGAAGATGCATCCTTGGACGTTGGACACGAGATATTGGACCACGATTCGGCTTCCGAATCGAAAGACGGTTGGTTTTACTCGAAGATCGACGGTAGCTACACTTGGCTTTTGAAACTTGCGATGCGGTTTCGATGGGCAGTTGTTTTGATCTGTATCGCTACCATCATTTCGATCGTTCCGCTGTACAAATTCGTCGGAATGGCGTTCTTGCCAGACGAAGACGAATCGCTATTCCAGGTGAATTTGCGTGCGCCGCAGGGAACTTCGCTTTCGGCTACGCAGTCTATCTTGGATCGCATTGCACGCGACATTCGAGATCAACTTCCTGGCGTGAAAGGCACGGTCGTACTTGCCGGTTTTGGCCGAGGTTCGGGCCCGAATAACGGATTTATCAACGTTAGTTTGCTGCCGGTCAATGAACGTGCGAAGTCGCAGGCCGATCTAATCAACCAAACTCGCGGCATCGTGAAGCCGTATTCGTCCAAGGATTATCAGATATCTGTCTCCGCATCGTCGTCGATCGCACAGGGAATTGGTCTTGGTCGCGGTGGCTCAGGCATTGGATTCTTCATCTCCGGCCCTGATATGGCAAAGCTGAATGAATCAGCCAATCAGCTTGTCGCGAAGATGAAAGAAGATCCGCTGTTTCGCGATCCTGACAATTCGGTCGATGTCGGTACGCCGGAGCTACGAGTCGTGATCGACCGTACAAAAGCCGCTGATCTTGGCGTCGATGCGGGTGTCGTTGCAGGTGCGTTGAACGTGCTTGCCGCAGGACAACGCGTTTCGACCTACAGCGAAGGCTCGGAGCAGTACGATGTGGTGATCCAAGCCGATGAACAATTTCGTCGTGCGCGTGACAGCTTTAAGCGGTTCGCTGTGCTTTCATCGAGCGGCCAGCTGATCGATCTCGAAAAGGTAGTTAAGCTCGAAGAGGGCCTGAGTCCGTCCGCGATTAGTCGTCTAAATCGGCAACGCGTTGTCACGGTCTCGGCCGGTTTGCCGCCGAACTCGTCGGAATCGGATGCCCTCGCCAAGCTTCAACAATACGCCGCTGATCTAAAGCTCGGCCCCGAATATGTCACCGGCGTTAGC
>CALMPJ010000047.1 GCA_937871585.1 uncultured Acidobacteriota bacterium | reverse complement strand
TTGAAGGTCACCCACGACGAAGCATTCGAATTCGTTGTCGCGGGCCAAGAACAGCCTGGCTGAGTTTGGGCGTTGAATGTTCCGGTTCCACCCGCCGCTGGAAAGATGTTGCTTGTCGGCGGATCGAGCGTGTAGGTACACGGTGCATTAGCCGCAAAGTTGGCGTCGGCAACATTGTTAGTGATATTCGTGTAGCTGCGCGATGTTGGCGTAAAGGTTGTATTCGCGAGCGTCGGCGTCACCGTGTAATTGGAATTCGCTTGTAGGTTGTACCACAGGTAGTAACCGTTCGCGTCCGTTGAGATCGAGCCGAAAGTTGTCGGTCCGTCACTCAATCCTACAGGAACGTTGCCGAGTCCGGCTCCGTTGTGGTCCGTTACGCGGCCGCCGATCGAGTATGTAGTCGTATTGCCGCCCGAGACACATTTTCCGGCTGAATCGGCGTTGAAGATCGACAGTATCTCGCCGGCTGTTAGTGCTCGGCTGTAGATCGCAAGTTCGTCTATCACGCCGATGAAGAAGTCGCCCGCACTCGTCGTCTCGTAAGCTCCGATTGTAAGCCGACCTGTCGAGGCACTTCTCGAAGCCGCAGTTGTCTGCGGCGCGGTCGGCACGCCATTGACATAGAATTTCAACGTGCCGGATTCGATTGTGACCGCAACATGTGAGAAGGTCGCGGGAGAAAGCGTAATGCCCGACGCGTTTACAGTGAAGCCGCCGCCATTGCTTCTTGATGCAAACATGAGCTGGCCATTCTGCAAATAAAGCACGTAGTTTACGTTGCTGTTCGCCGTGTCGCGTTTACTTACCAAGGTGACTTCACCTGGCTGGATCTGCGCAGGACGCACCCAAGACTCAATGCTCAGATCGCCCGTGATATCAAACTTATTGTCGTCTGGTGCAGATACGAAATCGTTTACACCGTCGAAACTGAAGCCATTGCCGACCTTGCCGAGAGCAAACGTCGCACCATTTTCCATCGAAGCGTGCATCGGCGGATTCGATCCGAAATCGAGCGGATTATTGTTGCCTCGATACCACGCAACGTTGTTTGCCGGAGCAGTCACACACTGTCCGCCACCGGAACAGCCGTCTCCCGGAGACAGCTGTATGCGAGCAATGGCTCCACTGTCGTGTTCGTGGAGGTCGTCCTTGAAGAATCGAAGAGCATTCGTCGGGCCGATAATAGAGAGGCCGCCGGTATCGTTGAACGAAAATTGCTGAACTCCGTTAACGTAGGCAGTGAAAATACCTGCGGCAGTTCGCGTGAATTTAAGCTCAACCCAAACTCCGCCATGAACCGCTGGTGCCGAAGCCTGTACGCCCGCTCCAACGAAATACAAAGTATCAACGTTAACGTAGACCCCGTTATTGCCACCGTCCGAAAAATCGAGAATTCGGCCCCAGTTATACGTGTCGTCTAGTTTCGTTAAGATCGTGATCTCATACTGGTTTGACGGGATGACGGACGATGTCGGCCTGAGTTCAACAGCGTTACCTGCTGTATGGTTCATTACACGTTCCGACACGCCGTTCACAGTTTCGGTCGTGAACGTCTGGCCCGTTCCGATAAATGAAAGCGGGATCGCTCCCGGGATCGAACTGTCTAGGTTGTCATTGAACTGATAATCAGCAGTGCCGCAACCGAGCTCAGGGCATTTGCCGGCCGATCCCGCGTCGAAGATCGATTGGATCTCATTTGCCGCCAGAGCACGGTTGTAGATCGAGGATTCGTCTAAAACACCATTGAAATATCCACTAAACGGAACCTGCGACGAACCCAAATACAGTGGCGTTGTACCGTGATCGATCGGGAATGTAGCGGTGCCGCTGCCTTCCAGTTGTCCATTCACATACAATCTAATATTTGTACCATCATGTGTTGCGGCAATGTGATACCAAGTTCCGACCTGCATGACGGTCGTCGAATTAGCAAAATTCTCGCCGCCGCTCGGACTATTAAAACCGATGCCGAGCCGATCGTCGGGATTTTTGACCAAACTGTAACCGCCTTCCCATCCGCTTCCCGGTGTTCGGGAATTCTTCTTGAAGATCAAGTTTTGATATCCCGTCGGCGCGCCGCCGGTGGTGGTCGACGTAAGTGAATTGAATTTTACCCAAGTTTCGATCGTGATATTTGCCGGCTTCAAAACAGAACTGTCAGGAATCTCGACAAAATCGTTTACACCATCGAATGTCAAACCTTGGCCGACTTTTCCGGCAGAGTAAGTGACGCCACCATTGCCCGTGCCATGGTTCGTGCCCTGCGAATCATTGGCATTATTTTCGCCCTTAAATGCAGCGACCTGATTCGCCGGCGTTTCCGTACATTGCGGCGGAATACACTTACCGCCACCGCCGGCGCTGTAGACCGAAATGATCTCCGCTGGACTTAAAACGCGATCATAGATGTCGAGCTCATCAACCTTGCCTTTCAAATGACGTCCGCCGCCGCCCCAGCGGCCGAGCCGTAAGAATTGTGCTCCGTTGTACGGGATCGTACCGATCGAATTATCTTCGCCGACGAGGACACCATTGAGGTAAACCTTCATGGACGTACCCGACTCACGCGTAACCGTTAGTAGTTGCCACGTATTAGGCGTAGGCGTAAATATGACGTTGCCGCCCGCGTTATCGCCGAATTCAAACTGATCGGCACTACCGCTTCGATGTATCACCCAGTTCGTCGAGCCCGTGTGGTTGTTATCCAAGATCGCGGCATACTGCGGCTGCTCACTATAAGGAGCGAGGTTGATCCACATCGATGCCGAGAACGTCTGATAGTTGAACCAGCTTCCGAAATCGACACTATCATCGACACCATCAAGAACGATCGCTTGGCCGACCTTGCCGGTCGTGTATGTCGGATTTCCTACGGCTGCACCGGGACGCAGGTTGAAAACGTCTTGTGCATTATCCTGAAAGCGGTACCAGTTCTGCAGACCTGTCGGAGCAGAGACGCAAGGCGGATTATCATTATCGTTGATCGTGCCTACGCCGTTTCCATCGAGGATCGTAGCATTAGTAGCCGACACGATCGCAATGTTGAATGTTTCGTCTCCTTCGATATCCGTATCGCCGAGAACGGGAACAGCGACAACTTTCGTAGTTTCTCCGGAAGCAAATACAACGCTGGTTGCCACACTCGTATAATCCTGTCCGGCAGTTGCGGTGCCGTCAGAGGTGGAATAAAAGACAGTTACATCGCCTGGATATGAACTGGACAACGTCATGTTGAAGTTCGCATTGACCGAACCGGAATCACCTTCGGTTACCGTGGCGTCGCCCATAGAAACGGTCGGGATCGCGGCAGCAGTGAAATGCGCGTTTGAAATGTTCTCGGTCAGAGGGTTGTAAACGCGGTTGGTTGGATCGAAGCTGTAGCCCGCGAGTGATGGTGTAATTGTGAAGCTGCCGCCGGCGTTCAGGCTGCCGAACGAATAGTCGCCATTCGCATTTGTCGTCGCAGTCGAACTGGCATCGCCGCTTAGCGTGACAAGTACGTTCGCTACGCCGTTGCCGCCGCCATTGGTCACACGCCCGCTTATGCCGTAGCTGGACGGTGCATTGCCTTCTACGATGACGAACGGCGATAACGTGCGTAAATTGTCAGAACAGAAATTCGAAAGACTGTTTCCGCTTGCGGTTCGGTCGACCCAATTGCCATTCTCGAGATGCAGCAGCCTGAGGCCGCCTGCACCGATCGTCGAAAGTGCCGGAATATTGAAGCAAACGCGAACATCGTCAGGATTTCCTGTCTGGTACGTCGCCGTTGTTGAGATCTCGTATGCAAGGCCAGGGGCTGTCGTATTTGCAGGAAGCGGCGGCAACATTCCTAGATCGATGCCATGCTGCGAAGCTAATCCGCCCGAGATGTTGTTGGCAAATGTCACAGTCGCGTCGGAAAGCTGTGTTGTACTATTTGCGCCCGGAAATGCGAGGTCGGCCTTCGTTTTGCCGGCGACTCCGGCGTTGTAGATCGCCGCGACCTCGTTTGCCGTCATCGGTCGACTATAAAGCGATATCTCATCGAGCATACCGTTCGCAAACTCAAATCTATCGTTCGGATTGCCATTATATCTGGCACCTATGATCGCACCGGTGCTGCCGCCATTGATCGCGTAACCGGCACCAACTGTCGCAGTGCCAGACGCGACTCCGTCAAAATAGAATGTAAATGTCGTACCGGATCGGACAACGGCAACATGATGCCAGGTATTCGGCCGAATTTGCAGTTGATTCGATGAGAAATCTGAATAACTACCGCTTCCGTTGTGAACGGCAAAGTTAATTCGCTGTCCGCAACCCCATGCACAAATGTCGCCGTAGCCTAGCGACCAAAGGTTATTACCGCCGTCCGACATTGCACCGGCAGAAATGATGCGCTGAACGCCTGTTCCGCTTGGCGTGTTGAACCAACTCTCAATTGCAAAATCTCCCGTGCCGAAGTCCCATTTCGCATTGTCCGGCGTCGAGATATAGTCGCCGCTTCCATCGAGTTTGAATGCCTGTGAAACTCTACCAACACGATATGTCGTATCGCCGCTCAAGGTTCCGCCTGTAGACGGACCGGTCAGATCACGAGCATCCCCATCGCCAGTGAACCATGCGGTTTGATTCGTCGGAGGATTCGAGCCCGTCGGTTTACACTTTCCGGAAGAGTTTGCGTTGAAAACGCTTAAGGCCTCGGACGCGGAAATAGCGCGGTTATAGATAGAAAGTTCGTCGATCTGGCCGGCAAAAAATTCACAAACCCCGCTGCCGCCACAAGCCGTCGTTTCACCTGCTCCGATCGTTAAGCGGCCGGCCGTTGCGGGCCTGACGAACGCAAATGCGTAAGACGAATCTTCGACGCCGTTCAGGTAGAACTTAAGCGTGCCGCCTTGGATCGTGACGGCAACATGCGTCCAAGTATTGATCGGCGCAGTTCCGTTCGAGATTACGAAACTATCGGTTCCTGCATTCTTTGATGAAAACCTGATCGCACCATTTCCCTGTCGCAGCAGATCGTACTCCGCATTCGAGTTATCCAGGCTTCTTTTTGAAACGATGTGTGTAAATGCCGGGTTCGCAGTCGGACGAATCCACGCCTCAATGCTCAGATCACCAACGATATCGAGATTTCCGCTGTCCGGCACGGCGACGAAGTCATCCGTTCCGTCAAAACTAAAGGCTTGCCCGACCTTGCCATTCGCGAATGATGATCCGCTTTGCAACGCACCGTGATTATTTGACTTTGAATCAAGTGCGTTCTGCTCTCCTGCAAACCATGAAATAACACCGTTCGCTGGCTGAACGCAATTTGCCGGCGGACATTTGCCGAAACTTCCCTGTTGTACGATGTCGAAGATCTCGGCTCCGGACAGCGCACGGCCATAGATCGAGACTTCATCGGCTTGGCCATTCATCGAAAACGCGGGCGCATCATTCTCAATATCGGCCCCGATGATCAACGGATACGGATTTGCGTCGTAATAAAGTGGCAAGTTGGCCGTGCCATCTACTGACGATGTAATGTCAACACCGTTTGCGTATAGCTTGAGAGTACTTACGCCGGCATTCATCACGTAAGTGAATGCTAAGTGGTTCCATTGTCCGAGCGTTGGGCTATAGCCCGAATTTGCACGAGTCCATTGTCCGAGGTTGTTACCAACGAGGCCTCGAAGCGTGCCTCCGTCTAAATAGACTCCATACGAGTTCGTAAAGGTTCCACGTACCGGCTTCCCGACGAGTTGAACGATGCCCGAGGTTGAATTCAGCTTGAACCAACCTTCCACCGTTACTGCCGTTGCCGGACGCTGAGCCGCGTTGTCTTCGATCCGAACGTAGTCACCCGCTCCGTCAAACGACATCGCACGACCGACCTTGCCCGAATTCGTATAGGTAGCATTGCCAATGAGTTGAGCGTTAGTATTAACGCTCTGAACATCGATCGGCGAGTTCTCGCCCGTTACATTGACCTGCAAATCCGAAGGTGCAGCCATACACGCTGTCGGTGCCGGAGCAACACTAACATTCAAGGCCGATCCGTCGCTGTTAGAATTATCGTTGTCTCCCCAACCGACCGAAAAGTCGACCGGCTCGTTCATTGCGACTGTTACTATTACGCTGAACGTCTGCTGGTAAACGGCACCGATACTGCCGGAGAACAGACTCGTCGTTTCGTTTTTGACAATACGAATATCGGTCGTTGCACTCGAATTCGCACGCTGTAGTGCACCTGTCAATTGGAAGGTTCCCGCTGCGGGTGCGACCCAACGCAGTACCGAACGTTGTCCGCTTGGCCCGGGATGAACGTACAAAGAATCGGCTGGCGTGCCAATGCAGTTCGTTGGGTGAAGGAATCGAATTATTTCGGGGGACGGATCGCCGGTATTTGAAAGATTCCATCGCTCAGCCGGTGAACCGCACTCAGGCGTTGTCCTGATAACAAGATTCTCAACAAACGCGTTGCTCGCATCGTTCGCCGTGGAACCATATCGCCATACGCCCGACGTGCCGCCCTGAGTTAGGCTGAATTCTTCGCGGGCATTATATTCCGGAGCACCAAACAAGGTCGGAGAATGCTTAACGGTCAAATTCGCTTCGTCAAAAAATGAGTTTATGAATGTCGCGCCGACCTCGTTCGAACTCCACGCCAACGCACCTGAAACCATCAAAACCGTTAGAATTATTGCCAAATTGAGCTTCGTTCTCATCACTTTTTTTCCTCGCCGTGTCCATTACCTCGCGGACAGAATTTTGCTATTTAATAAACGTGCGTAAACGGCGCGAGAATGGGCTCAAAATACTTGAAAAAAGATTTGCTGTTTCGGATAAGTGCCATTATTCTGTGTTTCTAAATCCGTATGTCAGAAACGTCGGGCAACAGTCCGATCACAAAGATCTTGACCGACCTCAAGATGGGCGGTGACGAGGCTTATGAGACCTTGTTCCCGCTGGTCTATGATGAGCTGCGCAAGATCGCGGGCGGCTATTTCAGCCGCGAGCGTTCAGACCACACGCTTCAGCCGACGGCGCTCGTTCACGAGGCATTTCTGAGGCTTTCGAAACAAAGTGCGGTCGATTTTGAAAGCCGAACCCACTTTTTCGGCGTCGCTGCGCGCCTGATGCGCGAGATACTGATCGATCACGCACGGCGGCACAACAGCCAAAAACGCGGCGGCGAATCGCGTACTCGCATTACGCTCGACGGTGCTGTCGATTTCGGCGGTAAACAGCAGCTTGACGTATTGGCCGTAGACGAAGCACTGACAAAGCTCGAAGACCTCGATGATCGTCAAGCACGAATCGTCGAGATGAAATTCTTCGCCGGGCTCAATGTCGATGAGATCGCCACGGTTCTCGAAATCTCGCCCGCCACAGTAAAGCGCGAATGGTCGAGCGCAAAGCTCTTCCTCTCCCGTATGCTTAAGTCGGAAAACTAACATCCTGATATGGACCGCGAACGCTGGCAAAAGGTCAAACAGATCATCGAAGACGCTGTCGAGTTGCCCACCGGTGAACGGCAAGACTTCGTGGCTGCCAAATGCGGCGATGATCCTGAGATCCAGGCCGAGGTGGTCTCACTTCTCGCTGAGGCCGAAGCGTCCGATGCCCTCGAATCTAATGCCGTCGAACACGTCGCTCCTCCCGAAGACAAGCTACTTAACACGCAAATAGGAAACTATCGCCTGACCGAACTGATCGGCACGGGCGGCATGGGACGTGTCTATTTAGCCGAACGCGCCGATGGTGTGTTCGAGCAAAAGGTCGCTTTGAAATTGATAAGACGCGGCCTCGACTCAGACGAGATCTTGCGGCGATTTGTCACCGAACGGCAGATCCTCGCATCGCTCGAACACCCGAACATCGCTCATCTTATCGACGGCGGCACCACGCCCGACGGTTTGCCGTTTCTCGTGATGGAATACGTTGAGGGTACGCCTATCGTCGCATTTGCAGACGCGAACGGTCTCGACCTGAACGCCCGACTCGACCTGTTTCGCGAAGTCTGCGCGGCGGTTTCTTTCGCACATCAAAAGCTGGTAATTCACCGTGATCTAAAACCCGCAAACATTCTGATCACTCACGGCGGCAAGGCAAAACTCCTCGATTTCGGCATCGCAAAACTCGTTAAGACCGACGGCGAAGAGACGCGTACGCAAACATTCGCGTTCACGCCCGATTACGCTTCTCCCGAACAAATACGCGGCGAGAATCTCTCAACCGCAACAGATGTTTACAGCCTCGGCGTGATCTTGTACGAACTGCTAACAGGCTCGCGGCCCTTCAAATTTGACGATAAGAACATCGGCGAGATCGTAGCGACGGCCACCAACACTGTGCCTCTGGCTCCATCATCAACGGCTCAAAGATCGAAGATCAAAGATCAACGATCGCTTAAGGGCGACCTCGACACGATCGTTCTCAAGGCTCTCAAAAAAGAGCCCGAACGTCGCTATTCTTCGGTCGGCCAATTTGCCGACGACATTCAGCGATACTTGAAAGGCCAACCTGTACTAGCTCGAAATGACACTTGGGCGTATCGGGCATCGAAGTTCGCACGCCGCAGTCCGTTTCTTGTCGGAGCGTCCGCCGTCGCTGTTATCGCTCTTGTTTCCGGCACGATCACGACCGCATATCAGGCGCGCCAAGCTAACATCGCTCGCGAAAAGGCGGAGGCCCGATTCAACGATGTTCGGGCTCTCGCCAACTCGTTTATGTTCGAGATCAACGAAGAGATAATGCGCAGCCCTGTGAAAGCACGCGAACTGCTCGTCGCCCGTGCTCTCGAATATCTCGACAAACTCGCCTTGGAGTCCGCCGGTAACATCGAACTCAAGGCTGAGCTTGCCTCCGCATACGAAAAGATCGGCGAGGTTCAATCCGAGCTGTTCCGTCCGTTTGCCGGAAAGACCTCAGAGGCTGCTCTGAGCCAACAAAAGGCCCTCAAGCTCCGCCAAGAGATAAACACCGAACAGCCAACCGCCGAACATGCGATGAGCGTCGCCGTCAGTCATCAAAAGGTTGGCAATGTCCTGCTCACAAGCGGCAAAATAGGCGAGGCCCGCGACAATTACTCGCGATCTGTCGATCTGCTAAAGTCATTAGTTGCAGCAGATAAGACGAATACAGAAACTCGTCGCCAACTCGCCCGAAGCCTTGCAACTCTCGGCCAATCGATCGTCCGCAGCGGCTCGCTGAGCGATGCACTTGGCAATTACGAAGCGTCGCTCTCGATATTTCGCGAACTCGCAACCGAAGACCCGACAAACAACCGAGCAAAGCGTTCGGTCGGGATCGTGATCTCATATATCGGCTTTGTTAAGAAAGAAATGGGCCGAATGGAGGAGGCTCTTGCGGATTATGAACAGTGGCTCGCGATCGAGAAAGACCTCGTCACACGCGACTCGAACAACATCGACTTTCGCCACGATCTCAGCAGCGCACACACTTGGAACGGAGTTCTGCTAGCCGAAATGGGCAACATTTCCGAAGCTCAACAGAATTTCCGCGAAGCGATCAACATCCAAACTGCGATCATGGCCGCCGACAAAGAAAGCGTCGGTGTCGCCTATTCGCTGGCCGATTGCCATCTCGAATTTGGCAAAGCGATGGCTCGTCGAAACATTTCGGACACTGCGATCGAGCACCTCACGCTGGCTCTCGACAGCTATCGCACCATTTGGAACAAAGACAAAGAGAACCAGCTAATGCGCCACCGCATCGCCAACGCCCAGCGTTTCATCGGCGATGCGTATTTCCAAAAGAACGACCTTTCGCGTGCCGCCGAAAACTACGAACAAGCTCACGCAGCATTCGTCGAACTCACCGCTTTCGATCCGCTAAATCTCGATTGGCAACAAGACCTAGCCATGACCTACACCCGCCGCGGCGAACTCGCCCTCAAAAAAGCCAACAAACCTGAAGCCAAAACCAACTTCTCGTCGGCTCTTCCGATCTTTGAAAAGCTGACTCAAGCTTCCCCGGACAACATCAACCGCCGTAGTGAACTCGAACACCTAGTACAACAACTAAAGCTCGTCTCGTAGACCACGGAGCACCGAAACTCCTGTCGGCTCCTTTTCCTTCCAATACTTCATTATTCGCCGTAGGCGATATGGAAATTAGCCCGTGGCAAGGACCGAAAGGCCGCAGCCTCGGGTTCTGGCGCGATCCGGAATTTGCGCGCTAAATCCTCGTTCCCTGCGGGAACGCTTGTGCATCAACCGACCCGACGCTGCGTTCGCAAGGCTCACTTCGCATCGGGCTAGTTTCCGAATCGCCTGCGGCGACTTAGAGTACGCGAGAGGCGTGCTGTCCGAGCAAAGCCTTGATCCCCGCAGTTAGTTCTCAACAGTCTCGTTTTGCTCGTTCTCGACCGAATGAATTCGACGGAAAGCGACGGCGTAAGCTATTAGATAATAGATGAACCAGTTGTAGGCGACCGAGGCGAAGAAGCTGGAGACCATGTAGCCGATGATGCTGGCTTGGAGGCCGATTGCCGCGTAGTAGTACCAGTCGATGCGGTCTTCGTTGAAATGTTTGCGTTCGATGGCCGAAAGTTTGCGGAACGGGCTGAGCATGAAGATCATGTAGGCTACAAATCCTAATATTCCAAGCTCCGCACTGACCTGCGTAAATGCATTATGGGATTGCAGATTACGTACGCCGACGATCGGGAAATTGCCGATGCCGATGCCCCACGGATTACGCGCCGTAACGAGCAGCGATCGTTCGAGCAACTCCTTTCGCTGGTCCGACGAACCAACGGGATCGAGTCCCGGAATGAAGATCGACAGCATTCTCAGGCCGTAGTTTCCCGGTGCCGCGAGTATCACAATGCCGCCGACCACGACCGACGCGATGGTAACATTAAGGCGTTGACGGCGTCCGAGTTTCCAAGCCAGCACGAATCCGACAGCCATTAATCCTAAGAATCCGCCGCGCGAAAACGTGACCATATTCGCCGCGATCAGTAGAACTACGGAACCGAAATACACAACCTTGGCGAGCTTAGATTCGGACGCGATCCCGAGCACGAACATGAGCGGCGTCATCATCACGAGGTGCATCGCCATCTCGTTCGGATTGCCGAACATGCCGCCGACATCGACCGCGACGCGGTAATCCTCGACATCGAACTGCCCTTTCAAGTAAAGGTCGAGCGCCGCAAATGACAAGTAAATTCCAATGCCAAACGACAGCCACATCATCGACATTAGCCGCTTTCGAGTCCGAACGACGTTGACCAAAACGATGAAAATAATGACCGACTTGCTGTACGAATCGTTGAATGTTTCCCACGCCAAGCCCGGATCTTTGGCGATCGGGATCGTCACAAGAGATATCACTGTCAGACCAAGGAGCGCCTTGACCTCGGTCGACAGCATCGTCAGATTGCCCTCGACAGCAAGTTGCGACGGGAAATAGCACGCAAGCGTTACCATCGCAAAATAGAAGGCCGTTGCCGATAGGAACCCAAGTCCCGGAACGATCTCGTATGGCCGAAACAGCACCATCACCGAGAACAAGTACAACGCTACGAACGTCATAAAATGGCCGTTTCGAACAAGCCAGCGGTCCGAGTTCAACAGCTCGAAATCGCGCTGTTCGCGTTTTTCTTGCTTGATGGTCTTCGCGGTTTGTTCGGCCTTTTTATGTTCCCGATTGACGTGCGCTGTCTCGCTTTCGTTCACAAAGGTGAACGTCGAAGGCTCGACCACAGGCTCCGCTTGAGCGAGTGTCACGCGTGTTGTGTTGGACAATCCGGCGAGATGTTCCGGCTCGACCGAGCTGAAGTTTCGCGATGAACTAAGCGGCGCAATATCGCCAGAAGCCGCTCCGTTTCCCTGTCTGTCGGGATTCGAGAGCGGCTTGTGGTCACTGCCTATTTTGCTGCGATTGAGCGCCATTTAGCGATACATAAACTCTTATACGAGCACTTGTTCCCGAGTTACGGTGATCATTGTTCGCACTTTCATCTTCAACGCCTTTTCGAACTGGCGAGCCTCATTGACTCCACTGAATGAAAGCTGTTGTAGATTCGCTTCGATACGTTTTCGATAGTCCGAAACAAGCGAATCCGACACGCCGAGCATCTCGGCGACCTCAAGTTGGTTGCCGCTGTCGGCCACTAGGTAGCAATGCCATAACACGTTTATCATGCGGTCGTACTGCTTGTCTTTGCCGCGAACGGACTTGCTTAGAGTTTCAAGAAAGCCTTCGACAAAGCCGGCGGCTTCGAGTTCGGCTTCGTTGCGAAGCACGCCTTCTTCAGGCGTTTCGCGAACGTCTTTGAACTCGAACGGCATACGATCTTCGTCGCCATCGTCATTGCCGCTGCCTACCGGAACAAGATGAATGTCCATGATCGGCAACCGCGACATTACGAACGAACGAAGCGAGCGAACATCGACCGGCGAATCGATCGCCTTGAAAACGCGGATGATGAGCTTTTCGAGTTCAACGTTCGAGATCACGATCTGCGCGTCGCCGGTGCAGCCGACCATGCGTGTATCACGGCTCTGGAATGATACGGACTTGACGCGTTCGTCCATTTCCTGCACGTCGCGGCGCATCTTTTGTTCTTTCCAATCTGCCAATCCATACAGTCTGTCAGCCAATCTGCGATGAACCTCAGGGCTGCCAATGTTGTCAAAACGTTTGAATTTCGGGCCGTTTTGAATGAGCGTCGAAATTCGTCGTGCGAGACGGTAGCTTTCGGGATAACGCTTACGCAACTCGGCCGTAAGCATGTTGGTCAGTTCGATCTGGCTGATCTCGGCTTCGATCTCCTGATCGGTCATGCCGGTATCGAGATAGTGCTGAAAACGGTCTTTGCTGAGCAATGCAACAAACAATTCTTGCGTTAGATCTGTATAGGCGTTGTGCCGTCCTTCCTCAACAAGGAAGCCTGCTCGTTTCGACGCCCGAACCAGCGGATGCGACGAAACTATCCGATGAAGCTCCGTCCAGATCTGGTTGACGTCCGATGTGTTAAGGCTATCGTTCCATTTCCCGACACGAATTTGCCTATTCGTATACTGTCGAGGGGCACGTTCCTTGGCTACTTTCTCTTGATTCATATTCAGCCTTTTCCGATCGAGATTGTCCTTTCTCTGACCGCGGCCGGATGATGTTTTCCGCATTTCTTTGTCGCTGAACTCAAAGCTTATCGATAGATAAACCCGGCTTTTGAAGCTAGTTTCAGCGCAAGGGATGCACGGACATTTTCCGACTGCAAAGTTTTTTTGGTTGGATGAGTTTGGGCGAGATCTGACACCGAGCTAAGCTGTCGACCTACTTTCCGTGGAGCGTGAGATGATTGCCACTCACCGACCACATCAATAAGTGTAGCAGGTAGTAACAACATTTTTCAACAAATATTTACATTGTTGTATACTTTGTTTACAACTTGCTAAATAGCTGTATTTACAATAGTTTGGAAGATCGAGATTTCAGCACTCGTGCATTTTCTTACAATTTTCGTCACTTCGGGCGGACAAGTTTTGGAACAATTGCCCTATTGCAGATTTATTTTCGTTGTAGCCGATCAATGGTGACAGACGCGCACAATGCCCGTGCTCTCGTGTCGATCAAACGGAAGAATGCATTGTATGTTCACTGCGAAGAAACTGAATTTCTGCAAGAGCGAGGATTGCCCGGCATCCCAAGAACTGCTCGACTTTCAAAATGGCGACATCGAACTGGATCGCGGCTCTTCGATCTGTGCTCACCTAGCATTCTGCGAATTTTGCGCAGCGGAAGTCGAATTTTACTCTCGCTATCCGCAGCAGAGCCTCGAGCAAGAGGAGGATGCAGATCTCACTTCCGAGATCCCGCAACCGCTGTACGAACTGGCCGAAGCGATCCTGAAGAACAAGGACGCTGACATTAGTTCACTGAACTTCTTAATTAAATAACGGTTAGTTACCGCAGATCTCGTCGATGGCTTCGGTATATTTTTCGTCAATGACGCTGCGCTTTATCTTAAGCGTTGGCGTCATTTCGCCTTTATCGATCGAAAATTCGCGAGGCAGCAAATAGACACGTTTGACGCGTTCGTAATCGGAGAGTTCGCGCGTTAGATCGACGGCATCTTGCTGAACTCGCTTGACGAAATGCGGATCGTCACACAGCTCTTCGCGGCTGCGGGAAACGTCGTGGCCGTCGGCCTTCATCTCTTCTTTGAGCGAATCCCAATCCGGCACGATCAAAGCACCGACCTGTTTTCGTCCCGAACCGACAACAACCGGCTGCGAAACGAGCGGACTTTGCTTGAGCAAACTCTCGACCTGAAGCGGCGCGACGTATTTGCCGTTTGATAACTTGAAAAGGTCTTTCAAACGATCAGTGATGTAGAAATGCCCGTCATTATCGACGTAACCGACGTCACCGGTATGATAGTAGCCTTCGGCATCGATCGCGGTGGCAGTGGCCTCGTCGTTGTTGTAATAACCGATCATCACGTTCGGCCCGCGAACGAGAACTTCGTCCTGTGCACCGATCTTCATCTCGATGCCGTCGAACGGCGTTCCGATCGAGCCGACCTTGTTGTCTTCCGGGCGATTTGCACAAGTCACACAAGCCTCGGTCATGCCGTAGCCTTGCAAGATAGGAATGCCCGCAGCCCAAAACGCGTAACTAAGCTTTTTCGACAAAGGAGCTCCACCAGAAACAAAGAATCGCAAATGTCCGCCGACGCCGTCACGCCATTTTGAGAAAACGAGTTTGTTTGCGATCGCCTGCTTTGCCGCAAGCCCTGCTGAGACACTCTTGTGATTATCTTTGGCCGACCAATACTCTTGCCCAACGCCGAGAGCCCATTCAAACAGCTTGGTTTTATAGCCGCCCGCTGCCTTACCTTTCTTAACGATCTTGTGATAGACCTGCTCAAACAGCCGCGGCACGGCGGTCATGATGGTCGGTTTTACTTCCTGCAAATGCGACGCGATCTGGTCAAACGCCGCACAATAATGTATAGACACGCCGTTCGCGCAAAGCACATAAAACACGGTCCGCTCGAATATATGTGACAAAGGCAGCACCGCGAGGCTGCGATCGGTCGATCTGATCGGCAGGCCTTTTGAAATGGCAACGACGTTCGACACAAAATTCTCATGCGTCAGCATCACACCTTTTGGCTCGCCGGTCGTGCCTGAAGTGTAGATGATCGTCGCAAGATCGTCGGACTTTATCTCAGCGAGCGACCGTTCAACTATGTCGGCATCGATCTTTGCATGTTCGACGCCTTTTGCCTCAACATCAGCGAGCGTGATCGCTCGGCTATTGCTATCGGGCACGCCTTCGGCATCAAAAAATACTATCTTTTCGATCTGTTCGACGCTGTGGATCGCCTGTTCGGCGTGCTTCCATATCTTTTTGCCCGAAACGAAGAGCATCTTCGCACCGGAATTTTCGAGAATGAATCGTATTTGCTCAACGGCCTGCGTCGTGTAGATCGGGACGTTCACGGCACGCAAACTCAATATCGCGATGTCCACAAACGACCATTCAGGCCGATTCTCGCTAATGATGGCAACGCGATCCCCTTCGCGGACACCCATCGCCGCCAGGCCCATCGCGATCGTTTTGATACGCTCAACAGCATCGACACCGCGAATGTTCTGCCATTCGTCGCCAACCTTGAACGCCAACGCATCCCGCTTGTCGTGCCGCGTAAACGACTCAAACAAATAGTGCGGTATCGTCTGCGGTATTTGGTCGAAACCTTTCAGATTCTCAGCCACCATTTAACAAAAACGCCCTCTCACAAGGGCGTCTTACATTCTTACAGAACTATTACACTAAGTCCAACTCACCGAACTTCGCAGGCCTGTTTCTCCGCCGCGGCTCCGTGATGGTTGAGGGTTTCCGAAAGACTGGCACGTATCGTGTGCCAGAAACCCACGGTTTTGGGACTAGGGAACAGGCAAAGCCCGATGTCTCGAATAGCTAGATCGGTGCTTGACCACGCCGGTAGAGACGGCAGAAGCAAAAACACGCACGGAATTCTCTACTTTCCGTGCGTGTTGGGCGGTGTTATCTAAATTTTCTTCAATTGGCTAAACCGCAAACCGCCAGATCGCCGTTGCCATCGAGAGTATTCGTAACTTCGGGACCGGAAGGATAGGTCTACTTAACAAGCGCACCTGAGAGATTGTACTCATACGCCGTCGTGTACGTCGTTCCATCAGTTATCTGCTCATGTACCGTCATACGCCCAAATACATCAAAGGCTGTATTGTTTGTCTTCGAAGCCGAGGTCGTGATCCCGGTTGTCTTTCCGAACACGTTTCCGGCTACATCGACGAACACTTCATCAATCGCAATAACCCAGGTGTTACACTAATCCCTAACGGGAAACACAACCCGCCGAATGTCTTTGACTGCGCAAGGCTCCGTCGATTCAGTGTAGAACTTTATCGATTGTCTGTGGATTGCTCTCTTCTTAAATATCGAGATCTAGGTATTCCTGTCCATTTGAGGATTTATCAGCCAATTTCAGGAGCCAGCCCCCTTTCTTCACGCTGCAGATCTTGTTGAGCAAGTCTCTAAAGCTTAAGTTTGCAAAGTCCATTGCCGAGTCAATTTGACGACCGTATTGAGCATCGATCAGTGCGTCCGCTCCCGAACGTGAACCGCTAAATTTTAGGTTATTCTTTCTCAACCAACCATTGAATTCACGAGAGAGCTGTATCTGTTCAGTGATGTCCTTTACACGACTTTTCTCAGATAATCGGAATCGAGAAATGTTCGTTTCCAACAAGTCCTTTAATCGCGGGTCACGTCCCTTAATCGGGAAAATATTGACGACACCGTTTGACATCTCCCATTTGTAATTTTTCATTTGATCAACGATTTGATCCAACACTTGGGATAGTGTGCCGTTTTCTACGTTGACGGTTATAGGATGCTCTGCGGCCTCAAACAAACGTTCAAATTCCATATTCACTGCTCCTTCACTCGGTTTCGTGGTTCGGGCGATAGCCGGTAAATTGGTCAGGAATTGGGGTCAGACATGCGAATATGCGATTCTATGCTGATGGAAGACCGTGATCGAGCATTTGAATTCATATTACACCTGAATTGCTAAAATGCGCCGAATATTTTTGTCGAATAGAACTCTCGGAGGTCGCGATCGCGACACAGTCACCGATTGCGGCAGTCTTGTGTAACATTACAAAAAAGTCACCAATTTTGTATTATCAGTGGTATACTAGCACATAGACGCAACTGAGCGTCGTGATCTTTGACAACGTGGCGTACGACAGGCTCGCAGCCGGTCGTAAAGCCTGTAAGATATTGTCTTACACATTTTTTTAAAAATGGTGAAATTTAGGGTCTTCGTCGCTGTAAGTGTAATTATTGCTATCGTTTGCACGTTCCACGAGACGGTGGAACGCCTGCGAAACGCAATTTTGCCGCATTTTCTTGTAAGTCACTGCAAAAATGGAGGTTATGCGTATTCTGCAAGATAAACCGTTTCACGCAAACTAGCGGAACAAGCACTCGTGAAACATTACGCAGACAGCCGGAACGGTGCGGACAGTAAGAACGGCACGGACAGCAGAAACGCTGCGAACATTAACGGACAAGTTTGCTGCCTCGCCAGAGTAGAAATGCGGCGACGAGGCAAGCGATCGGACACAATACGAGAGCGTAAGCCATTGCGGACGGAGCTTGGGCCGAGCCGAGTCGGTCGCTGAGGATGCCGATGATGTTCGAGCCGATAAGGTATGCGGCGATGTTGACAGCGAAAAAGAAGATCGCAATGGCCAGGCCGCGAAGCTTGACGCCTGAGATCTGAACGACATCAGCGGCGGCGGCACCGACCCATCCGAGGCCCGTCGCAAGCAATACGAAAGCCGCAGGAACGATGAGGCTGAAGTTCTCGGTGAACAGCACGACGAGCCACATCGGCACTGAAACGAGCGAGAGCAACGCTCCGAACATCATTCGGCCGTATCCACGTTGCTTGAACCAGTCGGCAATTGCTCCGAAGAATAATGTCGCCGGAATGCCCGCCGCGAGTGTCAGAATGCCTGCCCACAAGCCGTAAGTTGGAATGTCGATGCCGCGTGCACGCGTGACGAAGATCGCTCCCCAGATCGAGATGCTGTTGGTTGCAAACCCGAACAGTGCGTAGCCCAAAGATAAGAGAATAAAGGCTTTGCTAGACAAGAGGCTTCGCCAGTCGGATGCGGAACATTCGGCTTCCTCGACAGCGATGGAACGTTCGGGTTCACGAAGAAAGAATGCGAGAACGCCAAAGATAACGCCCGGAAAGCCGACGATGATGAACGCATATCGCCAGCCGAATTGGCTCAGGCTGCCGCCGAGCAGAGCCGCCATGCCTGCGCCGATAGCAATTCCCATCGAATAGATACTCGTAACGGTCGCTCGACGAGCCGGCGGAAAATAATCAGCGAGCAAAGAGATCGCCGCAGGCCCGAGAGCGGCTTCGCCGATACCGACGCCGACGCGGCACGCGAACAGCGTCCAGAAATCGACGGCAAACGCCGACATTCCTGAGCAGATGCTCCAGATCACAACGCCGATCGCGATGATCTTTGCACGCGAACCGCGATCGGACCATCGGCCAAACGGAATTCCGAGCAGCGTGTAAAAGATTACGAACGACGTCGTCCCAAGCAACGCAAGCTGCGTGTCGCTGAATTCCATTTCCTTCTTGATCAGCGGAAACAGAATGTAGATGATCGTGCGGTCCAGAAAATTCATGACGTAGATCACCATCAGCAACGCGAGTGCATACCAGGAATAGAGCGGTGTTCGTTCGGTCATAAGCTGTCGGCTACGGCAAAACCATCACGGCGGATTCGCCTTTGACCGTCACTTCGCCGTTCTGATTCGCACAAATGGTCTCGAGCGTGACGATACCGCGATCTTCGCGAATGGCGGTGATCGTCGCGGTCGTTGTGATCGTGTCGCCGAGAAACGCCGGTGCCGTGAACTTCATCGTCTGCGAAAGATACACGATCTTCATTCCGCGAAATTCGTTGCCGAGAACCGCCGAGATGAAAGCACCGCTCAACATTCCGTGAGCGATACGTTTGCCGAATCGCGTAGTTGCGGCAAACTCTTCGTCGAGATGTATCGGATTGTGATCGCCCGAAACCTCAGCAAATTGGCGTATCACTTCGTCGGTGATCTCGCGTGTCGTTGTAAATTGGTCGCCTACTTTTAGCTCCATAATTGTTATTTGGCGAGAAACTCGCTCACTTTCTTATTGAACTCAACGGGCTGTTCGAACTGCGGCAAATGCCCTGCTTTGTCGATGATAAATAGTTCGGAACCGGCGATGTCTCGCTTGAGCATCTCGCCGATGATGACAGGAACGATGCCGTCCTGCTTGCCCCAAACGAGCAGCGTCGGCGTCTTCAGTGCTTTAACTTCGTCGTCGAAATAGTCGTCAGCGTGCTGTAGATTTCGGATCAGCGTTTGGATCGTGTAACCGTCGTTCGTCATCGAACGTGCCGAGATAAAGCCATCGACAGCGGCGTCGCTCGTGAGCGGAGCCGAGTTGTAGAACATCAGCTTTAGGCTCTCGCGAACTGCATCTCGCGTCGAAGGATTCATCTGCACGGCGAGTTTGCCGTAATCAAATCCCGGCGGCGGGCCATAGCCTGCGGAGCCGACAAGAACGAGCTTGTTAACCTTTGTCGGATATTTCGCGGCATAAAGAGCTGCGATCCAGCCGCCGAGCGAATTGCCGACGATCGAAACTTTGTCGGCCTTGACCTCGGTCAGGAATCGGTCGATGAAATCCACATAAAACGCAACGCGATAGTTGATGAAAGGCTTATCCGACTTGCCGAAACCGATCATGTCCGGAGCGAGGACGCGATAGTTCGCCGCCAAAGCCGGCGTCGTCATCGGCCACGCAACGCCGGCACTCGCTCCCATTCCATGAAGCAGCAAAACGACAGGCTTTGACGGATCGCCGGCTTCGACATAGTTGATCTTGGCACCGAAAACGGTGACTTGCTTCTCCTGCGGAGCCTGCGAAAACGCGGTCGCGGTGAACGTTAATAAAATGAGCGTGATAAGGACTTTAGTTTTCATACAACTTCTCCAAACGGTCGCGATGGTTCGCCGCAACCGCATTTCGCTTGAGCTTCATCGTCGGCGTGACCTCAGTTTCGGCGGCAAAATCTTGTTCGAGTATCTCAAACCGCTTGATCTGCTCCGAGTTCGAAAGCCGCTCG
Organism: uncultured Acidobacteriota bacterium; assembly: GCA_937871585.1. Taxonomy (GTDB): domain Bacteria; phylum Acidobacteriota; class Blastocatellia; order Pyrinomonadales; family Pyrinomonadaceae; genus OLB17. The sequence continues at coordinate 3,357 of CALMPJ010000047.1, read as the reverse complement.
TTTGCCTTTGCTATTGCGGCCGCGACTTGCTCGTAAACCTCCTCTTTTGTGAGGTTTGCAGATTCCGCAGCGTTGATCGATATCAGTGCGACACAATAACTATGACCGTCGCCATGAACGTAGGCGTGGCTGACAAGATGCGATTCTTTGACAAGGTTTTCGACGAGAGCCGGAGCGACGTTCTTGCCGTTCGAAAGGACTATGATCTCTTTTTTGCGGCCCGTGATCTTAAGAAACCCTTCGTCATCGAGCGACCCAAGATCGCCGGTCTTGAGCCAACCGTCGTCGGTAAACATCTCAGCCGTCTTCTGCGGTTCTTTATAATAGCCCGAGAACCTCATCGGGCTTTGGATCTCGATCTCTCCGTCATCGGCGATACGAACTTCGCACATCGGCATCGAACGTCCGACCGTTCCGTGTTTGTGATGCTCGACCGTATTGAACGCAACGCAGATGTTTTCGGTCAGTCCATAAGCCTGCAAGATCGGCAGACCGCGTTCCTCAAAAAAGTCCGCGATCTCAGCCGGAAGCGGAGCTCCGCCGGAGGTAAGCAAGCGAACATTTCCGCCAAAAGCGTTGCGAAGATCATCACCCGAAAGCTTGCCCTGAGCAACGAGCGACGCGTGAACCTTCTCAAAAAACCTCGGCAGCGACGCGAAAACCGTTGGCTTTACCTCAAGCAAATACTCGTAAAGCCGAGACAGGTCATCGACGAAATAGGCCGTTGCTCCGGAATTCAGACGATTGTAAATACCTGAAATTCGCTCAGCGACATGACAACCCGGCAGGTACGACAACGCCGTGTCGTCCTCAAATATCGGCACGCTATTCGCGAGCGAATCGACACTGTTCAATATATATCTGTGCGACAACATCGCACCTTTAGGGTCGCCGGTCGTGCCCGACGTGTAAACCATGATCGCGGTGTCGTCAGGCGATAGAGTACTGCCGATCTCGTTTACGTTGGTTAGAAAGTCTTGTCTTTGGTTTCTTCCAAAGTCCAATACCTCGTCGAATTTTGTAATTGGAATCTCATCAACCGTAAAACTCGACAAAACCAATCCCTTCTTCTCGCTTCGAACTAGCTCAACTGATACGTCGTCACGTTCGCCCACAATAAATATCTCTTTTAGATAGGGATATGCTTTGTTGGTATCACCGATCTTTTCGATCTGAGCCTCAGAATCGACTATCAAAAACTCAGATTCAGAATGATTGATTACAAAGTGAGCCTGTTCGGTTGAACTCGTCGGATATATTCCAACACCAACGCCGCCCGCCGAGATCGCCGCGAGATCGCAAATCGTCCATTCGGGAATGTTGCCGGCGAGGATCGCGACGCTTGCTCCGCGAGTCAGGCCTTTTGCAAGAAACGAGCAAGCGAGCGACAACACCTTTTCCTCGACCTCGGCCCAAGTCTGCGGCTGCCATTCGCCGCCGGACCGCTTGTAGAACGCCGGCCTTTCACCGTATTTTGCGGCTTGCGCGCGGAAAAGACTGTAGACGTTCGAGAACTGCATTCGCTAGTATTTCATCGCCAGGCAGGCCATGTTCAGGCCGCCGCCGGAGGCACACATTACGACGGTGTCGCCGCGTTTAATCTTACCTTGAGCGATGGCGTCGTGAAACACCATCGGTATGCACGCTGATCCTGTGTAGCCCCATTTGTCCATGATCGTGTGTGTTTTTTTCCATGGAATTTGCATCTCTTCCATCACGATCTTGATGGTCGAAAGATTGACCTGTGTCCAGAGGAACACGTCGACGTCATCACGCGTGAGCGATGCTTTGGCGAGTACTTCGTCAACTATTTTCGGCCAGCCGATGATGTTGACCTCGGGCGGATATTTATGCACGAACCGAAGTCGATTTAGATCATTATCGGCGAGAACCCCTTGATCAATAGGCATCTTCGTCCCGCCAGCGAATATGCCCATAAAGCTGTGATAGCTGCCGTCCGCGACGAGTTTGGATGCAAGAAAATGTTCTTCGCTTTCCGTCGCTTGCATCACAAATGCTCCGGCTCCATCGGCGAACAGCGTCGATGTTTTCTTGTCTTTCCAGTCGAGAAATTTCGACATTGCGTAGCAGCCGATGACGAGAACATTTTTATAACTCGCGTCCGCTATCAAATACTTAAATGCTGTGTCCAATGTAGTTACAAAACCGGCACACGCACAATTGATGTCGAACGTCCCGGCGTTTACGGCTTCGATCCGCTCTTGAACCACAACCGAAGTCGCCGGTGATATGAACTCAGGCGTATCGGTTGCGAGCAATATCAGATCGATATCAGCGGCTGAAATTCCCGCGGTCTCGATCGCAGCCAGTGCGGCATTCGTGGCGAGATCTGCAGTGCTTTCATCGTCAGCAGCGACGTGCCTTGTCTTAATGCCAACTACATTTGTGACAAACTCGTCAATGTCCTGCCCGAGCCGTTCGCTCAGGTCAGCGTTGGTTAGTATCGTTTCAGGAACGTAGATTCCGGTGCCAATAATTCGTGCGTCTCTCATCGTGAAAGTAGAAAATCTGTAACTATTGTATTAAAAACCTCAGGCTTCTCGACGAACAACATATGGCTCGCACCTTCGACGATCTTGAGTCTCGCGTTCGGTATCGCCGCAGCGAGGTTGATCGAATTCTCGACCGGAACTATAGTGTCTTTGTCGCCCGAAAGCACCAGCGTCGGTGCGGTGATCTCACCAACTCTCGCCGCCGCATCGAACGATATCGCAGCCGTTAGTTGAGCTTGATAGACATCTTCGGGTACGACGTTCATTTCTCGCTGATCGCAGAATTCGTCAATGACCTGAGGCTTACTCTCGACAAATTCCGGCGAGAACGCCATTACGATCGACTGTCGAATTCGATCACGAGTATTTAGTCCTGTTGGCGATGCGAACGCCGTCAGCACCTCGACCGACGGAGCCACATGCCCGCTGCCGCCGCAACTCGTCGATGCAAGTACAAGCCTGTCAACACGTTGCGGAAACGCCAAAGCGAATTCCTGTGCGACAAATCCGCCGAACGAGATGCCCAAAACGTGTGTATGTTCGATCCGGAGGTTGTCGAGCAGCATCGCCAGATCATTCGCATGATCAGCGATCGTCGCAGAAGGCGAATCGCCGACGGGCGACGCGGCAACGCCTCGCGGATCGTAAGTTATCACACGAAATTTCCGTGCAAGGGCGTCACACTGAAACTGCCAGCTCCATTTGCCCGAAGCAAATCCGGGAATCAGCACCAGTGTTTCGCCCTCGCCTTTCGTCCCGTGGACGAGGCGGTTTTTCATTTTAACGCCTCGTTAAAAGTTCAACTTGAAAGTCCTCGGGGTTCGGAATGAGCCCCACATATTCC
>CALMPJ010000046.1 GCA_937871585.1 uncultured Acidobacteriota bacterium | reverse complement strand
ACTCCTGCAATCGCAAGGATGAGGAGAATTAGTAGGAAGATCTTCATTGGTTATGGCTTCGGCCGCACATCGTCTTTGGTGCCGAGGCGAGGTTTCTTGATTGGCGTTATCTTGTCGATGTATTCGTAGATCATGTGGCGAACGAAGTCTTCGTTGTCTTGGTATTCGGCGACGCGGCCTTTGTCGTCGACCTTTATCCACGAGATGTATTTCTTGCCGTCCTTGAACGTGCTGGTTTCCGTGTAGAGCGTGAATGTTTTGCCGTCTTTGGCAATAGTTTCGACGGTATAGACAGTGACCGAACCGGCACTGCCCATTCCGATGCCGAACGCCGGAGGCTTTGGTTTGGTCCACAAACCATTGTTCACGCGTATGAAACGTTCGCTGTCGTATCGAACCTCTTCCTCAAACTCTGTGCCGGAACTCGTTATCCTTTTCGATTCCTCGTATGTTCGGTCGTTTGTCTCGACGACCTTGCGAAACCAAATGTCCCGCGGCTCATCGCTTTTGTAAGTGTAGGTCTCGATGCGGGGAACCGAATTCCACATCGCCGTCTCCGCCGCATTCTTCGCCGTCGTGTATTCCTTCGACGTGATCTCTTTAGACTGCGCGGAGATCGTTAAACTCGCGGCTACGGACAAAAACACCATTACTATTAGCGGCAACATTCTTCTCATGCCGCGATGATAGCACGACAAACTGGGGAATAAAATACTATTCTTATAAACAATGGCGGACGGCGAGAAGAAGAAAAAGAAGGTCAATTATGCATCGGCGTGGGCTGAGGCTCGGCGGATAATCTGGGAGGCTCGGTGGCGGCTGGCGTTTGGCGGTGTGCTGATGCTGGTTTCTCGTCTGGCGAGCATGGTTTTGCCTGCTTCGACCAAATGGTTGGGCGACGAGGTTTTTGCGAAGCAGAATTACTCGCTGCTGAAATGGATCGCACTTGCGATCGGAGTTTCGGCTTTGGTGCAGGGAATTACGGGATTTGCTTTGTCGCAAATTCTCGGTGTGGCGGCTCAGCGGGCGATCACGGAGATGCGTAAGCGTGTGCAGACTCATATTGAGCGGCTGCCGATCTCTTATTTTGATTCGACGCAAAGCGGCCAGCTAATTTCGCGGATCATGAACGACGCGGACGGCATTCGCAACCTTGTCGGAACCGGTCTGGGACAGCTGCTGGGAAGTTTTGTGACTGCGGGTGTTTCGATCGGCGTGCTTTTTTGGCTGTCGTGGCGTCTGACTTCGGCGACGATGGTCGTGCTTATTTTATTCGGCGTCGCACTGTTTTACGCGTTCAAATTTCTTCGCCCGATATTCCGCGAACGCGGCGAGATAACCGCCGAGGTCACCGGCAGACTCGGTGAATCGCTCGGCGGAATTCGTATCGTAAAGGCTTACACCGCGGAGAAACGCGAGGAACTGATATTCGCCCGCGGAGCCCACAAATTGTTTCGTAACATCGCCAAATCCGTCACCGGCGTCTCGGCGATCAGTTCGTTCTCGTCAATTCTCATCGGCGCGGTCGCCGTCGTGATGATCGTCATCGGCGGATCGGCTGTGCAAGCCGGCGAGATGACGCTCGGCGATTTTCTGATGTATATCGCGTTTACGTTTTTACTGGCGATGCCCGTGTTTGAATTAACGGCAGTCGGTACACAGATCACCGAGGCTCTCGCAGGCCTAGACCGCATCCGCGAGGTCCTCGCCGAGACCAGCGAAGACGAGACCGACGCCGCAAAGATGCCTTTGCCAAGCGTGGACGGAACGATCGAGTTTCAGAATGTGAATTTTGAGTACGAGGAAGGCGTTCCGGTGCTGAAAAATGTCTCGTTCCTAGCACCCGCAGGCACAACGACGGCGTTAGTTGGTTCGAGCGGTTCGGGAAAATCGACGATACTGTCGCTGGTATTGAATTTTATTCAGCCTGGGAGTGCCGACACTCTTGTCGGCTCTTCTGCTGATAGTGATTTCGCCGGAGGAACCGGCGATGCGGACAAGAGTGTCCGCACTCCCGGGAGAATCCTAATAGATGGTCACGATCTGCAGGAAGTTAAGCTGCGGGATTATCGACGACATCTTGGCGTTGTATTACAAGACAACTTTCTCTTCGACGGAACAGTGCTGGATAATATTCGGTTCTCGAACCCTGAGGCGTCGCTCGAGACGATCAAGGAAATGTGCAAGGTCGCGAACGCCGATGAGTTTATCCAGAAATTTCCTAACGGCTACGACACGATCGTTGGCGAACGCGGCGTGAAACTTTCCGGCGGACAACGTCAAAGATTGGCGATCGCGAGAGCTTTATTAGCAGACCCGCGAATTCTTATATTGGATGAAGCGACATCTTCGCTCGACTCAGAAAGCGAAGCGCTGATTCAGGAAGGTTTGAACAACCTACGCAAAGGCCGCACGACGTTCGTGATCGCTCACAGGCTTTCGACGATACGTTCGGCTGACCAAATTCTCGTTGTCGAAGCCGGCGAGATCGTCGAACGCGGCACGCACGAAGAGCTGGTCGCGATGGACGGTCGTTACAAACAGCTTTATGATAAACAGTATCGTTTTGAACAAAATCTGTTCGTGAATCCGGGCGAGGATTTTACCGGAAAAGCGAACAATACCGAAGCAAAGACCAAATTATAAGGAGACTTTCCCCGTGGCCGAAAAACAAACTTACGCAAACCACACACGCTGGTATCCGCTCGTTCACTTCGTCATATTTCCGCTGCTGATCATTAATCTGATCTGGGCGATCGTTTGCACGGTCATGCATTTTGATTGGTTCCGTGTACAGTATCTGCTGATGTCCGTGATCGTGATCCTGATCTCGTTCTCTGCCCGGCTTCAAGCACTAAAGGCTCAGGACCGCGGGATTCGGCTTGAGGAACGTATGAGATATAGAGAAGTGCTGCCGGCGGAACTTTCGGCACGATTTAATGAGCTGAGAACCGGCGATATCATCGCTCTTAGGTTTGCGGGCGATGGCGAGCTCGGCGATCTTGTTCAACAAGTCCTCGACGGAAAGCTGACGACCTCGAAAGAGATCAAGCTGGCGATAAAAGATTGGCGAGGCGACTATTTGAGAGTGTGAGGTTCGGCAGATTCACTAGCGGCGATCTCGGCTAGTAAGACTTCGTTCAGAACCGGAAATCGGCCCAAGTTAGAAATAGCTCGGGCCGTAATTCTGAACATCGGGATGATGAACGGGACGAAATGCGTTTTGTTTCGCATCACGGACTGGTACGAAAATGTGCCCGCGGCTTTCAGGCATCGCTGGAGCGTCTGCAGACGAAACTCGTACGCGAATTCTACTTCGTCCAGCTTAGGCATTCCCAGCGTCCTGCGAACATCGAGAAAATATCTTCGCTTATCAGCGAGCCATTCCGGCGAGGGCAGCGTCGTAATTCTATCTAACAATAACGAAACCAGATCATACGCCGGCGAACCGATGCGTGCGTCTTGATGGTCAATGATCCGCATTTTGCCATTGCGGTCGATCATCAGATTCGCCGCATGAAAATCTCGGTGGCAAAGGACAGTTGCGTATGCCTCGAGATCTCGAGATAGCTCGAGAAACTCTTGGCTAAGAGCCTCGTCGGTTGCTTTGGAAAGCTCGGATCTCTTATACGTTTGGAAATAATGTTCTTTGAAGAAATTCAATTCCCAGAGAAGTTTCTCAGTATCGAATTTCAGCTTCGAAGCGATCGAATTGCGTTCGTACGCAGCATTTGTCGCTGTTTGAACTCTCGCGATCAAGGATATTGCTTCACGTAAAAGCCGAGGATCATCGTTGTCTATCATCGAGCCCATTACATCGCGAAGAATTCTGTCTCCGAGATCTTCTAGGACGAAGACTCCAAGATCACCATCCACATCTAGGATTTGTGCAACCGGAAGATCACACGCGAGGAAAAGATTTGTGACGTCGAGATATGGGTGCGTGTCCGCGTCGAACGGTTCGGGATAGACACAGGCGATTGCCGGTTCGCCATTCCAATTTATGCGGAAATACTCGCGCGTCGATGCGTCAGCGGTAAGCGCTTCAAAATCCGGAGCCATCCCGCGAGACGCGAGAAACTTTGTGATGCTGATGCTAAGATCGCTCATTCGTCTCGGATAACTAATTTAGCGGAACGATATAATTTTCGCCCTGAACGTAGCCTTTGAGAGCCTTTTCGGGAATTTCTTTGCAGCTACGGACCATGTCTGCATTTACTATCGCGACGTTTTCGAAATGCTCGCCATCTTCGATCTTGACGCCGTCGGCAACTATCGTGCGGTACAAAGTAACGCCGTCACCGATGCGTACATCGTCCCAGATCACTGAATCTTTGATGCTCGCCATGCCGGACATCGTGCAGTTTCGCCCGAAATGTACGTCGCCGGATTTCATCATCGCGAGACTGATATCAAGATATCGCGGAATGGTCGAAAGCTCGTACCATTCACCGGCGGCAACGTGGGCAGCTATCTTTCCACCGCTCTTTATATAAGGTATGTAAATATCCGTAACGGTATCGGAAAAACCTCCACGGGGAACCAGATCGAGAAGCGATGGTTCTACAATGTGTATTCCCGTAAACATAAGCGGAACCGGAATATCGTGTTCAGTATCTCGAAGTTCCGCTTCGGTCACAGGCGTCGCGTGAGGTCCGAACTTAGTAATGTAGCCCTCGTCTGAAACCTCAACAACAGTAAATTTCTCTCGTTTATGATTCTCTTTGAGAACCATCGTTGCGATAGCACCAGAACGCTTGTGAGCGACGATCGCTGCGGCGATGTCGATGTCGGTAATTATCTTGCCATTAATGATGACAAAAGTTTCGCCCTCAAGATGCGGACGTGCTAGGTCGAGAGCTCCGGCCGTTCCCAATATTTCCGGTTCTTCGATTGTATATTGAATGTTGACGCCAAAATTGCTTCCGTCGCCGAGGGCATCAATCACGGACTGAGGTTGGTGATGGAGATTTACGACAATGTCGGTTAGACCGAACTTAGCAACATATTCCGCGACATAGCCGACCAGCGGTTTACCCAAAAAGGGAATTGCGGGCTTCGTCCGATCTATTGTTAATGGAAAGAGCCGTGTGCCAAAACCAGCGGCTAAGATCATTGCCTTCATAACCAGAGACTGCGAAAGCCTATTCTAACCTTTCGCACAGTATTTAGCGAGATGGCTAAACATTGAAAAAGGGCTGAGAAGATAACTCCTCAGCCCAGTCTTAAACACGCTGTAAATAGATCAGTGTGAGTTGAAGTTAGCAGGCGGATAGTCTCCGCTAGCACCAAGGGTAAAGTTCGAAACTCCACCGCCGGCAGTGTCGCGTACCCAGAAGGCACCGGCACGCCATACTGCCGCATCGGTACGTCCGTCACCGTTGTAATCACCTTGGACCACAAAATCGGTAGCTGATGCACCAAACGTAATATAGTTGATCGTACTGTTGGAACTTGCAAGGTACTGCCACTGGTAAGAACCGGATACACCACGCACTGTTGCAATATCAGTCTTGCCGTCACCGTCATAGTCGCCAGGGACAATTACGTCGGTCGGAGTACCAAAGACAGTCTGCGTAATTGCACCGGTTGATAGACGAGTCCAGAACATTGCTTGGCCGCCACCGTTGTTACGCTGCACGGAGAAATCGGCACTGCCGTTTCCGTCGTAGTCGCCAGGAGCCGGGAAGTCGCCATTCTGTCCCCACTGTGTGTAGGTAACAGGGCCGTTTGCAGTTGAACGATAGTACCAGAAGCTAGGATCACCAGCCGAAGCACCACCGCGATAAACAGCAAGGTCAGCCTTGTT
>CALMPJ010000045.1 GCA_937871585.1 uncultured Acidobacteriota bacterium | reverse complement strand
TACACGATCAGATTCTCCGGATCGAACGCCACTTCGGCATCCAGATTGTTCTGGATCATCCGATAAGCAGCCTCGATCAGCCAATTTTTGCAAGAAAGTTCCGTTCCGGTCGGTGCTTTGATAAATTTCGACATTTTCGGTTAGATAGAGTCCTTTTGTTTGCCAACTCTTTAAGCTACAATCAGCACATTGATTTGGCAAACTTGCCGCGTATGAGACCGTGCGAAAGGCTTCCTACAATACGCTATGGCCGAACTTGACGCAAAGATCAGCGAACTCGAACAGCGGCTCGAAAGCCTGGTTCGAACACAGATCGATTTCCAAACCGAGATCTCGAACATTCGACGGGAATTGACGAAGCTACGCGGAAGTTCCGCTCCGGAACGACGCCACGATCTGAACACAAATAAACTGCCGCCGCCTCCGATCGCGGAAAAACCGCAACCACAACCTCCAGAACCGGAAATACCCAAAGCTCAGTACGAGCCACCGCGTTCGAGAGAGACTCAGGCTCCAAATTTTGGCTACACACGATCTGCGGCATCGGAACCGGAAACCGTAACTTTCTCTTCGTTTGTTGACGAATACTTCGGTTCGGCACGTGGAAATCTCGAGAAGTTTATCGGGGAGAACCTGATCAGTAAGATCGGCATACTTATTTTGCTGCTTGGCGTTGGCATTGGAGCAAAGTTTGCCATCGACAACGGCTGGATCAGTCCGGTGATGCGAGTCGCTGCCGGATATCTTCTCGGCGTCGCGCTGATCGGCGTTGCACTAAAGTTAAAAGCCAAATACCACAATTTCAGTGCCGTGGTCATGAGCGGCGGCCTTGCCACGGTCTATTTGATCACCTTTTTTGCCTATTCGTACTACGCGTTGATACCGATGATGGTGGCGTTTGTCGTAATGGTATTGATAACAATTGCCACGGTCGGTTTGGCTGTTGTCTACGACCGTCAGGTCATTGCGCATTTCGGCCTTGTAGGTGCTTATACCCTTCCGTTTCTGCTTAGTAATAATTCAGGCAATTATCTCGCCTTGTTTTCGTACATGTCGATCGTAAACGTCGGCATACTGGCGGTTTCGATACGCAAATACTGGCTGCCGATATTCTTTACGTCGTTCATCGTGACATGGCTGATCTACTTTGCTTGGATCGCGGATAGGTTTAAAGCCGGCGAGCATCTGACGCTTGCTCTGGTATTTCTGGGAATTTTCTTCGCGATCTTTTACGTTACCAAATTGATACAAAAGGTCGTGTTTAAGGAAACCGATGAAATACTGGACAAGGTAATGCTTGTAGTCACCGTTGTGGTTTTTTATAGTCTTTGTTTCATCATCAGCATCAGCCTTTCGTCGAGTTTTGAGTTTATTTCGCTTTTCGCTTATATCGCGTCGATAAGCGCGGTTGTTCTCGTAACGTCCTATAGGTTTTACGATCGAATCATTGTCTATATTGTGAATCCCGCGGTTTGGGGCATTTTCTGGGTTTGGTTCGTCGGGTCGTTCAATTCGGAGGCAGATCTCGTAATGGGATCCACTTTCGCCGGGATCTACTTTGTATTGTTTTACGGAGCCGCTATTTATTATCGATTGGTCGATGATCAAATAAGTAGCGGTGAGACTTCCGGCCTTGTTATCTCAAACAGTCTCGTCTTTTATGGTTTTGGATACGCGATGATGGACAGCCGCGTCGCACTTCAGCCGTTAGACGGCCTATTCACAGCCGGTCACGCGGCATTACATTCTTTCGTTGCCCAACTCATCAGCAGATTTAGGGCGTCGCGTGTCGATCTCGTTCAAGCTCTCGCGGTATTGATAATCACATTCGCCACCGCTGCGATCCCGGTTCAATTCGACGGGCGAGTTGTAACTCTTATTTGGTCGATCGAAGCGGCCGCGCTGTTCTGGTTCGGACGCGTACGAGTTGTGCGGCTGTTTGAGTCGTTCTCATATCCGATAATGGTTTTGGCGTTTACTTCGCTTTGGCAGGATTGGGTCACGATCTATGATGCGAAACAAGCGATCGCCGCCGGTAGCGAGCTTTTGCCGCTAATGAACGGCTATTTTGTGTCGACGCTGGTTTTCGTCGTCGCATTCGCATTCATCTGGCGTGTCGACCGCGATAACAATGACGACACGGTGCTCACTGAAGAGATGCTCGGGCCTTTCTGTATTGCGGTTGGGGCGATCACACTATTTGTTCTTTACAATGCCTTCCGAATAGAGATCGGTAACTATTATTACTGGAGGATGAACGCTAACGGTGTTGTCGAACAAGGACTTGGTTCAAGTCCTACTGCGGTTGGAAATAGAGAGCTATCGCTGTTCAACATTCTCTGGCAGATCAACTATACGCTGCTTTTCGTTTCAGTTCTGACTTTTGTAAACCTGAAAAGAGTCCGATCGACACTGCTTGCACATGTCGGAACGATATTTTCGGTCGGAGTCTTATCTGTGTTTACTACAGTCGGACTATTCGTTTTATATCAGTTGCGAGTTTCCTACATAACTTACACAGGGATCGAAGGTGATCCGGTGAGCGTCCTGAATATTGCGATCAGATATGTCTGTTATGCATTTGCCGGAGCGTGTTTGTATTCGGTTTTTGCGATTTGCCGCGACGAATTGATTAGCGACAAAGTTTCGTCAAAGGTGATTGAACTCGGCTACGACTTTCTTTTGTACTCGATACTGTTTCTCGCAACCAGTACGGAACTATTGAACGTAATGGCTCAAATGCACATTGGCGATGGTACAAAGTTAGGTCTAAGCATTTGGTGGGCTATATTTGCCATCGCAATGATCATCGCCGGGATCGCTTGGCAAAAACAACATCTTAGATTTGCGGCGATAACATTGCTGGCAGTGACTTTGGTCAAACTATTTATTTACGATGTGGCGAATCTGGAAACAATCCCGAAGACCATTCTCTTCGTCACGCTCGGGCTGCTGTTATTGGTGGTATCGTTTCTCTACAACAAGTACCGGACCAGACTATTCGCCGACGAAAGCGAAGGTGAAAGCAAGGTGAATTTGTAGATGCCGTCTAGTTCGATTAACTTGTCTTTAATTGGCGGACTTTAGAATAGAGGTAAATGACAGGATGTTTACGAGAGTCAGTTTGATAGCTTCATTTGTTTTAGTTTTCGCATTTTCGGTTTTTTCCCAAGAGGCACCGGCAACAAACTTTGACGCTGAAATGGCGAAGAAGGCTGGTGCGGATGATTATGGAATGCGGAGCTATGTCTTTTGCATTCTCAAAACCGGGCCTCGCGATGCGAAGATCAAAGATAAGAAACAGCGCGATGAGATATTTGCCGGGCACATGGCGAATATCAAGCGATTGGCGGGCGAAGGCAAATTGGCGGTCGCTGGTCCGTTTGGCAAGAACACGCGTAAGTATCGCGGCATCTTTGTTTTCGCAGTTCCGACTGTCGAAGAGGCGCAAAAATTAGTCGAAACCGATCCTGTGATCAAATCCGGAATGATGGTCGCTGAATTGACACCATGGTATGGTTCTGCGGCTATGATGTTCGTAAACGAACAACATAGCAAGGTGCAGAAGAAAAGCTTCTGATGCGTCAAGTCGATGTAATAATTCACAACAGTGGCCAGTTGGCTACTTGTGCTTCTGGCGGTAAAGCCAAACGTACGGCTGACATGCTGGATGTCGGCGTGGTCGAGAACGGTGCGGTTGCGATCGCGGACGGCAGATTTGTCGGCGTTGGTACAACGGCGGATATTCTCGGAGCGTTTAGCTCGGACGATGTGGTTGATGCCGACGGCCGAGCGGTCGTTCCGGGTTTTGTCGATCCTCATACCCACATCGTTTACGCGGGCGATAGGCTGAATGAGTTTGAACTCAAGATCAAGGGAGCCGATTACCTTGAGATACTGACCAGCGGCGGCGGGATCATTTCAACTGTCCGCAATACCCGCGAGGCTTCGGTCGAGGAATTGGTCGAACTGGCTCTTGAACGCCTCGACAAGATGCTTCTCTGCGGTACCACTACGTGTGAAATAAAAACTGGTTATGGGCTCGACATCGAATCGGAGCTCAAGATGCTCGCAGTGATCGATGAGCTTTCCAACCAGCATCCGATCGAGATCATACCAACGCTGTTAGCGGCTCATGCGATACCACCGGAGTTTAAGGATAATTCCGACGCGTATGTCGAACTGATATGTGGTGAGATATTGCCGAAGGCTTGGAATTGGTACGAGAACTCTCAGTTCTACGAGCGAGCAGTACCGTTTTCAGTCGACGTGTTCGCTGAAAGGAATACCTACACGATCGAGCAATCACGCAGGCTATTTGAAGTGGCGAGATGCTTTGGATTCCAAATAAAAGCTCACGTCGATCAGTTCACCAATCTAGGTGGCTCAAGGCTTGGCATCGACTATGGTGCATTGTCGATCGATCATCTTGACGCGATCTCGGACGATGAGATCGAACTGTTGGCAGACAGCGACACCGTCGGGGTGGTCATACCGACCGAGAATTTTAGCGCGGGAAAGTCTCAGTTTGCGAATGCACGAAAAATGATCGATGCAGGCTGTGCAATAGCGATCTCAACAGATTACAATCCTGGTTCTGCACCTTGTCCTTCGATGCCGATGGCAATGGCAATATCGTGTAGGTATCAGAAACTGCTACCGAGTGAAGTTCTCAATGCTTCGACTATCAACGCCGCACATGCTATCGGTCTCGGTGAACACTACGGTTCGATCGAGGTTGGAAAGGTCGCGGATGCTTTGATCTTAGAAACGAAAGATTTTCGTGCTTTGATGTACGAGTTCGGTGGGAATATTGTTGATTCTGTTATTAAGAACGGCGAGGTCCTTTAATTGGAGCAAATTTTGGAAGAGATAGTCTTAGACGGCGAGAGCCTAACGTTTGAACAAGTTATTGCTGTTGCATATGGAGCTCCCAGTGTTCCGCGCGTGTTCTTGGACGACAATGCGGCCGTCAAAGTTATGCAGTCTGCTAACGCTGTCCAAACGCTGCTCGATCGCGGCGAGATCGCGTACGGAATAACAACGGGCTTTGGAGCCTTCAAAGACAAGATCATCAGCCGCGAAGAGGTCGAGCAGCTACAACGAAACATTGTCTTAAGTCATGCTGTTGGTGTCGGTGATCCGTTCGACGTCCCGACGACGCGAGCGATCATGCTTATCCGCGCGAATACGCTCGCTCGCGGGCATTCAGGTATTCGGTTTGAGACGCTGCAGCTAATAATTGACTGTCTTAATCACGGTATTCATCCGATCATTCCTGAAAAGGGAAGTCTCGGTGCCAGCGGCGATCTCGCTCCACTTGCACACATGGCTTGTGTGCTGATCGGAGAAGGCGAGGCGGAGTATAACGGCAAGATCATTTCCGGTCGTGAGGCCCTAGCGATCGCAGGGTTGGAGCCCGTTGTTCTCGCAGCCAAAGAAGGCCTCGCATTAACTAACGGCACGACGATCATGACCGCAGTTGGTTTGCTTGAGACAGCAAAAGCAATGAAAGCCGCTGATCTTGCTGACGTCGCAGGCAGTATGAGCCTTGAGGCGCTGAATGGAACCGTGATGGCGTTTGACGAGCGGATTCACGCTCTCAGGCCGCATCCTAGGCAAATGGAGACGGCGAAACGGCTTCGCGAATTGCTCGAAGGCAGCAATTTCGTCCGCGATTTCGACCCGACAAATGTTCAGGATGCATATACGCTGCGTTGTATGCCGCAGGTGCACGAAGCTTGCCGCGATGCGATCACTTATGCTGAATAGCTCATTAAGCTAGAGTTGAATGCTGTGACTGATAATCCGCTGGTCTTCGTCGATGGCGACAAGATCGAAGTCATCAGCGGCGGTAATTTTCATGGCGAACCGCTTGCGCTTGCGTTCGATTACCTCGCTATCGCACTAGCAGATCTTGGAAACATCAGCGAACGCCGCATAATGCGCCTTACGGATGAATCTTCGAATGCGCATGTTTTGCCGGCGTTTCTAACTAAGAACGGCGGATTGAACTCGGGCTTTATGATCGTCCAATACACAGCCGCGGCGTTGTGTACAGAAAATAAGGTGCTCGCACATCCCGCAAGCGTTGATACAATTCCAAGCTCCGCAAATGTAGAAGATCACGTATCGATGGGAGCGACATCTGCGATCAAACTACGGCAGATCGGACGTAACTTTGCTGAGATAATTGCTCTTGAGCTGCTGTGTGCTGCTCAGGCCATTGATCTACGCCGTGAGATGATGCCAAGTGCTGAAAATCTCGGCAATGGAACCAAAGAAACCTATTCCGACATTCGAAAAGTCGTTCCATTTGTCGAAGATGACGTTTACATGAAACCGCTGATCGACTCGTCGATCCGTTATGTGAACTCAAAGATCATTGGTTAAGATGGCAAACGATCGCGTTTCATTATTTACCAAGTTCGCTCGTTGGGCCGCGACCGTAACGGGACGGCCCGCAACTTTCATACTGGCCGTAACTATTATCGTCGTTTGGGGCGTTACCGGCCCGTTGTTTGGATTCAGCGACACTTGGCAGTTGGTCATAAACACCGGCACGACGATCATCACGTTCTTGATGGTGTTCCTGATCCAAAACACGCAGAATCGTGATACAGAAGCAATGCAGATCAAGATCGATGAATTGATCAGGGCTAACAAGAACGCTAATAATTCAATGCTTGATCTCGAAGAAATGGATGAGAAGCAGTTGGACGAGATCCGCAAACAATTTCTCGAACTCGCCGACAGCGCCCGGCATCATATGGAGAAGAAACGTGCACAGCGCGATTCGTAAGATCATTATGGCAAGTAAATTTCTAACGCTGGCGTCGATCGCGGCAGTCTCGATCGCTTGCTGGTCGATGGCTTCGAATAGATCGAATGCGGCGACAACGCCAAGCAATGACACCACTTCGACCGTACCAACGCCGACGCCAAGGAGAACGATGACCAACGACATACCGTCAATTCCAACGTCTTCCAAAGGCGGCTACATGAGCAATTTGCCGTCGGATTTTGAGAAGCCGACCGATAGTTCCGGTGAACTGATCTTGCGTGAATACGGAGCTTACTTCCTTGCTCGAGGCGGCGCGGTTCCGCCGAAGAAGGTCGTGTTCAAGGATGAAGCAGACGTTCAGACGTTTCAGTCGTCGGTGGAAATTGACCAACAATCCGTCGGGGGAGCCTCGATACGGCTTCAATCGGCTGCAATGAATGCGTTGCAAAAGGCAGTTGCGGAGGCAAAGGCGTCCGGCGTTTCGATCACACCACGCGGTTCCGGACCGTCGCTGCGAAGTTATAGCGAAACTGTAACGAATTGGAAAGGAAAGGTATCCGCGGGATTCAAACGTTGGGTTCCGTCGCGTGTCTCCGCAGCCGAAGCGAAACGAATATCGGCATTGACGCCATACGAGCAAGTTCCTGAAATTCTGAGTCTGGAATCAAAAGGTATCTATTTCTCGCTGGCGTTCGACAAATCGATCATCTACTCAGTCGCACCTCCAGGAACGTCGCAGCATTGCTCGGGCCTGGCTCTTGATGTTACTGAATACGGCAATGCGAGAGTTCGAGCGATTCTTGCTAAGCACGGCTGGTTTCAGACGATCTCATCCGATCTGCCGCATTTTACATACATGGGCATGCAGGAATCGGAATTGCCGGGGCTTGGTTTGAAGAAAGTTGGAAGCGGTCAGGTGTTCTGGGTTCCTGATATATAGGCGCAAAAATGGTACACCCGGCAGGATTCGAACCTGCGACCCTCTGATCCGAAGTCAGATACTCTATCCAGCTGAGCTACGGGTGCACTCAATTCAAGTGTATTGCAAACACTAGCTTCCTTGCAAAGTGCGAATGTGTTTGACGATCGCTTTGATCTCTTCGGGCTTCAGCTTGTCCTTGAATGCAGGCATTCCATCGTCCGGGAATCCTTCCGACACGTACTCGTAGAGTTTCTCGTCAGTCTTAGCTTTCATCTTGGCGGTCGTAATATCGTCTGGCTCCATCGTCTTGCCTTCGACAGTGACCTTGCCGCCTTTGCCGGAATCCTTGTGGCACGTCATACAGTTGACAGTGTAGAGGTCCTTTCCGTCAATGACTGCAGCGACCGGCGACGCAGGTTGAACGGGCGATGCTTTTGGCGGACCGGTCGGTGTAGCTGCCGGAGCATTGTTTGTCACAGTTCCTTGTCCGCATGCGATTGCGAACGCAACGACTGCCATTAGAACCAACGTTAGTTTGATACTTTTCATAATTCTCCCCAGACTGAAATTGATTCGAAATTCCATTGAGTGTAACTTAAACAGGTCAGTCAAACAATACAATACTATGCGAAGAATTCTGCCTATCCTGCTCGTCGTTCTCACAGTGTCGGTTCATTTCGGTTTCGGACAGGCCAGCGAACAAAACATCAAGGTCGCGGGACTTTCCGCTCCGGTCACGGTCCAACGCGATGCGCGTGGGGTTCCTTATATTACTGCTGCAAATGACGCTGATCTGTATTTTGCTCAAGGCTTTGTGATGGCAAGCGATCGTTTGTGGCAGATGGATGTTGCCAGACGGACGCCGAGAGGTCAGCTTGCGGAATTGTTTGGTGCTATTCGTCTCGAGGAAGACAAAAGATGGCGAAGGTTCGGTTTTGCTGCTCTCGCTGACCAAAGCATTGCGGCGATGAATGCTGAGACGCGTGCGCCGCTTGAGAATTATGCGCGAGGCGTCAACGCCTTTATGGCGACGCTTGATGACAAGACAACGCCGCCTGAGTTCAAGATATTGCAGTATAAACCTACGCCGTGGCTGCCTACGGACAGTCTGATAATCGCTGCAAATCTTGCGGATGCACTTAGTTCCACATGGCGGCTTGATCTGATCAGAGCGTCGCTGGCGAACATCGACCCGCAGAAGCTTGCGGATCTGTCGAATCAGGTCACGCCTTATGATGTTGTGTTGTTTGGAAGTGATAAAGGCAGAAACCCAAGCGGTAGCGAGGGTGCCTCTTCGCCAGACGGCACACTCCCTACCGGTCGTGTTTCTGCCCTGAAGATGGCGGAGCGTGACGATGAGCTGCGGCGGAGTTCGCTTGAGCTGTTGGGATTGTATGCTGAGGATCTTGCGGCCTCGAATAATTGGGTGATAAGCGGCAAACGTACGGCCGATGGTCGTGCGATGCTGGCGAACGACCCGCATCTTGCGCCGATGACGCCGGGAATATGGTATTTGATCGATCTCAGATCGCCGAGTCAGCACGTCGCAGGCGTAACGGTTCCCGGAATGGCGGGCGTGACGATCGGACACAATGATCACATTGCTTGGGGAATGACCAACGTCGGTCCCGATGTGCAGGACCTCTACGCCGAGACATTCAATGATGCCGGCGAGTACAAAACGCCAACAGGTTGGGCGAAACCTGTTGTTCGCACAGAGACGATAAACGTCCGCGGCAATCTGATGAAGCCCGACACCTCGCCGCAGACGATCGACGTTATGGAAACGCGTAACGGCACTGTGATCACGGACGAGGTCGGCAAGAAATACGCTCTAAAATGGACGGCACGCAACCCTAAGAACCTGAGTCTCGAAGCACTTACTCTGCTCAATCGTGCGAAAGACTGGACGTCGTTCCGTGCCGCTCTGCAGCGATACGGCGGAGCGCCTCAGAACTTTGTGTATGCAGATGTCAAAGGCAATATCGGCTGGCAAATAGCCGGTCCGATCCCAATTCGACGCAAGGGCGAAGGTGCGTTCCCATACGATGGTGCGACGACAGACGGCGATTGGCTGGGCAACATTCCGTTCAACGAATTGCCAAGTCTCTACAACCCAAAAGAAGGTTTCATCGTCACAGCGAACCAGCGAACCGTTGGAACTGACTACAAATATCCTCAAATGACACGTGCCGCTGCCACGCCTTGGCGTGCCCGCAGGATACAAGACCTTCTGTCCAAGCTGACCAAAGCTACAATGGACGACAGCCGCGACGTCCAACACGACGCCAACAACATTCCGCTGCATAATTTCGCCAAAGTTTTGCTTGCGGACAATACGATCTCGCTCCTAACGCGAAAGGTTCTGACTGAATGGGACGGAAAAATGACACCTGACAGCCAAGGCGCAGTTCTCGCGAGCGAGATTCGCACTTGTGCGATAAACAGAATCGCCGATGCGAACAAGCCCGTGCCCGCATTCTTGATCAACTCACGTGTTTTCGACCGCGCCGTTGCCGAAAAACTCACGCGCTGGCTTCCGGCGGGTGTCGATTCGTACGGAACATTGTTCGGCCAGTGTGACGCAACCTCGCGCCAGTCTCTCGGAACTTCGAAAACGTATGGCGCGGATCCGACCGGTTGGGTTTGGGGCAAGACCTTCGTTTCAAACTTTGCGCATCCGCTTGCGGCGGCACCGTTGATAGGCGGCCAATTCGCGACGCCGCGTGTTGGGATCGCGGGCAGCGGCAACACGCCGAACGTCGGCTCCAGCGTCTCAATGCGCCTCATCGCCTCGCCCGGCAACTGGGACGCCACGCGTCACATCATCCCGATGGGCCAATCCGGCAATCCCGCCTCGCCTCACTACAAAGACCAATTCGAAGCCTGGCGAACCGGAACACCCACAATATTGCCCTTCTCCGACGCCGCGATCACCAAAGCAACTGTGTCGAAGGTCTCTCTGAGCCCTAAATAGTCTCTTCTGCTTTTATGAATTGCCACTAGCTTCAGCTAGTGGGGAGCGGCAACAATAATAAAGAAGGCTTCAACCCCGATGCATCGGGGTTGAAGCCTATATTTGTGCGGCATTCGATTCCACTAGCTAAAGCTAGTGGCAATTCATGGAATCTAAATACGTGCGGATAGAAAGTCTTCCAAGATGATCGCAGCCGCTTCAGAGTCTACTTTGGACTTGGTTTGGTGCAGATCAGTGCCGCGTTGCCACAGACGACCTTTAGCTTCGTATGAAGTGACTCGTTCGTCTTGGAAAAACACAGGGATCTGGAGCGAGAGCGTGAATTTGCGAGCCATTTCGCGGGCGATCTGCGTCATTTTCTGATCATTTCCATCTGAATCGAGCGGCAAACCGATGACCAGTGCTACGGCATCATATTCAGCAATGAGTTCGAGCGTGCGGGACAGCAACTTTTTCCAGCTTGAAACCGTAAAAACAGTCAGCGGGCGAGTTGTGACCCGCAATTCGTCGCAAACGGCAAAGCCGATACGCTTCGTGCCCGGATCGAGAGCCAATATTCGCCCCGACGCGGGCAAAGAAAGCTCTGTAACTTGTGTCTGATTAGTTATTTGTTTCTGTTGCACTTGGAATAAGTATCAAACATAATCGAACCGTAGTCATTTGGTCGAGGTAATTTATGACATTTCGTGGAAAACTTTGGGTTCTGACGCTCTCAGGAGCGATAGCTGTTTACGCAGTCGTCGGCGGCCTGCCGTTCGTCGGTTACGTCCTGAACGCAAACGCTCAACAGGCTGGCAACGATCCTGCCACACAGCTTCGCATCGTAGAATCCGTGCTGCAGCATATCCAAAACGATTATGTCGATGAACCTGACATGGACAAGGTCCGCGTCGGCGGTCTGCGAGGCCTCGCCAATGGTCTCGATCCGTATTCCTCGTATCTCACGCCCGAACAAGTCGCGGCCTATAAGGCTGGTGCTGATTCCAAGAAAGTTGGCATCGGAGCAGAGTTCTCGCAGGTCGCGGGATATATGTACGTCATCTCGGTCGTAAAAGGCGGCCCTGCGGACCAAGCTGGCGTCAAGTCGGGCGATTTTATCGAATACATCGACAACAAAGCGACCAGAGATATTTCGCTCTACGACGGCAAGCAATTGGTCGCAGGCGATAAGGGAACGGTCGTTTCTTTGCGAATCTTGCGTACAACTGACAAACCGCAGACCATCAAAGTAACGCGAAACGCGTACACCATTCCAAAAGCAGAATCACGTATGGAAGCCGGCAAGATCGGCGTTGTAAAAGTTTACAGCCTCGAAGAAGGCGAAGCCGCTGACATTCGAAACAACATCGCTTCGTTGCAGAAACAAGGTGCGGTCAAGATCATTCTCGACCTTCGCGGCGTAGCTGGCGGCAAGCTCGAAGAAGCCGCGGCTGTTGCCAACTTGTTCATCGAAGACGGAACGCTGGCGACGGTTCAAGGTCGTGAGAGTAAGGTAGTGAATACCTTCGCGGCAGACCCGAGCAAGACGATGTTCGACGGCGAAGCTGTAGTTCTGACCAACCTCAGCACTGCCGGAGCGGCGGAAGCCATAGCCGCAGCATTCGCCGAACGCAAGCGCGGCGAAGTCGTCGGTGAACGTACTTTCGGTGCGGGAACGCAGCAGGAGTTGTTTACGCTTTCAAGCGGAGCGGGCTATTTGCTGACGGTCGCAAAGTGGGCTTCGGCCTCGGGCAAGCCGTTCCTTGGTGAGGACCGTGCTTCGATGGGCGTTAAACCAACGGTCGAGGTCAAGCGTTCGGATGCACTGGAGCCGCTCGATGCTCCGGCACTGATCGAGAACCAAGATCAGAATTCGCCAAACGCAAATCCAACGCCTGCGGCAACGCCGAAACCGAAGGCTCCTGCAGTTACGGAAGATATTCAGTTGAAAAAGGCTCTCGAATTACTGACACCCAAAGCTGCTGCTGTTACGGCAGGCTAGGCCAATCTAGTACGCCACTTTTTTTGTTGTGGCGGCAAAGTAATACTGCTATCATTTGGTGCTAATGACGCCAAAAGAGATCACCATTCGTCCCGTTGAACCAAGCGATAGGGACGAATGGCTGCGCCTGAGAAAGTTGCTTTGGGATCACACATCGGAAGCCGATCATTTGCTTGAAATGAACGAGATCATCAATGATCCGGAGTCGCAGTTAGTGTTGGTCGCTGCCGAAGGCAACTCGCTGATAGGCTTTCTCGAAGTGAGCATTCGCCATTTTGCCGAAGATTGCGAAACTGACAACGTCGGCTATCTCGAAGGTTGGTACGTCGAGCCCGATTTTCGCCGTACAGGCATCGGCCGCAGCCTCGTCGCAAATGCCGAAGGCTGGGCACGAGACGCCGGTTGCATGGAAATGGCCTCCGACGCTGAGCTTGGCAACGAAGAGAGCTTGTCGGCACATACTCAGCTTGGCTACGAAGAGACTTCGCGGTTGATACATTTCCGGAAAGAGATTCGATGAACAATTTTAGGAGAACATTGTTGGTGCTAGGTCTGCTCGCTGTTGTTTCGATAACTGCGGCAGCACAATCCAACGATGCCAATTTTCCTACTCAGCTTCGAACGAACACCGTCAACGGTACGATCAAACCGCGTCCAATAGGCGATTCGCGACTTACGACGTACTACTTTGCGTTCAACGGCGACCAAGGTGACATTTTCGTCAGCGTCATCACAAAGAACTTCGATGGTGATATTGACGTCTTCGCAGTCAGCGGAATGCGGCAGCTTACCAAGCTTGTCATCTATTCGGACGGGAACATCAACGAAACAGGTCGGCTGATCTACTTGAGAAAACCTGAGAAGCTGCTACTGCGTGTTCAGGGCCGAACGCCCGGTGACGATCCAGCAACGTACCAAGTGAAATTCGGCGGCTCATTTATTGCTTCGACAGATGCCGACAGCGAGAGTGCTCCGACGGTTGCCGTCGTTCCGGAAAAGAAAGTCGAAACGGTAACCGAAGTTGAAAAGGAAACGATCGAGAAGGCTGAGTCAGTTTCTAAGAATGGGACCAAACCAGAGTCAAAGCCGAAAGTAGAAGTGGCGAAGGTAAAATCGCCAACGTTAGAAAAGATAGTTGCGGAGAAGAAAGAGTCTGCGAAAGCTCAGCCAAAACCAACCACGCCGAAACCGGCGGTTGTCAAAAAGCCCACGACAGTTAGGCCGCCAAAACCGGAAGTTGCAGAAAAACCGGCTCCCGATCCGTTGGCCAAGTACAGTCTCGTAATTGTATTCAAAGACGGAAAGAACCTCGCCAAGCCAATGACCGAGGTCGAACGTGTAACAGTCGAG
>CALMPJ010000044.1 GCA_937871585.1 uncultured Acidobacteriota bacterium | reverse complement strand
ACGAAGTTGCGATGATCGACGGCCGAGTTTACTTAGTCGAGT
Source organism: uncultured Acidobacteriota bacterium (assembly GCA_937871585.1). Classification (GTDB taxonomy): domain Bacteria; phylum Acidobacteriota; class Blastocatellia; order Pyrinomonadales; family Pyrinomonadaceae; genus OLB17. The sequence goes on along the minus strand of CALMPJ010000044.1, from coordinate 81,618 downwards.
TTGCTCCTAACAGCGAAACCGCAAAGCCAAAGACCGTCGTTGAGTTCACGGCGGATGAGCTGGAGTTGCTCGATCGACTCGCCACAGTTCTACGCATTGCCGGTCGCGAGGTACCGCGAATAGACGAGGCTCTGTCCACCGTCCGCACCTCGATCGCAAGGAGCTCCGTCGACACGCTGCTGACGCGCTTCGCCGAAAGCGGCGAAATTGTTAAAGTAAGCGATGAATTCTATTTTGCGCAGAACGTCATCGACGATATCGTCGGTTTAGTAAGGAAACATGCCGATTCATCGACCGATCGCGTGATCGATGTAGCGATATTCAAACAGCTCACCGGAATGTCGCGGAAATACGCGATACCGGTCTTGGAGTATCTTGATCGCTCAAATGTGCCCCGCCGTTACGGCGAAAAACGCATAATATTGTGATGAACAAATTCCTAACAGCACGTTGGCAAGACCTGATAATGGCGAACTACGAGGTCGATCCGTCGCTCCTTGCTTCGCGTGTGCATGCGGGAACAGAGCTCGATCTGAACAACGGCAAATGCTTCGTCAGCCTGGTCGGATTTATGTTTCTCGACACACGCGTTATGGGCGTGCCTGTTCCGTTTCATATAAATTTTGAGGAAGTAAATCTTCGCTTCTATGTCCGCCGTACAGTGGGCGATGAAGTTCGTCGAGGAGTTGTTTTTGTCAAAGAGATCGTCCCGCGATTTGCGATTGCGACAGTCGCACGTATGCTTTACGGCGAGCCCTACGAATGCTGGTCGATGGATCACGAGCGAACCGAAACGACGGTCGGATATAGTTGGTCACGCGGTGATTGCCGCAACAACATCAGTGTTGAGATCGACCAAAGCGTAGGTGTTCCAGACGAAGGTTCACACGGCGAATTCATCATCGAACACTATTGGGGCTACACGTCTCGTGGTCACGGCCGCGTCGACGAATACAAGGTCGAGCATCCGAAATGGGAATTGTTCTCGGTCAAGAACGAACAGATCGACGTCGATTTCGCCGGCACATACGGCGACGAATTTGGCTTCTTATCAACAGAAAAACCGCATTCAGTATTACTGGCAAAAGGCTCGGAGATCGCGGTTTACAAAGGAGCACCCATCTCTGGCTAATTCACAATTCTTACTTTGCGGTCTTTGCGTCTCTGCGTTAAAACATCAATAGTGATCATCGGAATAATCGCCATCTCAAAAAACCTCGCTATCGGCCGCAAAGGTAAGCTGCCGTGGCACTATTCGGCGGACCTTAGGTTTTTCAAGCAGACAACAATGGGACACGCCGTCGTTATGGGTTCGACGACATGGAAGTCGATCGGCAAACAGCTGCCGGGCCGCGAGAATATTGTCGTCAGCCGTAAAAAGATCAGGCTGCCCGAAGGTGTTCGGCTCGTTTCGAGCGTGGACGACGTTGTCGAATTTGACGAGAGTTTCCCGAAGGATGTGTTCATCATCGGCGGTGCCGGTGTCTACGAGTCGTTCGCCGATGTCATCGACCGCTGGATCGTGACCGACATTCCCGAAACGATCGAAGACGCTGATACGTTCATGCCTCGTTCTTTCCTTGACGAATTCGAGGGCGAAGATGTGATCGAACTCGACGATAACCTTCGCGTCAGAATACTGCATCGACGACGAGATTGATGTATGATGTTCGCACTTGGAGGCAGAAGCTTATGATGGGCGGACGAACTTGGGACGATTGGATCGACGAATATTCTCAGGCACACCAACATCCGATCAACAAACTGACGCACCAATTCGGAATTCCGATGATCGTGGTGTCGATCTTGCTCGTCATTCCTTCTTTCTTTGTCAGCGGCCTGTGGCGGATCGCTCTCGGCCTGTTCGTTCTCGGTTGGATACTCCAGTTCATCGGCCACTATTTCGAAGGCAAACCGCCCGAATTTATGAAAGATTACCGTTTTCTTTTCGTCGGCACTCGCTGGTGGCTGAAGAAAACCTTCGGCTAATTATCAGCTAACAGCTTTCAGTTATCAGTTATTCCGGACAAATCCTATCAATCGACATCGGCACGTCGAGGGTGCGCGCTTGCTTGTTTGCGGGCGACCGCAAGATGTTAGCCCGTTCGCTGGTGAAGACGGAACACTCACCTACAACAAGCGATGATGGCTCGGTCGAGTTTGATGCGAATGAGCTGCTTGCTCGTGTCGAAGCCGTTATCGACAGCATCGTCTCAAAAACCAAGCAGCCGATCGCCACGGTCGCGATGTGTGCGTTCTGGCACAGCTTGGTTGGCGTTGATGATCGCGGAAAACCAACGACGCCTGTCCTGACCTGGGCCGACACTCGCAGCCGCGAATTTTCTGGTGAACTAAAAGAGCGTTTTGACGAACGCGAGGTACATCAGCGAACCGGTGCACATTTTCATTCAAGCTTTTGGCCCGCGAAATTACTCTGGCTTCGGCACGAGCGGCCAGACATTTGGAACAAGACCGAGCGTTGGCTTTCATTCGGCGATTTTGTTGCGAAACGACTATTTGGCGAATCAATTACAAGTATATCGATGGCATCAGCGACGGGAGTTTTCGATCAGCGGAAACTCAAATGGGACAGCGAACTACTGCGATACCTGAAGGTGAAACGAGTGTCGCTGCCGCGAGTTGCGAGTGACGGCGAGACGTTTCGCCTGACTCGAAAATTTGCTCGCCGCTGGCCGTATCTCGCTCATGCAAAATGGTTCCCGGCGATCGGTGATGGCGCGGCAGACCATATTGGTTCGTGCGGCGTTGTGAAAAATACGGCGAGCTTGATGGTCGGAACATCGGCGGCGATGCGTGTTGTTCTCGACAAAGTGTCGCGAAACATTCCCGAAGGTCTGTGGTGCTATCACATTGACAGTAAACGAGTTATAGTCGGCGGAGCGTTGTCAGACGGCGGCAATCTTTATGCTCTGATAAAGAAACGATTCGGCCTAAAAGGAAATATTGAACCTGAGATCTCTAAACGCGAAACCCGTGACGGCCTTGTTGTAATTCCATTTTTCCACGGTGAACGCTCGACAGGCTACGACGAAAACGCCCGCGGAGCCGTCATCGGCATGACCGCCGAACATGACGGCTTCGACGTCCTGCGAGCCGCCATGGAAGGCGTCGCGTTCCGCCTTGCAGACATCTACGAACGACTTTCAGCTGTAACCGAAATTCAAACCATCGTCACCTCGGGTGGTGCTTTGAAAGCGTCGTCAACCTGGACACAGATAATCGCCGACACTTTGGGTAGCGATCTCGCGGTCAGTGACGCCGACGAATCATCTCTTCGCGGTGCCGCTTTGCTTGCACTCGAAACTACTGGCAAAATGTAATTTGCCGACCCAAAAATTTACGCCGATCGCACAAATAATGACGATGACTTCACGCGCCAACCTCGACCAACTTTGTATTAACACCATTCGTACGCTTTCGCTTGATGCTATTCAGAAGGCGAATTCGGGGCATCCGGGACTGCCGTTGGGGATGGCTCCGGCGGCTTATGTGCTGTGGACGAAGTTTCTGCGGCACGATCCAAAAGACCCGAAATGGTTCGGCCGCGATCGGTTTTTGCTGAGCGGCGGGCATGGTTCGATGCTGTTGTATTCGTTGCTTCATCTGACGGGCTACGACCTGTCGATGGACGAGATCAAGCGGTTTCGGCAGCTTGGGTCAAAGACGGCGGGGCATCCTGAGAACATCTTGACACCCGGAGTCGAGGTCACGACAGGGCCGTTGGGGCAAGGATTTGCGAATGGCGTTGGTATGGGAATCGCTCAGGCTCATATGGCGGCAAGGTTCAATAAGAAAGGATTTGCGGTCGCTGATAACTACATCTATTGCATCTGCTCCGACGGCGACCTGATGGAAGGCGTCGCCTACGAAGCCGCTTCCGTCGCCGGCCATCTCAAGCTCGGCAATCTCATTTATTTGTACGACGACAATCGCATCACCATCGACGGTTCGACCGATCTCGCGTTCACCGAAGACGTTACAAAACGCTTCGAGGCGTGCGGCTGGCAAGTGCTTGATGTTGCCGACGGCAATGACCTCAAGGCCATCGAAACTGCGATCAAGGCCGCTCAAAAGGTAAAGAACAAGCCGTCGATCATTCGCGTTCACACGATCATCGGTTTCGGAATGCCGAAGCAGGGCACATCAAAGGCTCACTCCGACGCTCCGGGCGAAGAGGCCGTTCGCGAAACCAAACGCAATCTCGGAATGCCTGAGAATAAGAGCTTCTACGTCCCCAAAGAAGTCGCTGCTCATATGAAAAAGGCCGTAAAGAACGGTGCGACACTCAGCGGCGATTGGAACAAGCTTGTTGCGAAATACGAAAAGGCGTTTCCCGAACTAGGTGCAGCATTTGCCGGAATTCGCGGCGGCATCGGCAGCGAATGGGAAAAAGCTCTGCCGAAATTCGACGGCACCGAGGCCAAGGCGACGCGTGCTTACAGCGGCGACGTGATCAACGCCATCGCCGACGCAGTGCCTCATCTGATCGGCGGCTCGGCCGACCTTGCACCTTCGAACAATACGACGATCAAATCGTCCGGTGACATTCAGGCGGGCAAATATCAGAACCGCAACATTCACTATGGCATTCGCGAACACGCGATGGGCTCGCTGATGAACGGCATGGCGTTGTACGGCGGCGTGATACCGTTTGGCGGCACGTTTCAGACGTTTTCGGATTATATGCGCCCCGCGGTTCGGCTTGCTGCGCTCTCGCACGTTCAGGCGATCTATGTGTTTACGCACGATTCGATCGGCCTCGGCGAAGACGGCCCGACGCACCAATCGGTCGAGCATCTCGCCGCTCTGCATGCAATCCCAAATCTCGCACTTATTCGCCCATGCGACGCCCACGAGGTCCGCGAAGCGTGGCGAGCGGCACTAAAACGAAGCGATGCTCCAACGGCATTCGCACTGTCACGACAAAAAGTCGCACTCATTGATCGCAAGAAATTCGCCGACGCGAAAGGCCTGCACAAAGGCGCGTATGTATTGGCCGAAGCTGAAACCAAAGCCGGCAAAGCCACGACACCAAAGCTCATCATAATCGCCACCGGCAGTGAGGTCGGCCTCGCATTGCAAGCCCGAGAACAACTCAACGCCGCAGGAACACCAACCCGCGTTGTCTCGATGCCGTGCTGGGAATTCTTCGACGCACAAACTCAAAAATACCGCGACGAAGTTCTACCGCCAAAAATTACGGCCCGCCTAGCCATCGAAGCCGGCGTTTCCCAAGGCTGGCACAAATACGTCGGCCCCCAAGGCGACACGCTCTGCGTCGACAAATTCGGCGAATCAGCACCGGCCGACGACGTTTTCCGTGCGTATGGATTTACAGTCGAGAACGTGACAACTAAAGCAAACAAGTTGATCTAATGACAGAGAAAGATATTGCTTGAAGTTACACATGTTTGTGTGTAATATTCTACACATGGCAACAAATCTCGCGATCGATGTAGGACTACTTGAACGAGCTCAGAAAGCCGGTGGGCATCGGACCAAAAAGGCGACTGTGACGGAGGCGTTGGAAGAATATATCCAGCGGCGAAAGCAGGCGAAGATCGTGCGGCTATTCGGAACAATTGATTTCGATAAGGACTACGACTACAAAGAACAGCGTCGCCGCGTATGAATGTACTGGTTGACACTTCAGTTTGGTCGCTTGCTCTTCGCCGAACGAAAGAAAACGAACACCCGGCGACTTTGTTGCTCAAGACATTGGTCAATGACGGTCGAGCCGCGTTGTTTGGCCCGATCCGGCAGGAGATATTGTCGGGCGTTAAGACTCAGGAGCAGTTTGATTCGCTTCGGAATGATCTACGAGCCTTTCCAGATATCGTCTTAGCTACAGGCGACTATGAAGAGGCAGCTCGTTTCTTCAACCTCTGCCGAACAAAAGGAATCCAAGGTTCGAACACCGACTTTTTGATCTGCGCGACGGCTTCGCGTCGCAAAATGCCGATACTAACGACCGACAAAGACCTTTACCGGTTTGCAAAGGTCCTGCCAATAGAAATTCATACTGAATTCGATTAATCTGGCAAGAAATGGACTTAGCTGAAATCGAAAAACTGAGTACACCATCGTTGATCCTCGACATAGCTCGTGTTCGACGAAATGCCGAGCGGATGTCGGCGAAGGCGACGGCGCTTGGTGTTCGGTTGCGGCCGCATATTAAGACGCATAAGTGTGTCGAGATCGCTAGATTTCAGACGGCTGGGCACAGCGGTGCGATCACGGTTTCGACGCTTGAAGAGGCGAGGGCGTTTGCGGCGAATGGTTTTAGCGACATCACTTATGCGGTGCCGATCGAGCCGGGAAAGTTCGCGGCGGCATTTGAGTTGATGCAGCATGGCATCACGCTCAATCTGCTGACCGACGACCTTGAAACTGTTCGCAAACTCGCAAAAGCAGCCGCAAATGCGGACGTTAAGCCTAATGTTTTCATCAAGATAGATTGCGGAACGCATCGCGTAGGCGTTGAACCGCAGTCAGCCGCAGCTCTCGATCTTGTATTTCAAATCTCAAATTCGAAATTTCTAACTTTCGCCGGAATTCTCACGCACGCCGGCCATTCGTACGATGTCCCGACGGTCGAAGACATAAAAGCCGTCGCAGGTCACGAACGCGACGTAATGGTCGATCTGAAGCGGCGATTGAATAATGAAGGCATCGACGTCCCGACCGTTAGCATAGGTTCGACGCCGACGATGTCGTTGGTCGATGACCTTAGCGGCATCGACGAGATACGGCCCGGAAACTACATATTCTTCGATAATTATCAGGCGACACTTGGCAGTTGTTCGTTCGAAGATACCGCGTTGACTGTTCTCGCGGCGGTGGTTCACGCATCAAATGGAAAACTCGTCATCGACGCCGGCGGCATTGCGATGTCGAAAGATCGCGGGCCTGTTGGGCTTGATCCAAGCTGCGGATATGGACGGGTTCTCGACCTTGAGGGCAACGACACCGGAATGCGGCTGACTTCGCTGTCGCAGGAACACGGCGTGATCGAGAATGCCGAAAACCTTAGTTACAAGGTCGGCGATCGCGTACGAATTCTCGCCAATCACTCATGTATGACGGCCGCGCAGCATTCGCACTACAACATTTTAGAAAACGGCGAGATCATCGATCAATGGGAGATACATCGAGGTTGGTAGCAGTAATATGAAGTACTTCTTGCAGATCGCTTTCGTTCTTGTTTTCTCATTTGCGGCGGCAAATGCACAGCCTACAGATCAGGAACGGGCGTCCGCGCTTTGGAAACAAGGCGTCACAAACTTTGAGGCTCGACGATACGACGCTGCAATTTCCAACTTTAACGAATATCTGAAGATACGTCCGGACGCTGCTGCCGGCTGGTTCAATCGTGGAATTTCCTACTACGAACGTGCAGCAAATGCTCCGCTCGAATCGGATTATCGCCAAGCTGTTGCCGACCTCACTCAAGCCATCAAGCTCGACGCGAAAAAAGCCGACCAGTGGTATATGCGTGGCCGTGCCCGTCAGAAACTGATCGTTGTTGATTTCAAGATAAGCTCAGCCGCCGCGATCGCCGACTACACGCAGGCAATTGCGCTCGATCCGAAGAATTCGGGCGCGTTTGGCGGTCGCGGCGAAGTCTACTACGAGATCGGGCAGTATGATAAGGCGACAAATGATCTGAACAAGGCCATTCTACTAGACCCCAAAAACGCCGCTGCGTACTATTATCGTGGAAAGATCCGTGGCTATAACAAGCGATACGTGTTGGCTCGAGCCGATGTCGAAAAAGCGATAAGCCTTTACCCAAACTATGAAGTAGCCAAGATCTATCTTGAATACATCAACGCCGAAGCGAAAAAGTCTCAACCGACAATAGCAGGAAAGCCAGCGGTTTCTACGAAACCGCCGGTCGTCACTAAACCGACCGAAACGCCAATAACCGACGCCCGCGAAGGTTTTAAGCGTGCCGACGATGCCGAGAGAGCCGGCGACCATCGCAAGGTGATCGATGTCGTGTCAAAGACGCTGCCGCTCATTCCGATGAAGTCAAAAGGCTTGACTGTGCAGGAGCTCGATACGTTCGTGTATCTCGATCTGATCAGGAAGCAGGCAAGAGCATATCTTGCGCTTAAGCAATACAAAGAGGCTGACGAAGCATTCAGAACAGTTGCATTGGACGGAATGGCGAACATGAACGCGTTCAACGCAAAGGCAAATGCGGAGATGAAACGCGACACGAGTGGCTCCGGCGGCGGCGCGATCATGGCTTCTGTTCAGACAGGACAATCCACCATTATTTGCAGATCAACATTCGAAGCGATCGAACAATGGAACGATTCAATTGCACGCGATCGTGTAAACGATATTAATGTCCTCCTTGCGTCCGGCTATGTGATGGGAGCAGTTCGCCAGATCTGTGCGACCTCATTTCACATGGACGGCATGTTCGAACATGCTCGGATATATAGCTATTTTGGTACGGAAAATAAGACTACAAAATTGAACGCTGCAATCGAGCGCTACACCGAGGCGATCAAATACCTACAGGTCTTTCGTCCTGCGTATGAATCTAGAGCCAAGGCATACCGCGAACTCGGACGCATCGACCTCGCATTGGCCGACGAAAAGAAAGCGGCGACGCTTCCCGCTAAGTAACAGAAATATATGTCGATAAACGGACTGATCAAACGCCAACTCTCGCAAAGCCACGACAGCAACGGTTGGTTCGTGTGTGTGAAAAACGCTCTCGACGGCGTCGATGTTGAGCTTGCCTGTTGGAAACCTGTAGACGCCGATGTGAACTGTATTTGGGAAATAGTCGCTCATCTCACCTATTACAACTACGCTTACGTCCAGCGTTTCAAGGGCATTGATTTCCAATATGATGTCTCGTCAAACAACCAAACTTTCAGTGTCGGCGAATATGACGAATCGTCGTGGCAGGTCGAGATAGCAAGGTACGATGCAGTGATGAATGAGTTTCGAGAATTGGTCGATGGGGCAGACGAATCGAAATTCGCCGAGCCTGTTTCTGCCGACAACCAAACAAAATGGGCGACGCTGATACTCAACATCGCCGCACACAATGCCTACCACGCCGGGCAGATAATGTTAATTCGCCGTCTTCGCGGAGCTTGGGATCTCGCGAACGGCGTTAGTTAATGATCATTTACAATTCGAATGCTTCCAGCTCACGAGCTTGTGATTTGAATACTGGTCACGAGTGATCACTGCCTCGATCGTTTCCGTCTTGTCTTCTTCCTTTACTGTAAAACAAACCCGATACTCCATCGCAAACATACCCTTGCTTTCGGCTTTGAGAACCTTACCAAGTTCGTGCTCCACGTCCTTCTCGTCAGAATGTTTGCCGATCGCCCAATCAAGCGCGAGCAACATGCCGGCGTCACTGTTCGAAATAGACTTGAAACCATCAGCTCCGGCTGTGTGACACGGGCCGTCGATCCAGCTGGTCAGTTTGTAATTCGAGTACTGGTCCACGCCGATCAGAGCCTGTGCCTGGCCGACGTTGCCATTGTTAGTTACTGACATGCATAGACGGAAATCGCGTGTTCCGAGCGACTTTTCCATATCCTCGGCCTTGAGAAGTTCGTTGTAAACAACGGTCGATTTCGTCTTTTTCGATTGCAGCCGAGCTGCGTTCTGAGCGGCGAGGTCTGCGCCCGCATCATTTATATCAACGTGCTTATACTTCGTATTCGGCGCAAATCCGGGCACTGCCGCTGCACCTCCGCCGGCATCATTTCCGCAGGTCGATTTCGACCAACCCATCAGGCGTAAATTCGAATATTGATCCATCGTAACGACCGCCTGAGCAAATATCTTTGCGTTTGTTACGGTCGCATCGAGACAAAGCATAAAATCGCGTGCTCCGAGCTTCGGCTCACGGTCCTGCGCTTTAACAATGCGATTGAGTGTGACCGTCGTCTTGGCACGCTTAGCTTGTTCGCCGACCGCAAAATCAGCGGCCATTTGAACGCCCGCATCCAGGCCAGTGTCTTTCCACTGCTGGGCTGCTGCCGAGCTAACCAATGTAAATAGAACGATTGCGAGAGAAAACAAACTCGAGATCCGAACTAACCTGCTCATAATTTCACCTCAATAGTAGTGAATTCTGCCGGAAAAACATTTCGCGGTAGCGTCCGGCATCGTGCCAAAAAAATGGCCACACACGTTAGTGTATGGCCGCTAAACTTACTCGCCGCATTCGGATATCGCCCAGCTCGACAGCTTTTTGTTGCCCTTAAGATCGACATAAACGACCGCTTGAACAACGATCGAAACATCGTCTTGGCCCTCGCCGGCTTCGCTGTTGACACGCATACAGATCCGATAATTGCGGCCTGCTACGACCTGCGTTTCGGCCTTCAGAACCTCGTCGAGCACGATCTCTTTGCCCGATTTCTCAGCCTGAGCCTCGATCGCAAATGATGCGGCCTCTTGTACGTCGGCAGCCTCAACATCTGCCGTCTTAAAACCGCCGACCTTCTGAGCCGATGCCGAGCCTGCGACGATGAACAAGACCGCCGCGGCGAAAACTAATGGAAAATAACGCTTCATTGAAAACTCCTTGCACTAATTCTTGACTACGAAAGCCTAAGTATTCTGCGCTTACGCCTGCTTTGTCAATCAATTCACTTGAAAAACGCTCTAACTGAGCGCCGAAGTGACGCTACGACGCTCGATTCCGGCGGCGCGTTGTCTGCAATATAAATATCTGTGTTGAATACTATAATTGTTGCTAATGCCTTGTCAGGATCGACGTCGATGTAACTGATAAAGCCATTCTGGTCGCCGCCATGGCCAAAATGGCGTTTTCCGAGCGTTGTGTCGAGAAAATAGATCAGCCCGATGTCGGTCGTGAATCCGCGATTGCCATTTGCATCTACCTCGACCGGCAACTGCGGTTTCCACATTTCCTCGAGCGATGAACGCTTCAACACGATCTCATCGCCGGCGATCAGGAACTGCACGTACTTCAACATATCGCCGATTGGCGAATTCAGTCCGCTGTTTGAAACGGTGATGCCGGTGTCGGCGTCGAAGCGGCCTTCGGTGCGTTTGCCGCCCTTTATGTAATACGAATGCGAGCGATGTTTCAGCAGGTGCGGCGGCGTTGTGTCGAAATAGCTGCGCGTCATGCCGAGCGGCCGAAAGATGTTCTTGTCGATGTAGACTTCGTAATCTTCGCCCGAGAGTTTCTCGATGATCTTGCCGAGGAAGATAATTCCGGGATTCGAATAGCTGAATTTACTTCCCGGCTTGAACCGTATTTCAGTATAAGGAAACATCGCCACAAGCTGCGAATATTCCGTCGGCTCGAACGGCTCCCAGTCCGCTCCCGAGCCCCATGGCCAAGTGCCGCCGCGAAATCCGGCCGAATGCGTCATCAGTTGGCGAATGGTGATGTCGTCCATCGAACCGTGCGAATTGTGCACCTTACGCAGCTCCGGCAAGTACTTCGTCACGGGGTCGTCGAGCTTCAAGAGCCCGCGATCGCGAAGCTGCATGATCGCAATTCCCGTAAACGGCTTCGTATTCGAAGCCCATTGCCAGATCGTATCGTCGTCAACGGCCAGGTCTTTGGCGAGATCGGCCGAGCCAAAATTAAATCGCGTAACCTTACCATTTGCAACAATTGCGAACGAACTGCCGACCACGCCACCGCGTTTTAGCTCGCTCTCATACGTCGTCTTAAACTTGTCGATCGCAGTCTGCATCTGTGCATTCGTCGCAACAACGCTCAGCAGCAACACCGCCACCACGCCAAAGCGTCTCATCGTTTCACCTCTGAACTTGATTTGAGAATTCACCGCAATGATAATGATGCCGCACGAGTTAATCAAATCATGCAATGGGCACACCTCATTTTCGGGATCTTGCTGTTTGTGGTTTTCGCGATCACGGGCCAATATATGCGTGCCGATTTTCCGGACAAAGACGTGATGGATCCGATGCTGCGAGTGCTCACGCGGTCGCGGCATATATACATCCTATTTAGTGCGTTTCTGCATATTCTGCTCGGTGTTTACTTTCGTTTCAGCACCCGCAAGTGGCAGCACACATTCCAGTTTGCCGGCTCGGCCTTGCTTTTTGCTTCTTCTTACATCTTAGTTCGCGCTTGGTACACCGAAACCTACACCTACCAAACCTTCTCCGAACTCAGCCGCTGGGGCATTTACCTTTCGCTCGCGGGAACGGCGTTGCACCTTATTGGGGGCGTTCGCGGTCGTTTTGGTCGAAATGCCTAGCGTTTCGACCGCTATGTTAGACTAACGCCATATTGATCGCGCGTATCAGACAGCGAATTAGCGAACTCGGACGGCTGGCTCCATTAGGTCTGGCCGCTCTTTTTTTGCCGATCTTGGGTAGCGGTTTACTTATCGTATTTATCGTATCGATCGGCGAGTGGATGCGGAATAATTGGCAGATCGGTGCGGTTCTGATGACGATCGGAATCGTGCTTGTTTGTGGATTTTCGTTGATGGCTACAAACGTCATCGGCTCAGTGTGTGGCTGGGCGTTTGGTTTTCCGATCGGGCTTTCGGTGCTGATGACCGGAATTGTCGGAGCATCCTACGTATCATTTTTACTTTGTTCGCGGATTAGCGGAGAAAGGCTGCTGGCCCAACTCGAAGGGCGTCCGAGATCGAAAGCCGTCCATTTTGCGTTGCTTCACGAAAGCGTTGCGAGATCGACATTGATCGTCTTACTTCTACGACTCTCGATCGTAATGCCGTTCGCATTCACAAACCTGCTGCTCGCCGCTAGCCGCGTGCGTTTCAGGGCATTCATCATCGGCACAACTATCGGAATGCTCCCAAGAGCCGCCACCACAGCCTATATCGGCGCCGGACTTTATGAACTCGACCTCGACAACGCACGAGACACGACGATGTTCGTCATCGGCGTCATTGCGTCGATCGTTTCGATCATTGTCATCGCGATCTACAGTCGAAAGGCTCTTGAACGAATGACTGATTGACCGAACTACTCCCATTCAATAGTGCTCGGCGGTTTGCTGGAGATGTCGTAGACGACACGGTTGATACCGCGGACCTCGCTGGTGATGCGTGAAGAGACGGCGGCGAGGAAATCGTGGGGCAGGCGTGCCCAGTCGGCGGTCATGCCGTCGGTCGACGTCACGGCTCGCAGGGCGACGGTCTTTTCATAAGTGCGAAAATCGCCCATTACACCGACACTTTGGATCGGCAGCAGTACGGCAAAGGCTTGCCAGACATCGTTGTATATACCGAAATTGTGGAGTTCGTCGATGAAGATCTTGTCCGCCTTTTGCAGCAGCTCGACCTTTTCGGGCGTGATGTCGCCGAGAATTCTGACGCCAAGTCCCGGTCCCGGAAAAGGATGGCGTTCGAGGATCATCTCCGGAATTCCGAGATCGCGGCCGATCAGCCGAACTTCGTCCTTGAACAATTCACGCAATGGCTCGATGAGCTTGAGGTTCATTTTCTCAGGCAAACCGCCGACGTTGTGGTGCGTCTTGATCGTCACCGAAGCTCCTCGAACCGAAACCGATTCGATAACGTCGGGATACAAAGTTCCTTGGACGAGCCATTTCACATCGCCGATCCGTTTTGCCTCCGCGTCGAAAACGTCAATGAATTTGGCTCCGATAGCCTTTCGTTTCAATTCCGGATCGACGACATCGGCAAGCACGCCGTAAAAGTCCTGTGACGCATCAACGCCCGTAACATTCAAATGCATCGTGTCGCGATAGGCGGCAAGCGTGTCTTCAAACTCGCGATAACGCAGCAAGCCGTTATTGACGAATACACAATGCTGCCGTTCGCCGATGGCTTCGTGAACAAGGGCCGCAGCAACGGTCGAATCAACACCGCCGGACAAACCACAGACGACGTGATCGTCTGGGCCGACTATATTGCGAATTCGTTCGACCTCTTCGGTGATAAAGCTCGCCGGTGTCCAATCGCCTTTCAAATTACAAATATGAAATAAGAAATTTCTGAGAATCTCTTTGCCCAAAGGCGTGTGCGAAACCTCAGGATGAAACTGCACGCAGTAGATGCCACGTTCGGGATTCTCAATTGCAGTTACAACCTCGCCGGTTGTTGCTGTTTGTGAAAAGCCCTTCGGCAACTGCGTTACGTGATCGCCGTGGCTCATCCAAACGTCGAGCTCGAACGGCAATTCGTTGAATAAAGCTGTGGAACCGCTCAGCACCTTTACCTGTGCGTGTCCATACTCACGACGCGAAGCAGGAGCGATCGTTCCGCCGAGATCGTGGGCGACGAGCTGCATTCCGTAGCAAATGCCAAGGATCGGAACGCCAACTGCATCATAAAAATCAGCCGCCACGCGAGGTGCATCTTCGTCCGTTACAGACGAAGGTCCGCCCGAAAGAATCACACCCTTAGGCTGTTTTGCGGCGATAGCCTCAGCCGAAAAATGGTACGGATGTATCTCGCAATAAACGCCCTGCTCGCGAACACGCCGAGCAATAAGCTGCGTGTACTGCGAGCCAAAATCGAGAATGATGATCGTTTCGTGGTTCAATTGAGACGCTCCGGCGAACAGTGTAAACGCCATTATACGTCTCACCGATTTCGCCGTCTAATGAATCCTCAACTAAACTCTTATCGAACAGTAAACCGTGCCGTACGACTTTCTAAATCCGCGAAGCATTCTCGTTTTCATCTGCATGCTGCAGGGCGTGATATTCGCCGCGTTGTTACTGCGTCGCGGAGTTCGCGAGCGTTCCAGCTCGGACAAATGGCTCGCGGCATTGGTACTCGTGTTGAGCGCGACGCTGATAACGCCGTTCATTGGTTTTGCGAATGTTTACGACAACAATCAGTGGCTGACGTATTTTCCGTTCGCAATTCTTTATACCTACGGCGTTTTTGTCTGGCTTTACACAGTTACGTTAACCGATGCGAAACGTACGTTTTCGAGCCGCGAACTGCTGTTGTTTTTGCCGGCAGCTATATATCTCGTTTATCGATTCTTCCTGTTCTCGCACAGCGTCGAATGGAAAACTGAGTTCGACCGAAACTACGGCGACACTTCGGCAGCCGTCATTTTTGTGACTGAATTGGCGTGGAACATGACCTTTCTATTCCTCGCGATCAGGCATTATCGGAAGTATCGAGCGTGGCTCGACGAAAATTACTCCGACACCGAACGCATCAAGTTCGACTGGCTGAGGAACTTTCTCTATCTGTTCACGGCGGTAGCGATTCTCGGTGCGGCGTTCGATCTTACCAATTCATTTGTTACGCCGCTCTCGTATATTCAGTTCTTTTATTTCGAAGTAGTTCTCGCGATCTCGACATACTATCTCGCCGTTTCGGGCTATATTAGGTCTCGTAATATTGAGATCAATTTTGTTTCTGTTGCGGAGATTTCGACCGAGGAAAAACGGGCACTGCTTTCAAACGACGAACTGCGTCGACAGAGTGAACGTCTCGAACAACTTTTGGTTTCCGAAAGACCATACCTTGAACCATCGCTGACCTTGACCGAACTTTCACGAATGCTCGGCGTCAATACAACCGTACTTTCCTACGTCATCAATCAAAGTCAGGGCTGTAATTTCAACGACCTGATCAATCGCTATCGCGTCGAAGCTGTAAAAGCTGAGCTTGCGAAAGGCTCGGACGAACAGTTGCTAACCATCGCTCTCGACAGCGGCTTTAACTCAAAGGCCACCTTCAATCGTGCATTCAAGAAATTCACTGGCCTCTCGCCGAGCGAATACCAGGAAAACACGTCTGAGATCGGCTAAATCTGTCTCAAATCACAATATATGCGGCTCAAATTGGCATTTGAGGCGATTGCGAACGCAAACGTCCGTAATCTCGAAAGTGTCGGAAACACATTTTTGAGAACGAAACCTATGAGAAAACAGATCTTTATCGCATTCGCGACATTACTAGTCGCCGCGACTTCGGCATTCAGCCAACAAACAAATTACTTCACAGCGATCGCCGGAAAATGGAAAGGCACGCTCGAATACAGCGACTACACCAGCGACAAACGCGTGACAATGAACGTGCTGATAACGGTCACGCCATCATCTGACGGAACGTCGGCAAAGTTCGCCACGCTTTACGACGATTTCGGCAAGGTATATCGGGCGAACGGCGTGGAGAGCATCGATGTTGCTGCGAAAAAGTTCAATGAAGATAAAACTGAATTTACTATCGAGTCCGCCGAATCGGGAAAACTGGTGCTGCTTGGCCAAACACAAGACGGCAATGATGTGCAGCGGACTCGCAAGACGATCACCTATTCTGCTGATTCTTTATCTATCTTGAAAGAAACCCGCGACCCGTGGCAATTTAGAAACGAATACAAACTGAAACGTCTCGCCGATCCGCCGCCGGCCCAGAACGAACTTACAAAGAAGCAGATGCAAGACGATCTCGCGATCCTCAAACGAACACTGACAACGCTGCATCCCGGAATTTACCGCTACATCACGCCGTCCGCCCTTGACACCGAATTCGCAAATCTTGAGGCCGAATTAAAGGACACAATGGCCGAGGGCAAGTTCTTTGTTCTCGTCTCTCAACTACTAAACAAGCTCAATTGCGGCCACACATACACAAATCCGTACAACCAGAACGAAGCCGTGAGAACACGATCGTTCGGAGGCAGAACATATCTGCCGTTCTTTTTCGATATCGTTGACCGAAGAATGTTCATAACCGCAAACGCTTCGTCTGCACGGCTCGCAGCTGGCAGCGAAATAACGTCGATCAACGGCGTTTCAGTGTCCAAGATCATCGACAAACTACTGACCGTGACCAAAGCCGACGGCACGAGCACACTCGAACACCGTCTCGATTCCATAAGTCTTCGCCGCGGTGACGCCGAGCGTTACGCGTTGTTCGATATGTATTTTCCGCTGTTTTTCCCGATGAAAGACGAGGTTGTTGATCTTGAGATCATTCCGGCCGGAACGACGCAAACCAAAAGGATCGCCGTCCTCGCTATGACCAAATCCGAGCGAACCGAGGCGATGACGAAAACACTCGGACCTCCGACTGCATACGAAGACGATTGGAAATTCGAGATCCGAAATGATGGCATCGGCTATCTCAAGATGGGGAATTTTCTGACTTGGAGATTCAAGAAATTCAAGTTCGAACAGTTTCTGGCCGACGCATTTGCTCAGCTAAAGCAACGAAATGTGCGAAACCTCATCATCGACATTCGCGGCAACGGCGGCGGCAGTATGGATCCGGGATTCGCGGTTGCAAGATATCTTACGAACAAAGAGCTACCGCCGTACGCACTTTCGCAACGACTTGTAAGGAATGTTGCCGCCGCTTCTGATCTCGCAAACTATGTCACGAGCTACGATGACTCGCTTATCGCGGCTCTGAAAAACGGCGTTCCGCAGCAGGTGTATCGCCGCGTCGATGAGAGATATTTCGAAATACTGGGCCGTGAGGACTATCCGAAAGTCACGCCGTTTTCCGACAATTTTGCCGGCAAAGCGTTCTTGATAGTCGATTCAAGCAACGCCTCGGCATCGTTCCAATTTGCCGATTACATTCAATCAAACAAACTCGCAACCATCGTAGGCCAAATCACAGGCGGCAACAAACAGGGCATCAACGGCGGGAATTATCTGTTCCTTTCACTGCCAAATTCAAAGGTCGAGGTCGATATTCCGATGTACTTCCAATCGCCGGGCAATGGACGACCTGACGAGAGCGTAATCCCGGACATAGTGGTCAAACGACAGCCAAGCGACATCGCAACCGGCATCGATCGCGAGCTGGAGACGATCCAAAAGACGATAAAACGCTAGCGGCCGCGGTTCTTCAACGCATACTTGTAGGCGTCCTCGATGATCTTTTCCAAGATCTTGAGATCGACGTCTGCAAGTTTGTTGATATAAAGGCAAGCGACGCTCGATTTGTGTTTGCCAAGCTTTTCGAGCAACGCCGGCTGTTTTGGCGAACCACAGATCACGTACAAGGTCAGATTCTGCTTACGCGGACTAAATGCTGCCAACATCCAATCCATCTCGCGTCCGTCAGGGTATCTATAAACACCGTCACCAAAACCTATGATCGCCGGCCCCCACATCTTCGGCTCTTCGCCGGTGATGCTCTTATACATTTCGAGAACGGCATAGCCGTCTTTGCGTCGAGTTTCGTTTTCGATCGCATCAAGAAATGCCGTTACACTTGCATTGGTTTTCTGTGTTTGAATCGTTTGTTTTGCCATATCTAAATGTCGTCCATTCGGAGCTTGAGATAGTCTTTGACGACCATCGTCGCCTTACAATCATCTTCATTGTATTCGAGAACTCGATTGAGCAACGCCTCGTTTCCCGTTGTGAGATATTCGTTGAACCACTGTATCGACAATGCTCCCGACGGAGTCTCATCACGCCATTTGAAATCGAGATATTGAGCGATCGATTTAATGCCGTAGCTCGACAGTGGCCAATCCGTACCTTTTTCTATAACGTCCTTGAAAAGATCGATAGTTGTCGCACGTGCGAAGAGTTCCTCAAGATCTTCTTCGCTGATCACGTCCGGATACTTGCGCCGCAATTGTCGATACGTTGTCCGCTCATACGGCGAATAGTAATAGATCGCGACATTCTCCGGGTCGAACGACATCATAAAATCGACCGAGCGTTTCCAGAACTCACGTTCATTCTCAGGTGAGATCGAGGTCGCAGTAAAATGCTGGAATCGCTCACCTTCACTGTCACGAACAAAGAAACCATGAAGATACGCAAAATCTTGCGTCGGGTCAGTTTCTATATCAAAAAACAGCTCGGTTGCGACCTCAGGAAAGTCATATTTGACGTGCATTATCGGCTCGCCACCTGATTTCAGCAGCGGGCCGCGAGTGTAGATCTTTGCGATCGTGCCTTCGCCTACGCCTTTCAGAAATAACTTATCAGCCTTCTTCTGCTGAATAAGATCTTCCGGGTCGAGCCGCAGGATATCATCGATTCCGATCAGCTCGAACGATCTGCCAAACGAATCGCGGGCCGCGCGGCCGATGCTATATAACTGTGTCAGATCATCCGTTTCCTTAGCCCAAGTTTTACAGGACTGATACCAGCCGCAATCTTTGCAAGTAGAACTCAGCGCCGGTGTCGTCGGAAATTCATCTCGAAGCGACAGCTTTACTTCCTCGAGCGTCGTCTGATAAATGGTCCAGATCGACGGAGTTCGCGGCCCCAACGGCTCCTCTAAGTTGAACTCGACTCGCTCGCCGGTCGTGTCGATCACGAACGCACGACGTGTTCGATTCAAGCCCTTCCGGGCGAGAACATCGACGTACAACGCAAGCTGAACGCCATATTCCCGTTTCGGTTTTGTGTCCGCAGTATCGGCAGAACCCTCGGTCGCCGAGCCCGATTTGATCTCGACCGGCACGTATTCGCCATCGACAAATTGCAACAGATCAGGAATGCCAAACAGATCGCCGCTCGACAGTACGCCTTGGTAGATGTACTCAACTTGGTTTTCAAGCGCAGCATTGGTTGCCATGATACGCTCGGCCTCAGTGCCTCGGCCGCAATCCAAATACTCGAATCCAAAGCCCGCAACAATGTCGGCCTCGTGCTGTATGCCGCGATCCCACAAAAGCTTGAGGAACGGATTATCATCGTCCGTCTTCTCGGCCTGCGGGCCGTACTTGTCCCGCCAGACCTTGTGAACGCAGCGAAGATGATCGAGAAGAAGTTGTGGAGTGATAGGCGCCATCTTTTATCGGTGTCTGACAGAATAACCGACTTACGCCCCGAGTAGAAGCGCCGAGATTCGCGCTTGACATAACGCACGCGCTTTCCTAATCTTTAGGTTCGTTTCGGCGCTCGCCGGAACGTGCCATATTCCGCAGTAGCTCAATGGCAGAGCATTCGGCTGTTAACCGAAGGGTTGTAAGTTCGAGTCTTACCTGCGGAGCCAAATTTGAAAAAGGATGCCTAATATTGGCATCCTTTTTTATTTTTTCGGCAGGATAATTAGATGAATGTGAATATCCGAACAGCAACGACAGATGACATCACGATCCTTGCTGCGCTTGGGACGACGACGTGTTATGAGGCGTATTTTGAGCTCGACCCGTCGGCTGATCTGGCGGATTATTGTGAGCGTATCTATAGCGTTGAGAATGTGCGAGCCGAGTTCGAAGACGCGAATTCAACTTATTTGATCGCCGAGGTTGATGACCGGGCGGTCGGTTTTGCTAAGTTGCGTGAGAACAACTCGGTCGAGTGTATGTCCGGCAAAAATGCGATAGAACTGCACCGAATTTACCTGCTAGAACGACTGAAAGGCAGCGGAATCGGCCGCGAGCTTTTCGAGCAATGCTGCATTATCGGCCGTGGGAAAAACTACGATGAACTATGGCTCGGCGTTTGGGGGCGAAACCTTGCCGCTCAGAAATTCTATCAACGCCTAGGCATGACCAGTGTCGGCACTACCGTTTTTAACGACGGTAAGAATGACTTCATTAATCTCGTCTACGCACTTCATCTCTAACAAACTCTTTTTTTGCCGAAGAACGAAATTCCGCTTGACCTCGAAAATCTTTTATGTATTATGTTAATAGTTTTTACAAAATCGGACAATCATATATCGACATACAGAGATTTAAGGCGTAATTCTTACGACCGTTGAATCGCGGACTGAAAAGAGCAGACCTGAACAGGCATTTTGTTTAAGTTTGCAACAAAAACCTCGAAGTTTGTCGAGTCGATAAAATGGTCTGACCAATTAAATGAGAAAGATCAATCCGAAAGATTTCACAATGGCCAAACGCGGGACATCCCGCGAGATAAACCGGCAGATAATCCTGACCTTGATCAGGACACACCAGCCTGTTTCTCGGGCCGATCTGTCTCGTTTGATGGACACCAATCGAGCGAACATCACGCTTCGCGTCAACGAACTGCTAGACGAAGGCCTGGTACGCGAGGGCGTTCAGGGCAATCAGAAGGTTCGCGGCAGAAAACCGACCTTCCTATATATCAATTCAACAAAAGGCTTAGCGATCGCGGTCGATATTCGCGCATCGAGAACATTTTTGATGGTCACCGATTCGATCGGTAATCAGATCGGCGAGATCGTCAGTTTCGCAACCAAGTTTGAGCCGCAGTCATTTGTCGAATCGTTAGCATGGCAAGCACGAAAGGTCCTGAGCGACCACGGCGGCCTTTCTGCGTGCGATGGTATTGGTCTGGTCGTTCCCGGAATGGTCGATCCGCGAACAGGCGTTGTTATCAAAGCACCAAAACTTGGCTGGCGAAATGTTGCATTGGCAGAACTGCTTGAAGGCGAATTCGGAAAGATCGAGATACATCTCGAGAACTCAGGGCGTGCCTGTGCGATGTCACAGATCTGGTCGACAAAGGGCGATCTTCCGGCTCACAACGACAGCGTGTTTGTCAGTATTTCGGACGGCGTGGGCGTCGGTGTCGTGATCAACGGCGAACTCGTTCGCGGCAAACATAATACGGCCGGCGAATTCGGCCACATACCGCTTAGCATCGACGGTCCCGAGTGTTCGTGCGGTGCCAACGGCTGTTGGGAAGCTTACATATCAAATGTCGCGACGCTTTCGCGATACTTTGGCCGCAATACCTCTCGTAATCAGCCGCTGCCGCTCGAGACGGTCGAATTCACGATCGAGGACCTGATCGCACGCGCGCGGATCGGCGATAGCAAAGCGCTCACGGCATTGCATTCTACGGCCCGATATCTCGGGCTCGGGCTCGCGTCTGTCATTAACGCGACAGACCCGGCGTACATATACATCGGCGGTGAAATAACCGAGGCGTGGGATCTGATCGAGGCACAGGTTCGCGAAGCAGTTAATGAGCGGACTCTCACGCGAGAGCTTGGCAGCGTTCCGATCAAGATCGTGCCGGCGGTTGAGCATCCGAGGCTTCGAGGTGCCGCAGCGTTGGTGACGGCACCGGCATTTGCAGCTCCTAAGGTGGCGTAGAGAACAACAATTATTCGAGACAAAAATTTGGAGGTTTTGAAAGAAATGGCGAATGGTAGCAAATATAGAACCGATCAAGGTGTAACGGCGACTGCGGTCACGCTGGCCCTGGCAGTGCTCCTTTTTACTGTGAATGCGGTTGGACAGATAACCACTGCCACGATATTGGGCACTGTCTCGGATGTTAACGGAGCAGCGGTAGCAAATGCGACGGTTGTTGCTCGGAACACTGACACTGGTCTCACGCGAACCGTGACCACGGGCGAGGACGGCTCGTACCGTATCGAATTTTTGCCCGTTGGGAACTACACCGTCGAGACAACGGCGAGCTCCGGATTCAAGAAATCGATACAAACGAATCTTGTCCTACAGGTCAACGATCTAAAACGAGTCGACGTCTCGCTCGAGATCGGTTCCGTTACCGGCGAGGTTACCGTGACGTCCGAACCGCCGACCGTTAATACAAGCTCCGCCGAGCTCGGCCGAACCGTTCAGTCGCAAGAGATCGAAAATCTACCGCTTGTCGAGCGTAATGTTTACTCGCTATTGGATCTCACGCCCGGCGTTCAGTCGAATAATAACGGTGTCGCGACGGCTTCGGCCGCGACCAGCAACCTCAGCCTCGGTTTCCCTGAACAGCGAACGCTGATCAACGGCGGCACCGACGGCGGGACAGGTTCTGTCAACTACTTTCTCGATGGCGGCAACAACATGACGTACCTTCGCAACACTGGCAACATCTTGCCTGCACCTGATGCGATCCAGGAATTTCGTGTTCAGACCAATGCCTATAACGCCGAATACGGACGATTTGCGAACGGCATCATCAACGTGATCACAAAATCCGGAACCAACAAATTCCGAGGGTCTCTGTACGAATTTGTCAGAAATGATAAGTTCAACGCGAATGAGTGGGGCTCGACTGTCGCAAGGCCGCCGTACCGAAGGAATCAGTTCGGCGGAACTATCGGCGGCCCGATCTGGAAAGACAAGTCTTTCTTTTTCTTCTCATATGCCGGGCTTCGTCAGACGACCAATACTTTCCTAGCCGGTGCACGAGTCCCGACGGCGCTTGAGCGTGTAGGCAACTTTTCTCAGTCTCCGGGCTCGGGGCCTAGAGACCCCGTAACGAATGCGACATTTGTTTGTAACGGCCAACAGCGCGTCATCTGTCCGGACCGGCTCGATCCTGTTGCTGTTCGAATCATGAACGAGTACATTCCGCTGCCGAATATGGTCATTGCGAACAGCGGCTTGCCCGGCTGGCAAGGAAATATCTCGAATCCGTACAACTCGGACGAATTTCTGATCAAGTTCGATCATCAATTGACTTCAGAGCATCGTATTAGTGCGACATATTTCAACACTGCCGGAAACACGACCGTCTTTCCGGGCAGTGGCAATCTGCCGTGGGCAACTCAGGATTTTCGCTGGCGTCAGCATAATGTGAATTTCAGCGACGTTTGGGTTATCAGCCCAAGTAAGGTCAATCAATTGTGGGCGACATTCACTCGAAACTTTGGCGGCAGAAACAACGTCCCATCAACGTCGCTTCGCGATCTTGGCTCGCAGTTCACACCGCAAGGTACACCTTCGCTGCCGCAGATCACGGTCACCGGCTACTTCACACTATCAAACGCCATCGGCGGCCCGACAGCCGGCACCGAATTGTTTTCGATTCGTGATGTCTTTAGCTGGAACAAGGGTCGGCATTCGCTGAAGTTCGGCTTTGAAACGTCACATAACAGAGACATTCAGGACACGCTGCTCAACAACTACGGTGTGTTCACGTTCAGCGGAGCCGGTGCCACCAACAACGCACTGGCAAATTTCCTGATCGGAATTCCTACCGGCGTAACACAAGACGCACCTGTTACGGCATATACGAATTCGTGGTATTACGCGCTGTTTGTTCAGGACGATTTTCGACTTAGCCCAAATATTACGCTCAATCTTGGATTGCGTTGGGACGTCCAAACACCGCCGACCGACCCCCAGAATCGTGTCGTGAATTACGTTCCCGGCCAGAAATCGATCGTTCGGCCGAATGCACCTATCGGAGCAGTATTCTACGGCGATCCTGGCGTCGAACGCGGCGGAATTCCAACATCATTTGACCACTTCTCGCCTCGTGTCGGCATCGCATGGGATCCGACGGGCGACGGCAAGACGTCTATCAGAGCCGCTGTCGGCATCTTTTACGGCAGTATTTCAGGAAACGAATGGAACACGATGACCAATTTCCAGCCGTTCTCGACACGACTCACATTTACGAATCTCGCAGCGGCAACAAACGGTTGGAACGGAGCGACGCTTCGTAATCCATACAACAATTTTGTTGGCGGCAATCCGTTTCCTTACAACGGTTCATTCACCACTGGCGGCGGACTGTTTGCTGTTGCGACCGATTTCAAATGGCCAAGGACCTATCAAACCAACGTATCGGTTCAGCGTCAGATCACTAAGGATCTGTCGCTCGGCATTGCATTCGTCGGCACAAAAGCCGAGCGCCTACCGTTTGGCCGCGACGTGAACTATCCGGTTCTTACACCAACGGCGTCGACCGGGAACGTTCTGGCCCGTCGGCCGAATCCGCTGTTTGGTGCGGTTCTCGTTCTCGATTCCGATCAAGACGCATCGTATGCCGGAATGCAGATCACAGGCCAATATCGGCTAGGCCGCCGTATCTCGCTCAACGGCTTTTACACTTTGAGCAAAACCGAGAGCAGCGTGCAGCTTCATAACAACACGACTCAGGGCCTCGCGCAAAACTACAGCAATCTCGCTCTTGACAGGGGACGTGCAGACACTGACCAGCGTCACGTTTTCAGTTTGAGCGCCAACATCGAGCCTAACCTGTATTCCGGCGATAACAAGGTTATCAAAGGCATCGTCAACGGTTGGAGCTTCTCGCCGATCCTCAAGATGAGGAGCGGCAGACCGTTCACCGTTACTAACGGTAACGTTGACGCAAATCTCGACGGTAACTCGAACGACCGTGCTCAGTTGATCGGCGATCCGTCGCTGGCAAATCCTTCGACTGCAATGTGGTTCAACATCTTTGCATTTGCACAGAATCCGATCGTTACCGGAGTCGCAACCGAAGGCACCTCGTCGAGAAATTTCCTGACCGGGCCGGCTTTCACAGTTGTTGATATGGCGGCATCGCGAGATTTTCGCTTTGGCGAGAGATATCGGCTAAGACTTCGTGTCGAGGGAACGAATATCTTCAATCTCGTAAACTACGATCAGCCGAATTCGACCGTGCCGGCGAACGTTGCTACGTCAACAACGTTCGGACGCATCACGAGTGCAGGCGCTATGCGCAAGCTGCAGTTCGGTTTCCGGTTCACATTCTAGTGGACAGAGTCGCTAGTGTGGCTTCTCAACTTTCGTCAGATCGGTGAGAAGCCACTACAATATTCCTCTAAATCGATGCGCACAAAGCTCTCGGTCACTTTACTTTTGATCGCCACACAACTGCTCGGGCTGGTTCCGTCAGCGATCGGACAGTCGTCGGCAGAGCTGCGAACGACGGCGCAGTTGAACGTTGAGGTAAAGGACTTTTTTGCCAAAGAAGTGGCGATTCACTTCGGTGCGATCCCGTCATTTACTGCATTGCCGGACAAGGTAAATGGTTCGATAACGACCGGTGAGTTTACCTGGGGCAGCTTTACGCGAGTCGTTGCGGCACAGAGCGATGTCGCCGGCACACCAAAGATCGCCGGGCGTGATGTCGCTCGGCCGATCGCGGATATGGGCCTGCACGAGGCTCGTCGAGGAGCAAAGGCGTTCTCGCAGCTATATGCGGCTCAGGCATTGCGGCATTTTGGTACAGACCTTTCAAAGAATGCCGTGTGGCAATCGATGAACGATGCCGAACGCAAAGAATGGGGCTCGCTTCTCGACGCGACCAGGATCTACGATCCTGTTAAGCGTGAGGTCATCAATCTGCCGGAGAACTATCTCGGCGTGGCCGCTCGAATTGCAGCATACGCGTATGAATTCGGAGTTCTCAAAGATCGAGCGTTCATCGATTCGCTGATCGACCGTGCTGCTCAGCAATTTACGAATGGGGCGCTTTACGCTGACGACGACATGCCGAATGGCCGCTATGATCGCTATTCGAATGAATACGCACGGTTTTGCTGGAAAGCAGCCGAGGTCGTCGGGCGGCGCGACATCGTTGACAAGCTTCGTCCCTCGATGAAGGCTCAAATGAAGCTTTGGTGGGATCTCGTCTCGGACGAAGGCTACGGCTACAATTGGGGCCGCAGTCAAGGTCTCGTTAGCTATTTGGACACGCTTGAGATCGCGGCGTTCCTGGGCGAAAATCCGGAATTTCGGCCTGCTCCGCTTGCCGACATTGCGAGTCTCTACGATCTTGCATGGCGTTGGATAAGAAAGAGTTATATCGACAGCCGGCATACGTTCGACCTGTTCGACTACGGCCGCGGAAATTATTCGTACATCAATCCGACGCGTGAATTTCAGCAGATATCGACCAGCTTTGCCAAGATCATCGTCGCTCACGACAGTTTCAACCGAACTTTGCAAGCGGAAAAGATCGATACGATCCCGACGAAGCCGAACCTCGAGAATGTTACGCGATTCGAATTTTTTGCAGCAACAAAAGATCAGGCCGAAGGCGTCTGGCTCGTTCGTCGGGGCAATCTAAAGTTCGCTTTACCAATAACCGTCGGGACAAAGCCCGGAATGTCCGATTATCTTGCCGCACCATACGGCCTTGCCGGTTTTGCAAATCCGGTCGAGCAGGTCTATCCGGCATTGGTGCCATTTATCGAGCTCGACGACGGCAAAACCTACGTCGCCTCCGAAGGTTCTACGCAGATCCAGCGATCGAAAGACGGACATTCGCTTCGCGTCATTTGGCAAAAGTGGGGACGCGTCGGCAGCAAGTCTGGCGAGCGATTCGACATCGGAATTACAAGTGAAGTGTTTTGGCAGATCAACGGCAACAAATTGGAACGCTACGAAACACTGACAGCGAGTAAGGACATCAAGATCAAGCGTTGGTGGTTCGCCGTTACTTCGACAGCCGACAAAGTACGAACTGAGACCATCGGCTCAACACGAACAGACATTCTCGAAGGCGTCGAAGGCATTTTGAAGGTGACCGCAACAGCCGATTGGCCGATCTCCAACTCAGTTCTGGCAAGCGGAGACAGCAAGCTTAGCAAAGGCGTGCTGAGGGCGATACCGCTCCATTTGATATATTCGAGTGAGAACCTATTTCTGAAAGCAAACAAGAAAATGTCGTGGAAACTCGACCTGGAAGTTACTAAAACGAAACTATGATCGGCGAATCAGCAAAAACAGACGCTCTGATAACTGACTGGACCAAGGTGCCCGTTGAGAACGTGGCAGACGGAATTCGTCGCCAAATGGTGGTCGGTCAAAACGTGATGATGGTGCGGTTTACGTTCGATGCGAACCTAGTGACGCCAATTCACACGCATCATCACGAGCAGATGACGCTGGTTGTTAAAGGCCGGGTCAAATTCTTTATCGAGGGCAAGGAATATATCATGTCGCCCGGCGACGTTCTGCATTTTCCGCCGCACAACGAACACGGAGCGACGATGCTCGACGAAGAAGTTGTGCTGATCGATATCTTTTCGCCGATCCGCGAAGATTTTCTTGAGAACCGCGATTGAGCTAAGAAATTACCGAAATATGTTTCAAAGGACCATTTACGCGACCGATCCGCGATCGATCGAGGGAACTACTAACCAAGAAATTCGCGATCGATATCTGATGGACGATCTGTTCGCCGATGGCGAAATTCGTCTGAATTATCTGCATTACGAACGCTTTGTTATCGGCGGCGTCTCGCCGGTCGATGGTGCGATCTCGCTGCCACAGCAACAGGAACCGGCGTCGGCAAACGGCAAACCGTTCCTCGAACGCCGCGAGCTCGGCATCGTTAATGTCGGTTCGACAGCAGGAATTGTAACTGTCGATGGCGAACCATTTGAGCTTGATCCTAAAGACGGTCTGTATGTTCCGATGGGCTGCGAGTCGGTGAGTTTTGAATCAAACGATGCGAAAGAGCCGACGCGATTCTACCTTGCTTCGACGCCGGCACATGCACGGTTCGAGATCAAACACATTTCGATCGACCAAGCGGTTCCGCTCGAACTCGGTTCGACCGAAACAGCGAATGAGCGCACCGTTTATCAGTACGTTGTGCCTGCCGTGTGTATGTCGTCGCAGCTTTTGCTCGGCCTGACCGTTATGAAACACGGAAGTGTTTGGAACACTTGCCCACCGCATTTGCATGACCGGCGATCCGAAGTTTACTACTATTTCGACCTCAAAGAAGGCCAGCGGCTAATGCATTTTATGGGGCAGCCGGACAATATGCGGCATCTCGTTATGTCAGATGCGAACGCCGTCGTTTCGCCGCCGTGGTCGATACACATGGGCGTCGGCACGACGAACTACGCCTTTATCTGGGCAATGGGCGGCGAGAATCTCGACTATACCGATATGAACGTGCTCGATATATGTCAGCTTCGCTAAAAATAGAGGCCTTTCTCATTCTGATCGCGCTGCTTACGCAGTTTGCGTTTCCGGCGTTCGCGCAAAACATCGACCTTGCTGACAGCGAAGCGTACTTCAAGTCAGTCGCAAAACGTCCGGCAAGAAAGACCGTTCATTCCAGTGAGATCGAAGCTCTTATTCGTCAAATGACGGTCGAGGAGAAGGTCGGCCAGATGACGCAGCTTACGATCGACATGGTCACGAGCGGCAAGGACCAAAAGGTCGAGATCGATGCCGCCAAGCTCGACAAAGCGATCGCGAAGTACGGCGTCGGCTCGATCTTGAACGTGACCAATCAAGCTCTGACGCTCGACCATTGGGACCGCATTATTCGTCCGATACAGACAGCAGCTCAGAAAACGCGGCTCAAAATTCCCGTCATATACGGCATCGATTCGATACACGGTGCGAACTACGTTCAAGGCTCGACGCTGTTTCCTCAGCAGCTTGGGATGGCGGCGACCTTCGATCCGAAGTTGATGCAGCAGGCCGCTGAGATCACTGCCATGGAAACGCGTGCCGCGGGAATTCCGTGGAGTTTTTCGCCGGTACTTGATGTCGGAAGAAACGCGATGTGGCCCCGTTTGTGGGAGACGTTTGGCGAAGATCCATATCTCGCGACGGTGATGGGAACCGCGTTTGTTCGCGGACTCGAGGGCCAAGATGTAAGCAACGGCAAGCACGTCGCGTCGAGCCTGAAGCACTACGTTGGCTACAGTTTCCCGTTGAACGGCCGCGACCGAACGCAGTCGTACATTCCTGAATACGCGCTTCGCGAGAATTTCCTGCCGCCTTTCGCCGCCGCTGTGAAGGCAGGTGCACGCACTGTAATGGTCAATTCGGCAGAGATCAACGGCGTGCCCGGACACATCAACAAACACCTGCTCACCGACGTTCTAAAAGGCGAACTCGGATTCGACGGGTTCATTGTCACCGACTGGGACGACATCAAAAAGCTCGTCTCATCGTGGCACGTTGCGGCTGACGAAAAAGAAGCGACACGCCTCGCGATCATGGCCGGGATCGATATGAGCATGGTTCCGCTCAGCTACAGTTTTAGCGATCACCTGATCGAATTAGTCAACGAGAAGAAAGTGCCGATGTCACGGATCGACGATGCGGTTCGGAGGATCTTGAGAGTGAAATTCGAGCTTGGGCTTTTCAAGAACGCAATGCCCGATGCGTCGCTGCGAGCAAACTTCGGTCGACCTGAGTACTCAGCGTCCGCACTACAGGCGGCTCGCGATTCACTGGTTTTGCTGAAGAATGAGAATAAGATTCTGCCTCTATCGAAAGAGAAAAAAGTGCTCGTGACCGGCCCGACCGCAGACTCGTTGATCTCGCTAAACAACGGCTGGACCTACGTTTGGCAAGGTTCCGAGCCTTCGCTTTATCCAAAAGACAAACCTACGATCCAAGCCGCGATCTCCGCGAAACTTGGTGGAAATGTGACTTACGTTCCCGGCACACGCATCGTTCGACGTGCCGGAACGCCGTCGAATAACAACCCGACCAACATCGACGAAGAGGTCGATATCGCCGCTGCCGTCGCCGCCGCAAAGTCAGCCGATACCGTCGTTCTCTGTCTCGGCGAAGGCTCGTACACCGAACATCCCGGCAACATCGCCGACCTGACATTGCCGGAGATCCAATTGAAACTTGCCGAAGCTATAATAGCTACCGGAAAGCCTGTTGTTCTTGTTTTGGCCCAAGGCCGGCCGCGTGTGATCAGCCGTATTGCTGACAAGGTTTCGGGCATCTTACTCGCACTAAATCCCGGCAATGAGGGCGGCCGTGCTGTTGCCGACGTCATTTTCGGCGATCACAATCCGAGCGGCAAACTGCCGATCACATATCCTCGTTCGCCGGGCTATTTTCCAACGTATGATACGCCGACTTTCGGTGCTGCCGCAGGCGGAGCATTCTCGCCGCAGTTCGAATTTGGCTATGGCTTGAGCTATACGACCTTCGAGTATAGCGAGCTGAAGCTCTCGGCCGTTTCGATCGGGCGAGGCGATAAGCTCAATGTTTCTTTTAGGATAACAAATACGGGAAAGCTCGCCGGCAAGGAATCGGCACTGCTGTTCCTACGCGATGAGGTCGCTTCGATGACGCCTGCGGCGAAACGACTGAAGCGTTTTGCGAAAGTACATCTTGAGCCCGGACAAAGCAAAGCGATCACTTTCTCGCTTTCGATCGAAGATCTCCAATTCATCGGCATCGATAATAAACCGATCGCCGAACCTGGCGAATTTATGATTTTCGTAGGTCCGCTTTCGCAGAAATTCACACTCAAATAGAACCATGAAATTACGACCATTTGCGCTTTTGATCATTCTTTCCATGTCGGCAAACGCATTTGCACAGAGCCCGGATCTGTTCAAACGCAAGAACATCGAGGCGAGAATGCTCGCAGTCGCCAAATGGCAGCTTGCTAATCCCAAGCACAAGCTCTACGACTGGACCAACGGTGCATTTTACGCCGGAGTTTTTGCAGCTTACGAGACGACAAAGTCGCAGGATCTAATGAACGCGATGCTCGAAATGGGCGAAAAGAATGAGTGGAAGCCCGGACCGCGTTTCGATCACGCGGACGACATCGCGATCAACCAGACCTACATCGATCTGTATCGCATCAAGAGAGACAAAAAGATGCTGCAGCCAACTATCGATGTTGTCGAACGCCTAAACAAAGAAACCGGCAATGAGGTCGCAAAACATGGGATCACTTGGTGGTGGTGCGACGCGATCTTTATGGCACCGCCAACCTTGGCAAAGCTTGCAAAAACCACGGGCGACATTTCGTATCTCGCTCTAAACGATCGCCTATACAAAGAAACATTCGATCGGCTTTACGACAACGAAGAGCATCTTTACGCACGAGACGCCAACTTTCTGATCAAAGGTGCCGCGACCGACCGACGCGAGGCGAACGGCAAAAAGATCTTCTGGAGCCGCGGAAACGGTTGGGTCGTTGGCGGCCTCGTTCGATTGCTCAAGGAGCTACCGAAAGATCATCCGACACGCAGTTTTTACCTTCAGCAATACAAAGAAATGGTCGAGCGCCTTGCTTCGATCCAGCAGCCGGACGGT
Organism: uncultured Acidobacteriota bacterium; assembly: GCA_937871585.1. Classification (GTDB taxonomy): domain Bacteria; phylum Acidobacteriota; class Blastocatellia; order Pyrinomonadales; family Pyrinomonadaceae; genus OLB17. The sequence goes on along the minus strand of CALMPJ010000044.1, from coordinate 49,959 downwards.
TTGTGGCGTTCAAGTTTGCTCGACGCGGACGCATATCCCGGCGGCGAAGCGAGCGGCTCCGGCTTTCACATTTACGCGATGGCGTGGGGAATCAACAACAAAATTCTCGACAAGAAAAAGTACCTGCCGATCGTTCGCAAAGGCTGGACGGCATTGAACGGACTCGTTCACGCAGATGGTAAAGTTGGCTGGACGCAGCCGATCGGTGCGGACCCGCGACGTAATTTCAACGCCGACAGTTGGGAAGTTTACGGAGCCGGTGCATTCATGCTTGCCGGCTCCGAGGTAGTCAAGCTTTAGGGTTTGATCTTCATTCGAACTACTATTTGTACTTGCTTAGCAGGCGATCGTGGTGAGATCGCCAGACGTACGCCGCGTTCTTCACGCTCGCCTTTATCGACGCTTCCGGGCCGTCCCGGAGCTGTGAGGACATTAGGTTCGATAACGGTATTGTAGAGCTCCGGCTGCATCAGTTCGACGAGCAAACTTGGCTTTCCGGGCTCGAACTCGAACAACTTGCCGCTCTTAACGATCGACGTGTCGCTATGAAGATACGACGTTATCACCTGGTCGCGTTGCGTTTGGATTCGGTCATCGATCTCGATCTCACCCGTCGACGAAAAGCTGAATTTTCGCAAGAATTTCACGATGCCCAACTCAGGCTGGTATGCCGATGAGAGCTCCGCAGCGACTGAAAATCCGTGACTGCCGATGATCAGATCACGCAGCAGTATCTTGTTCATCAAGTCGTACGCTATGCCTGCGAATGCGTCATGACCCTTTCCTTCGTCGCCCTGGCCTTTGCCGCCGAAGGTCACTGTGTTGTGATGCTCGGTCAGCGGCACGCCCGCGTAGCCGGAGTCGCCGGTCAAATAGCGGCCATTCGACCATACGATAAAGCTGCCCGCATCAGGATGTGCGTGGCCGCTCGACAGACGCCAATCGGGAAACGCCTTGACCTTTGTCGTAGCCGAATGTCCCTCAGGCGGGCCTGCTTTGAACGAGACCGCAGTCGCATTGTCGTCCCAGCCGGAACGCCAGAACACAACCTCGTGATCGGGAAAATAATGCCAGCGAGCCTGCTGGTTTATCGGCACGGCATTGATGTCCATGTTGTACCAAATGAACGTCCAGATCTCTTCGGCGTTGACCTGATTCTTTGACTTGAGCCAGTTAGCGACGCCCTGAGCCTCGCCGTCGTTGTAGCGGTTCGCGAGATTATAGAGGATGTTGTAGTTCGTGCGGAATCGGCCGTTGATCCGTTCGCGTTTGTAATCGTCGCCCTTTCTAGCACGTGTGATCGGCCCTGCGTAAATGTCGCCGTAGTCGAAATTGAACTCGCCGCCCGGCAGCGTAATGTGGGCAACATACTTGTGTGCTTTGCGAAATCCCGGCGTCGTCTCGTACAGATTTTCGCCGGTCGCATGGGCGTGAGCGTCCATATAATGCACGAGCCACGGCGTTGAGAATATCCAATATTCCATACTCTCGTAGAAGTAGCCGTCCTTGGTATATGTCGCCAGCACACGGTCGTAGATCGCCCGCGAAACAGCCGCCCAATCTTTCGCTTCATCAGTTTCGCCCATCAGTGTATAAGCAGCGACGGCGAGTCCTGTGATCGGAATGAATGTGTGGTTCTGGCTGTATGCGTAGGTCTTTCCGGACTTCGGTTTGAAGAAATCATAGAGCAGTCGCGCCTGTTTGATCAGCTTGTCGCGATACTTCGTCTTCTCAGCTTCGGTCAGATCGTGATAAAGCAAGTCATACGCCCAGCCCATTCCGTAGAGTAGATGCCCGGCGGCGAGATCGACGTTGGGCTTGTTGTATGAGTAGCCCCAAATGTCGTAACTGACGGCGGCGTCCATATACTTTTTGGCAGCGTCGAGATACTTCTTTTCGCCCGTTATCTTGTAAATAAATGCTGCCTCTGCGATGCCGAGCCCGACCTCATTCTGCACGCGGCGTTCCTCAGCCGGCGGCTTTGGCGGCTCCACATTCAAAGCCCGCACTCGCGAGATCGCGATCTCCCACAATGTCTTGTTCACCGTCGCCTTTCTCTTAAGAGCGTCGATGTCAGCCTGCGTCATGAAAACGCGAGGATGCACATTTTCGAGTTCCTTACGCAGGCTCGACGGCTTGCTTTTCGAGAGAGCGACGAGCGGATGCTCGCCTTTCAGCTTCGCATTAGCGGCCTTTTCAGCCTGAAGTTCCTGGTTGTCTTGGGATACGACAAGACTTCCTGAAAAGCAAAAGATCAGTAATAGTGCAATGGATTTATTTCGCATATTAGTCCATCAAAAGTCCGCCGTTGATCTCGATCGTCTCGCCGCACAGATAGCTAGCGGCGTCAGATGCGAGAAAAGCAATTACACCAGCGACCTCGTCGGGGCGGCCTTCGCGGCCCATCGGTATTGCCTTCCGAAGATTTTCCATGATCTCTGCGGTCGTGAATGTCTCGTGATAAGGTGTGTCGATCACGCCGGGCGAAACGGCATTCACGCGAATACCTTGCGAAGCAAACTCTTTCGCTAGGCCTTTGGTCATCGTCAGCATCGCGGCCTTTGCCGATGAATAATGGATCGAGCCAAGTGCGCCGCCGTTGCGGCCTGCAATTGAGGTGACATTTACGATCACACCCGAACCTTTCTCGAGCATCTTTGGTACGACGGCTTGAACGGCGAAGAATGCGCTTGTGGCGTTGAGGTACATCACTTCGTTCCAGCGTTCCTCGGTCATTTCCATCGTTCTCAACCGTTCCACGAGCGAACCTGCATTGTTCACGAGTATGTCCACGCCGCCGAATTCGCTCTCGACATGACGAACGGTCGCGTCGATCTCGGCTTTCTCGCGAACGTCGGCCTTGATAGCGATCGCCTTGCCGCTGGCTTCGCTGATGGCCGCCACCGCAGCGTCGGCTCCGGCACTGTTGTTGTGATATGTGATCGCGACGGACGCGCCTTGGCGGCCAAAAAGTTCCGCGGTCGCACGGCCGATGCCGCTTGACGCTCCGGTGATGAGGACGGTTTTTCCAGTGAAATCGAAGAAGTTTTTCATTTATTTATTGTGTTGCTCCAAAATTGATCAAGATGCCTTGAGTGTTACTTTTCTGATATTGCCGGCAAGCAGCAATAGCACTGCCGTGCCGATCGGTGCCAACAAACCGGCAGCGATCAGGATCGGCGCGTACGAGAAGTTGTCCGTTACCCAACCTGTTGTGAATGTAAATATCATCGAACCGATGCCCGCTCCTGTTCCGCCGAGACCGGCGACCGAGCCGACTGCTCGCGACGGGAACATATCGCTCGGCAAGGTCTGCACGTTGTTGATCCAAACCTGAAATCCGAACAGAACGATCGCGATCAGCACGAGTGCCAGCATTGCGCTCGCTGTAAACGCGGCAAAAATGCCGGCCGGCATCAAGCATGCGGCAAAGATGATCACTGCTCTTCGTGCCGAATTCACGCTCCAGCCGCGGCCGATCAAATGGCCCGAGAGCCAGCCGCCGAACAGGCTGCCGGCATCTGCCGCTACGAACGGCACCCACGCGAACAGCCCGATCTGTTTCAGATCAAATCCGTGAACTTGATTCAAATAAAGCGGCAGCCACGTAATATAAAGCCACCAAACCGGATCGACGAGCAGACGAGCGAGAATGATGCTCCACGTCTGCCGATACGTGAGCAGCTCGAACCATCCGATCTCTCGTTCTGTCTCGACCGGCGTTTCAGTCGTCTCGACTTCGTCTTGCTCTTTGATCAGCCGATATTCTTCGGGCGTGATCCATTTGTGATTCTCGGGCGAATCGTAGATCAGCCACCACGCAGCGAGCCATACAAAGCCGAGTGCACCAGTGAAGATGAATACCTCGTGCCAATCGCCGCCGTTCGCCTTGAAATAACTGTGCAGCCCGATGATGATCGGCGGAGCGACGATCGAACCGATGGCGGCTCCGCTGTTAAAGATCGCCATCCCGAACGCACGCTGCCGGGCCGGAAACCATTCCGAGACGGTCTTTGCCGCTCCGGGCCAGTTGCCGGCTTCGCCGAGTCCGAGCATAAATCGACAGGCCGCCAATGCACGTACGCCATTCGCCCACGCAGTCGCAATTCCCGCGAGCGACCATACGATGATCGAGACAGTGAAGCCTTTCTTCACACCGATCTTGTCGTAAAGCTTGCCGGACGCGCTCTGGCTGATCGTGTACGCCAGCAAAAACCAAGTCGCGATCGCGCCAAATTCGGTATTCGTCAGCCGGAACGATTCCATGATCGCCGGAGCGAGGACGGAGATCGTCAGACGGTCGATGTAGTTGATGAGCGTCGCAAAAAACACGAGGCCGATGATGACCCAGCGAACGCCTCGCATCTTGAATCCTGAACCGTTCGTTTGTTCTGTTTCGCTCATACTGACCTCATTCGCTGCTCGATTCTCGAACGATCAACTCGCAATCGAGCACTCGTTGCCGTCTGCGTATCGGTGTTTTCGAAGTAATTCTGTCGAGCAGCATCGTCGCCGCTATCTCGCCCTGCAGCCGCATCGGCTGACGTACCGTCGTAAGCGACGGCGACATTCGCGCAGCCATCGGAATGTCGTCAAAACCTACGACAGCTACGTCTTTCGGAATGCTGAGGCCCGCATCGCTGATCGCACGCATTGCTCCGATCGCCGTAAAATCGTTACGTGCGAAAACAGCGGTCGGCCTGTTCTTGAGTGACAAGAGCCGCTTCATTCCCTCGAATCCGATCTCTTCGGTTGAGTATCCGCCGACGTTGTCATCGCCATGACCAACGACAAGTTCGTCATCGACAGCGATCGCGTTCTCTTCAAGTGCCGCCACATAACCTTGCAATCGCTTTAGCTGCGAGCCGACCGAAAGGTTTGCACCGAGAAATGCGATCCGTTTATGTCCGCGCTCGATCAGGTGTTCGGTCGCGACAAAGCCGCCTTTGAAATTGTCGGTACCGACCAGATCGACGTGTCGATGCTCAAGATCGCGGCCAAGCGCAACGACCGGCACGTTTGTTTCAACCAATTCACGCAGGTACTTGTCGCCGCCCTTATTCGATCTTGTCGCAACGATGATGCCGTCAACACTATGTTCGGCCAGCGACTTGAACGCCTGCGTGTCCTCCGTCTCGCCGGCGTCGCTGATACAGATGAACAAGTTGAATCCGCGGCTCAAAAGAGTTTCGCGAACGCCGCGTGCGAGCTCGGTCGAATAGGGATTCGAGATGTCGCCAAGCACCAAGCCGACGGTTTCCGTTGACCTGCGTTTCAGTCCGCGTGCGAGGCCGTTTCGCCGAAAATTGTGATCTTTCAGAGCCTTAAGAACCCGCTCGCGTGTACTCTCGCTGACATAGCCGACGCCGCTGACAACACGTGAAACGGTCATCGCGGCGACTCCGGCGGCTTCGGCGATGTCACTCAGCGTGGCGGTCTTTTTCTTTAGTTCAGTCGGCATTAAAGGTAGGAATATGTTAACGCTAACATACAATAAATACAAGCTCAAAAATGGGCGTTGCGTGAATTTGTGTGCTAACCTCAAATCACTTGAGCGACGAAGCTAAACAAACCTCGAACAGTAGATTCTTTTACGGCTGGGCAATAGTTGCGATCGCAACGCTGGCGCTGCTTGTAAGCAACGGCCTGTCGATCGGCGGCATTCCTGTTTTCTACAAGTTCATTCAGGCAGACCTCATCGCGTCGGGTGCAGTGTCGAAGGAAAATATCCAATCGGTTTACGGCGTTGCTCCGGCGATGACGTTTTTGCTTGCCGGTTTTCTCGCTCCGGTCGCGGGCTATTTGCTGCAAAAATTGAATGCCCGCACGATGATGATCATCGGCTGCGTAATTCTCGGCGGCGGCCTCGGGCTCTACTCGCAGTCAACCTCGGCGTTGTCGGTCTATGCTTCACACGCGTTGCTAGGAGCTTCGCTCGGGTTTGTAGGCGTGCTGGTCAATACAGTTTTGGTTTCCAACTGGTTTGTGCGTCGTCGCGGCCTTGCTCTTGGAATTGTTTACACCGGCACAAGCTTTGGCGGAGCGGTTATTCCGCAGATCTCAAATCCGCTGATCGAGCGTTACGGCTGGCGAACGGCGATGCTGCTCGTCAGTCTTCTCGTCTGGTTCATACTGCTCCCGGCCGTGATCGTCTTTGTTAAGAACAAGCCCGAAGATATTGGCGTATTGCCCGACGGCGATCCGACACAGGCGGTGACAGATGAGAATACGAGCAAAGCCGAACTTGCAGGAATGACGCTAGTGCAAGCCATCAGAACCCCGCAATTCTGGATATTTTCGATCTGCGCGGCATTGGTCTTTTACGCTCTATTTGTCGTCAGTCAACAGTTGAACCTTTATCTGCAAGGGCCAAGCATCGGATTCACATCGGCACAGGCCGCGGGCGTCCAGTCGCTGCTCTTCATTCTCAGTATTGCCGGCAAATTTGTCTACGGATTCCTTGCTGACAAATTCGCAACGTCGCGTGTGATGCTCGTTTCCGCATCGACGATGTTCTTGTCGACGCTAGTGTTTCTCTACTTCGATTCGACCACCGTTTATCTATTCGCGATATTGTTCGGACTCAATTACGGCGGCACATTCGTGCTACTGCAACTACTCGTCGCCGATTATTTCGGCACACGCGAATACGGCAAGATACTCGGAGCCGTGACCGTCATCGAAACCATAGGCGGAGCCTTAGGCACGATCATTACCGGTCGCATTGCCGACGCGAACGGCGGCGATTTTGCGGTGGCGTTCCTCGGATTGATCGTGGTTACGGGTCTTTCTTTCGCATTGACCATCGTTCTCAACATCTTCTACAGAAAGCACGCCGTTGCGGTCTAAAACTAACATCTGCGATTTGTTATAGTATTCACAAGATGAGTGTTTACGAGACTTTGACCGAATCTCAGCAGTTTACTTCGCGCGTTATCGCCGATCATGCGCGTGCGACGGCGTTTGCAATTGCCGACGGCATATTGCCCGGCAACGAAGGCCGCAACTACGTTCTCCGCAAAATAATGCGCCGCGCGATCTACCACGGCCGCGAACATCTGGGGCTCAAGGAACCGTTTTTCTACAAGGTCTGCGACGTGGTCGTCGACAATTTCAAAGGCGCATTTCCCGAACTCGAAACCCAACGCGAATTCATCGGCAAGATGGTCCGGCTCGAGGAAGAGCGGTTTGGCAGTACAGTTACTGTCGGTCTCGGCAAGCTAGGCGAACTCGGCATTTCTGCTTCGACGCCGAAAGATGATGATCTTTTCCGTTCGATCGCAACGCTCTATGACACGTTCGGCACGCCTCGCGATCTGATCCGCGTTTTTCTCGAAGAGAACGGTCTCGAGTTTGAAGAAGACGATTTTAACGCAAGGTTTGACGCCGCTCTGCAATCACTTCAGCAGCAATCGGACATCGGCAAAACGACACGCAAGAGCGAGATATCGCCGGTCTATGCCGAGCTGCTCGACAAAGTTGGTGCAAATGTCTTTCACGGCTATGAGACGACGGAATTCGACGGAGCAAAGGTCGTGGCTTTGCTCGATGGCGATACGCAAGTCGATTCAATTGGCGAAGGCAAACAGGCCAGCGTCGTTCTGGATCAAACGCCATTCTACGCCGAAAGCGGCGGTCAGGTTGGTGATAGCGGTTTTCTTGTCAGAACCGCCTACGATAGTGGGCGGTTGAACACGGCGCAAGATCAACCACCCGCTACCGCAGGTGGTTCTGACTTGAGAGCTACGGTCAACGATACGTTCTCGCCGGTCGCCGGCTTGATCATTCACAAAGTCACGGTCGAGAAGGGCGAGATCACGGTTGGTGACATGGTCACGGCGACCGTCGATTCGACGAAGCGCGATGCTACACGGCGGAATCATACGGCGACACATTTGGTTCACGCAGCTTTGAAAGAGGTTCTGGGAACGCACGTAAAGCAGGCTGGTTCGGTCGTTGCTCCGAATTTTTTGCGGTTCGATTTCGCACATTATCAGCCGATGACCGATGCTGAGATCAACGAGGTCGAAGATCTCGTGAACCGCGAAATACTTCGGAATGAACAAGTTACGACCGATCTGATGAAGATCGAGGATGCGATGCGTTCGGGTGCTGTGGCGATGTTTGGCGAGAAATACGGCGGCGAAGTTCGCGTGCTGTCGGTCGGCGACGGAACATTCTCGAAAGAACTCTGCGGCGGAACGCACGTTCGTGCGACGGGCGACATCGGTTCGTTCAAGATCACTACCGACGAAGCCATCGCGTCCGGCGTTCGCCGAATTCGTGCGATCACAGGCACCGACGCGTTCAATCGTTTTCGCGAAGACGAACGCCTGATCGACGAATCGCTCGCCGCGCTTTCGACTCAGCGCGACAATCTGCCGAACGCCATCGCCCGTATGGCCGATGAGCTGAAACGCACTCGCAAAGAGATGGACGATCTCAAACTAAAGATCGCCATGGGCGAAGGCTCTGCATCCGAAGGCGGCGACGATACGAAAGAAATAAACGGCGTCAAGGTCGCCGCAAAGGTCGTCGACGGCCTCGATGCAAACGGCACACGTCAGCTCTCCGATACCTTACTAGCTCGCCTCAAATCCGGCGTCGTCGTCCTCGGACGCAAAGACGAAGGTAAGGTCGGCATCATCGTCCGCGTGTCCGATGACCTTACTTCAAAAATAAAGGCCGGCGACATCATCCGCGAGATAGCACCAATTGTCGGCGGCCGCGGCGGCGGCAAACCCGACATGGCCGAAGGCGGCGGCACCGAACCCGAAAAACTCGCCGACGCCATCGAAGCCGCTTACGGCGTGATCGAAAAAATGACGGCATAAGCCGCAGTTTTCGAGTAAAATAGACGTATGAACGAAGAAGACCTGCCAGACTTGATCCGCTGGAAACGCGGCTTCGAGCGCGGCGCCGAACGGCTTGAAGAAATAAGGCGTAAAGAGATACGCGAAAGCGATATATCAAAATGCTATTTCAAATGGGACGGTTTCTTCGAACACGCTAAAGAACAGAAGTTTCCGCGAAAAACCTATCTGCTCAGCAAAGCAATGAGAGTTTTTCTTGGAGTTGACCGAAAAGATGACAGCACTGTTTGACGAAGCAGCCGATCTGCAGAATTTCATTGAAGAGAACGGATGGGATTTCTATTTTGTCGGTGGCGTTGCAGTTCAATTCTGGGGCGAACCGCGTTTGACGTATGACCTCGACCTAACGGTTTTCACCGATCTGTCGAACGAATCGGACTTCATCAAAAAATTCTTAGAGAAGTACAGGCCGAAATTTCACGATGCTGATGAGTTTGCTCTCACCAATCGCGTTTTGCCGCTTTGGACCGCATCGAACACGGGCATTGACGTGAACCTAGCCGGATTCAGCGACCTGAGCAACACTTTTGCTCGTTCTTCATATCAAAAATTGACCGATACCATTTCGCTTCGAGTTTGTTCGGCTGAGGACTTGTTGATAATGAAAACGATCGCAGGTCGACCGAAAGACTGGCTTGATGCCGAATCGATCATTATCAAGCAATCGGAATTAGATTGGAGTTACGTCGATTCGTCTCTTAGCGAGCTCGAACTTTATCCCGACATCAAAGACCATGTTGACCATTTGCACGGTCTTAAGGAAATATTCTTTAGGAAATAGTGAGCGCAGTTTTGCCCGCACAATCAAACGAGATCATCTCGACCAACCCGGCAACTGGCGAGGAGATCGGGCGTGTTGCTATGACGACGCCGGAAGAAGTTGCGGCGGCGTTTGATCGTGCGCGTGAGACGTTCGCGAAATGGAAAGACACGTCGTTCGATAAGCGAAAGCGTCTTGTCATGGCGGCCCGTGAGGTCATTCTTGCCGAGATGGACGACATCGCAGAATTGATCTCGCGCGAGTCGGGCAAGCCTGTAGCCGAGGCTTTGTCGATGGAGATCGCACCGGTTTTGGATCTGATGCAGTACTTTGCAAGGAATGCGGAAAAGCTGCTGAAACCGAAACGTGTCGGTATTGGTCTTTACAGCTTGCTTGGCCGGAGTTCAAAGATCATCTATAAACCATACGGCGTCGTCGGCATCATTCCGGCGTGGAACTATCCATTTTCGATACCGCTTGGTGAGGCCGTAATGGCGTTAATGGCGGGCAATACGGTCGTTATCAAACCATCGGAACTCACTCCGTTTATTGGACTTAAGATCGGCGAGATCTTTGTGAAAGCTGGCTTTCCGGCAAACTGTGTTCAGATCGTGAGCGGAGCAGGCGAAACTGGAGCCGCTCTGGTTGACTCCGCACCGGACAAGATAATGTTCACCGGTTCGGTCGCAACCGGCAAGCGAATTGCGGCTGCGGCAGCCAAGAATTTGACGTCAACTGTCCTGGAACTAGGCGGCAAAGATCCAATGATAGTCTTCGAAGACGCGAACCTAGAGCTAGCCGCCGGAGCCGCGGTTTGGGGAGCATTTTGTAATGCAGGACAGTCGTGTTCGTCAGTCGAGCGTTTGTATGTTCATGAATCGATTGCTGACGAACTAACTAAAAGGATCGTTGAAAAGACGAATCAATTGAAGGTCGGCAGCGGCCTCGAAGCTGACACTTCGGTCGGTGCAATGTCTTCTGAGAGACAGCTGAAGACGGTGTACGAGCACGTCGAGGCGTTCAAAGACGCCGGTGCCGAGGTGCTGACGGGCGGCGAAGTGATCGTTCCCGGATTTAACGAACCGACCGAAAAGGTAGAGATGGCGAGCGGCTTCTTTTATCCGCCGACCGTTATCAAAGGCGCGACAAACGATATGATGCCGATGCAGGAGGAAACCTTCGGCCCGACGCTGCCGATCGCAACGTTTCGTACTGAGGACGAAGCGATCAACTTGGCGAACGACAGCGAATTTGGCCTGACGGCGAGCGTGTGGACAAAGGACTATACAAAAGGACGCCGCGTCGCGGAACAAATTGAAGCAGGCTCGGTTTGTGTAAACGAAGTTCTCTACACGCACGGCATTGGCCAGACGCCTTGGGGCGGATTTAAGAATTCGGGCCGCGGCCGTACACACGGAGCCCTCGGCCTGATGGAGCTCGTCCAGCCGCAACACATTCACGTCAACCGAATCGCCATTTTGCCCGACGCCTGGTGGATGCCGTATTCCGAGACGGCGGTCGCAACATTCCGCAAATTCGCTACGCATTTCGCTTCAGGTTCGTTGTTGAAAACGAACTTGATGCTGCCGCAGCTTTTCAAACGCGTTCGCGAATTGATGAAGCGAAAATGAGCCGAATACCCGCCATATTTTTTGGTCACGGAAATCCAATGAATGCATTGGCAGACAACGGCTACACACGGGCGTGGGCTGCGATCGGAAGTTCGATTCCCAAACCGAAAGCCGTTTTGTGTATTTCAGCTCATTGGTATATTCCAGACGTCGCCGTTACGGCGATGAATATGCCGCAAACGATCCATGATTTTGGTGGTTTTCCGCAGGAATTGTTCGATGTTCAATATCCTGCCGCCGGCTCGCCTGAGCTCGCCGAGCGTGTCAGCGAGTTGCTCGGCGGCGTTCGTTTGGACACGACCGAATGGGGACTTGATCATGGAACTTGGTCAGTTTTGTGTCATGTTTTTCCGGACGCGGATGTTCCGGTCGTGCAGCTTTCGATCGATATGACACGGCCCGGCGAATGGCATTACGAATTTGCGAAGAATCTCAAACCGCTTCGCGATGAGGGCGTTCTGGTCTGCGGCAGCGGGAACATCGTGCATAATTTGCGAGCGTTTTCTTGGGGCAACGAGACCCGCGGGCCGTATGATTGGGCCGTGCGATTCGAGACGGAAGCGAAGAGGTTAATGGAATCAGGTGACCACGCTTCGCTTGCTAATTACGAATCGATGGACACCGACGCGATGCTATCGGTTCCCACTCCTGAACATTTCCTGCCATTACTTTACGTTCTTGCTCAGCAAACCGATGGCGAATGCGTCAGTTTTCCTGTCGATGGCATCGACGGCGGTTCGATCTCGATGCTTTCCGTAACCGTGTCTTAGGGCCTTCGAAAGTGATAAAACTTGTTGATACTTCGCGTTCATAAAGCGTATAATCGTTAGTTGGACACTTCCACAGTGTCTGTCATCGATAGCCTTCCATATACGCAATGTCTTCGGAATTTGCCGTAATTTACATGCTGAGTGCGATCGTGCTCTCGTCCGTCTTAAGCTTTTACGCTTGGCGGAACAAGACCACGCGCGGACATCGGTATTTTGCTCTGTCGTGTATGGTGACGATACCGTGGATGGCGGGCGAGGTTATCGGGCGACTGACCGATACCTACAACTGGCAGTGGTTTGGCGAATGGCTGCGATATTTCGGAGCGATGCCGTTGCCGGTACTGCTGCTGATGTTCATTAGGCAGTACTTTGGCCGCGAACTTTCGAAACGCGAAGTTCGCTGGCTACTGATCATTCCGGCGATATCGTGGCTGGTGATGATCACCGATCCTTTTCACGGTTTGTTCTTTGTCAGCACCGAGGTCGAGCCGTTCGTCCGAATGAAGGTCGAGTACGGCATCTACTTCTGGGCGATACATACTCCGTATTCGTATATCTTGCTGGTCTGGTGCCTGCTCACCGTTATTATGGAGCTGAGCCGAGCGTCGAGCCATTACCGGCAGCAGATAATGCTTCTTTTGCTGTCGATGTGCGTGCCGATCGCGGTAAATATGCTCGCGTTGCTCGGCGTTGTCGGAAAGATCACACCTTACAGCTTTCCGGTGTTTTTCTCGATAATGGCTTATGCGATATTTCGCCTTCAGTTTCTCAAGAGCAATCCGATCGCGTACGAGACCGTTTTCGAGACGATCCACGATGGCGTTTTGATCCTCGACAATTACGACATCGTCCGTGATGTTAATCCCGCAGCGGAGACCGAACTTGGGATCTCTGCGTCCGAGGCCGTCGGCACAAACCTTCGTCATCTTATGGGTCGCATCGATGGCGGAACAGAGCTTTACGATCGCGATGCTAGGAACCTCGGAGAGCTTGCGGTCGAGACCGACGGACAGATGCGATATTTGTTACTCGATTCAATACCGATCAGCGGAGCACTGTCCGATGTTCCTGACGGCAGAATTGTAACGATCCGCGACAATACCGACCGGCATATGCATCAGTTGTCGCTTGAGGCAATGGCGTTTCACGATCCGCTTACGAGGCTTGCAAATCGCCGCAAATTCGAAGAAGAGGTCGAGCGCGCGATCGACGCTTCGAATGCGAATAACAAAGGCTTTTGCATACTATATTTCGACCTTGATCGGTTCAAGGTCGTAAACGACACGCTCGGTCACGATGTCGGCGACGAGTTGCTCAAATACGTCGCGGCTCGAGTCGCGTCCATTTTGCGAAAACCTGATCTGCTTGCTCGTCTCGGCGGCGACGAGTTTGCCTTGCTGCTGCACGATTGCGATGAGAACGGAGCCAAGCTCGTCATCGAACGTATGATCGACAACGTCTGTCGGCCGTTCCGTGTTGGTGAAAATTCGCTGGTGGCTGAGCTGAGCATCGGAACCGCGTTCTATCCAAAAGATGGCATCAATCTAGGCCAGCTATTGCGAAACGCCGACGCAGGAATGTACGAGTCAAAACAGAACGGTGGCGGCTGGTTCGTGGCAAGCGAGCTGACCGAGGTCGTCAATCAGCGTGTTATGTAAGCGTTAGTTTGGTTCGACGAGGCCGTTAATGTCGGCAGTGACCTGCTCGTCCGATTCCGAATGAGTCTTGATCCAAAGAATGTGTATGGTTATCCCGAGAGCGATAGCTGCCAGCAATATCTCAAGCCAAGCCTTTGGATAAACCAGCCACATACTGATCCCGATCGAGACCCAAAGCGAAAGCAGGCTCGTGACCTTATTCCGAACCGTCATTCCACGGCCAGACTTATAATTAGAAATATATTTGCCGCAAAGCTTGTTCGTAAGCAGCCAGTTGTGAAAACGTTCCGAGCTCTTCGAATAACAATACGCCGCTGCAAGTAAGAAAACCGTCGTCGGCAGCAGCGGCAGAAACATCCCCAAAACCCCAAGCGCCACACAAACGGTCCCCAAAAATATCAGCAATATCTTGCGTACGTCCATCGAAGTGAAAAGTATAGCAACGATCGAAAGCCGATTTCAAAAAGTCGCAACGCAAAAAAGTAGGACAGGCTGCCTAGCCTGTCCTTTTAAGTTCCACGAAGAGCGACAGGCTTTTAGGCCCGTCGTACCAACTACGGCTTTACTACATAATCCGGCCAGCATGAGGTCGGGTTTAGGTAGAGTTCGAGCAATTCCATCGCCTGTTGGTTGATGGCGTTTGGACGCGAAGCACCGGCGTCGGGATCGAGGATCTTGCCGATGTGATCGCGGACGGCGTCGAGGTGGTACTTCGTCGCCTTGTCCGTAGCTCTTGCCGAAGCCGAAGCTGCGGCAGCACTGATCGCACGAAGTTCTGCACGGTAGAACGCACGCTCGTCACCGCTTGTGATAAACAACGCAGCAAAGCCCGGCGGCAATCCTTGCGGAGCCGTCTGAGCAGCACCGTTTATCTTGGTGTTTGCGATATCGAGGTACGAACGCTGCAAGTTACGACGATACGCATCGACCGTAACTTTCGGAGCGCTCAGTTCTGTAAATACACCGCTGCGAACGTCGGCGAGGAAATCAGCCGCATTGTAAGCAGCATTGCCATCGAGAGCTTGCTGTTCGATGAGGCGTGCAAATCGCGAGCTTGAAAGCAAATTGTTCAAGATGCTCGTCTGAGCATTTCGAACGCGATTCAACGCACCGATCGGTTCGATACGACGGAGAATTTCCTTGTCAACGGCCCACATCGGCGTTGCGAAAGCGTTGTCGTTAAGGAACTTAACGGCTTCGGTCTGCCGAGCCTTTGGCGTCAGTTCGAATCGAACGCCGCTCTGCCCAATGTGCTTCTGCTGCGAGCTAAAGCTGCCGACAATGGCCGAGACGTGATTCATCTCAAGCGTCCACTGACCGAGCATACGGCCGTAGAGTTCGTTGAGATCGTCGTACGGCTGGCCCTTTTCGGTCGTCGATGCCGACATCAGGAATTTGGAAATTCGCTGAAGATTCTTGAGGCCGAGACCCGACGATTTAACAGCATCGGCGTCGCCAACTGCTTCGGTCAACTCGCCCGGATCGCTTCCCGCGGAACCTTCGGTCGAGAACCTCAGGTACGGCTTCGAGTCTTGTTCGAGTGCCCACGAGTTTAGCGTAGGCAGCTCGGCATCGGACGTTCGAGCCGACGGAATTGGCTTGTAGCCCCACATCGTCGCCCAAGTGTCATACGGCCCGATTCCCGGAATGAGGTCTTCGAGAGCGATGTTGTCCTCAGGCTGTGCGACGTAGTTGAACCGCGAATAGTCCATCAACGTCGGCGTGTGGCCCATCGTTTTGACCCAATTGCGGTCGCGGACCTTGTCCTGCGGATAGGTCGAGCTGGCTTTCATATTGTGCTGAAAACCGAGCGTGTGGCCGACTTCGTGAGCGACGACGTATTCGACGAGCTGGCCCATCAGATCGTCAGGCATCGGCAGTTTCTGCACACGAGGATCGACGGCTCCGGCCTGCAGAAAATACCACGAACGCTGCAGGTTCATGATGTTGTGATACATCTGAATGTCGGATTCGAGGATCTCGCCGGTTCGCGGATCATTGATGTGCGGACCCGAGGCGTTCTCGATCGTCGATGGCAGCCAGCGAACGACCGAATAGCGAGCGTCTTCCGGATCGAAATCAGGATCTTCTTTTTTCGATGGCTGCATTTTGGCGATGATCGCGTTCTTAAAGCCTGCTGCTTCAAACGCTTTCTGCCATTTTTCGATACCTTTCTTGGTGAACGGCACGAGCCAGGCCGGCGTTGCACGGTCAATGTAATAGACGATCGGCTTTACAGGCTCGGAAATTTCCGCATTAGGATCTTTCTTCTCCAGACGCCAACGCGTGATGAAACGGCGTTCCTGAGCACGATGCTCGGTGCGTCCGTAATCCAGATTCGAGACTGAAAAATAGCCGACGCGTTCGTCAAATAGACGCGGCATCATCGGATTGTCTGGCAGCTTGACCATGCTGTGATGCAGCACGACGGTCGCCGTTCCGGGATTCATTCCTGCGGCGGCAAATGGATTTGCCGGACCGGCCGGAGCACCTGCCGGCGGAGCAACACGCGTATAGGTGTGGGTTGCTTCGGCCTCGATATTCGTCGGGAATGGCGAAATGCGATCAATATATGAACGCGAAGTGTCCATTGCCGTAGCATTCAAACGCTGTTTCGCGCTGAACTCAAAAACGTCGGTATTGAATAATTTTCCGACCTCGATCACTGCCGTTTCGTTGTTCGGCCCCCAAGCGGCGACGTTGAACGACGCCAGGATCGATTCGTGATTAGCATTTTGAACAGCCTCGGCGATCGGCAATTTCGGATCGGCGACGACACTGTAATTGACGTTGCGAAGCAAGATCTTGTTCTCGTTCTGTTCCCAGCGAACAACGCGGCGACCAAGGGCCTGACCGCCGTAGCCGACGCCAAGCGTAGTTTTCGCGATCTGCGTGACCCAAAGAAACTCCTTGCCGAGCTCGGATTTCGGTATTTCGTAATAGTACTTATCTTTTATGCGATGGACCTTGAACAAGCCGTCCTTGGTCTTTGCATCCTTGGTAATGACCTTGTCATAAGCCTGCGGCTCATCGGTCGGAGGCGTTCCGCCCGGACGCGGCATTCCGGCCGGAGGGCCAGTTGGCGGCGGCGTGTCCTGCATCAACGCAGGCGATAACATCATGCCCATACATACGGACACCAATAGCAACTTAACGGCAATGCCTTTCATTAGAAAACTCCTTATTGAAAACTTGAAGATCGGTGACTTACTTTTATCACTCGCCAATGCTAGATAGCAAACTCCGCAACGACGGGCGTGTGATCTGACGGCTTGTCGCCGCCGCGAGGTTCCCGGTCGATCCAGCTCGCGACGCATTTATCAGCTAAGCTCGGCGAGACCCAAATGTGGTCGATACGCAGGCCTTGGTCCTTTTGCCAAGAGCCTTCGCGGTAGTTCCACCACGAGAATTCCTTTTTGTCACCGTTCTGTGCTCTGTATACGTCTGTGAGGCCCCATTGTTTCACGTAGTGCATCGCCGCACGTTCGGTGAGCGTAAAGTGCAGCTTGCCTTCCCACGCCGGCACACTCCAAACGTCGTTCTCGTCCATCGCGACATTGAAATCGCCGCAGAGCAGCACGTTGTCGCTCGTCTTGCAATCGGCGTCAAACATATGACGCAACCGTTGCAGCCAATCGAGTTTGAACGTGAATTTGTCGGTGCCGAGCTCGGTGCCGTTCGGAATGTAGGTGTTCACGATGCGAACGCCATTTACCGTCGCGGCGATCAGGCGTTTTGGCTGTTCATCGTCATCGTCGTGAAAGCCTTTCTGCACATCGCTGATCTCATGTTTCGAAATGATCGCCACACCGTTATACGATTTCTGGCCGAAAAATGCGACGTTGTAACCAGCCGCTGTAAACGGCTCAAGCGGAAAATTGCCATCTTCGACCTTCGTCTCCTGAACGCACAAAACGTCCGTCTCTGTTTTCGCGAGCCAATCCAACATCGAATCAACACGCAGCCGTATCGAATTCACATTCCAAGTTGCGACTTTCATAAAAACATTTTGCCACAGAGATCGCAGAGGTAAAGAACCCGGGCGCTACCGCTCCCGGTTCTGACCTGAATTCCGCTCCCAAAACACGCCGTCTTCGAAACCTTGGATCGTGCTGTCGGTTTCTGCGAGTTCGAGGCGTTTAGCGGCGAGCAAGCAATATTGCTCGTCGGATTCAACGGTGACGAAACGCCGCCCTAGTTTCTTTGCAACAACAGCCGTAGTACCGCTGCCCGCAAAAGGATCGAGTACACTATCGCCTTCATTCGTACTGGCAAGAATGATCTTTGCCAAGAGTTTTTCGGGCTTTTGCGTCGGATGATCGGTATTTTCGGGCATCGACCAGAATGGTACGGTCAGGTCTGTCCAGAGGTTCGATGGATGTGTGTCGCGGAAACCAGTCTTTTCGTTCCAATCTTTAGCCGAACCATTGACTTTATATGGTGCGATAACGCGGCGGCGTTGTTTTACGGCACCGACGTTAAATGTATACGCGTCTGACTTAGTAAAGAACCAAATGTCTTCCGAAGCGTTCTTCCAGTTCGCTTTTGCGCCGCGGCCTTTCTCGCGTTCCCACGTAATCCGGTTCATACACCGCAAATAGCGTGTCGCCACACGATATATCGACGACGAAGATCGCCAGTCGCCGCACAGGTACATACTTCCATTTGCCTTAAGAAGCGGCACACACAGCTTGATCCATGAATCGAGCCAATTCTCGTAATCTTCGTCGCTCGAACTTATGAATTTTTCTTTTCCAAATACTTTGCTCAGGTTATAAGGCGGATCCGCGAAAATCAGATCGAACGAGCTATTTTCCAACATCGGCAGCCGCTCAAATGTGTCGCCGCAGATGACAGCGTCAGGCACGCGCACGCCCGAATACACTAAGCGCTTTCGATATTTCGCGATCTCTGACTTGGAGACTTCGAGCGTTCTATTCCGAGGCGCTCGATGGCGTATCATTTGAACTGGCTTTGACATCTTCGACGAGCTTTTCGAAAACTATCATAACACCGATAAACATTGAGCGTGAGGCGCACGTGCGCGTCCTTGACCCTTAAAAAGGGCGCGTGATAGTCTTATATCTTTTGAGCATTAGGCGCGGCTTCGCACCGTGTTTTGCTAGAAATAAGTTATGCACATGACGGTAATCGCAGCAGGTATCCAACTATTTCCGGACGGCACGTTGTTCATACACATCGCGCTGATCTTGTTGATGATCTGGATCCTGAATCGCACGCTGTTTCGCCCGATCAATAAGGTCCTCGAAGAACGTGAAAATTCCCGAGGCGGCCACGGCGGAGCGGCCGAAGCCATTCTGAAAGAGGCTGGCGACAAAGAATCGAAATACAATGCTGAGATCCTCGATGCCCGGTCCAAAGGCTACGATACGATCGAGAAAGAGCTGAAAAAGGCCACCGAATCTCGCGACAAGAAGATCGCCGAGGCTAAGGCCGAGGTAGCGACAATGCTCGAAACCGGCCGTAGTGAGATCTCGACGATGACCGGAAATGCTCGGGCTGAGATCGCCCAAGACGCTGACAAGATGGCAGAAAGCATCGCAGCGACCATCTTGAAGTAAAAAGTTTATATGTTTGCACTTGTTGCCAATTTCGCGTTCTTGCTAGCCGGCGGTGGTTCGGGTGGCGAGAGCGCGTTCATGAAGTTTTATAACCATTACTTGAACGTCCCCGGTTTTGAAGCCTGGAAGTTTCTGAACCTCGCGATATTTGTCGCCTTTATGATCTACGTTTTGAAAAAGCCGCTTGGCGAAGCCTTCGCCGCAAAACGTGAAGAGATCCGATCTGAATTGATCAAAGCCGAAGAAGAAAAGGCCGCTGCGAACGCCAAACTCACCGAGATCGAAGGCAAACTCGCCCAGCTTGACACCGAAAAAGAAGCGATCGCCGAAGAAGCAAAGAACGAAGCTTCGGTCGAGAAAAAGCGTCTGACCGAACAGGCAAAAGCCGAATCCAATCGCCTGAAAGCACAGGCTCAATCGGAACTTTCGCGTCTTGAAGCACAGTCGAAGTCGGCACTTCGTCGCTTTTCAGCCGAAGAGAGCATTCGCCTTGCCGAAGAAAAGGTAAAAGCAAAATTGAACGGCGAAGTCGATTCGCGGCTCATTCGTGCCGGTATCGCTGAGATCGGAGGGCTTAACTAGACATGAGCGTAGAAACAATTGCCCGACGTTACGGCGGCGCACTCGCTGACATTGTTATCGCAAAAGGTGAGACCGATCTGGTCGCCGGCGAACTATCGGCTTTCAAGAATTTGTTCACCGAGAACGCGACATTGACGACAATGTTCGCAAATCCTGCGATCTCGCACGCAAACAAAGAAAAGGTACTCGAAGCAATTCTTGAGAAGGCAAAGCCTTCGAAAACAACAGCAAATTTCGCCCGCATCCTGCTGCAGAACGGCCGCTTAAGCGAGATCACCGAGGTTGCAACGCGATTTCGTTCGATCCTCGACGAACGCGGCGGCGTTGTTAAGGCCGAGGTCATTTCGGCCACTCCGATCGGCGACAACGAACGTGCCGAATTCAAGGCCGACCTCGAAAAGAAAACAGGCAAGAGCATTACATTAGAATTCAAGGTCGATGAATCGATCATCGGCGGCGTGATAACACGCGTCGGCTCAACAGTTTACGATGGTTCGGTAAGGACCAAGTTGGATAATTTAAGGGAACAGCTTATTGACGGATAGTCGACAGACATCCGCAGCATAAAAGAATGGAATCAATCAAAGCAAACGAGATCAACGAGATCATTCGTGCACAGATCGAAAATTTTGACGCGTCGATGACCGTTGCCGAAGTCGGCACCGTTATCAAGGTCGGCGACGGTATCGCTGAGATCTACGGCCTCGAAAAGGTCATGGCCGGTGAGCTGCTCGAATTTCCGTACGGAGTTCGCGGCCTCGCACTCAACCTTGAGGAAGACAAGGTCGGAGCCGTGCTTTTCGGTGATTTTCAGAAGATCAAAGAAGGCGACGAAGCAAAACGCACCACGCGAATCATGAGCGTGCCGGTTGGCGACGCGATGGTCGGCCGTGTGGTTGACGCTCTCGGAAATCCGATCGACGACAAAGGCGAGATCATCACCGAGACCTATTATCCGGTCGAATCGATCGCTCCGGGCATCATCGATCGTCAGCCTGTTAAAGAGCCGCTTCAGACCGGTTTGAAAGCTATCGACTCGATGGTTCCGATCGGCCGCGGCCAGCGTGAGTTGATCATCGGCGACCGTCAGACCGGCAAAACTGCCGTCGCGATCGACACGATCATCAACCAAAAAGGAAAGGACGTGATCTGCGTTTACGTAGCGATCGGCCAAAAGGCATCGACAGTTGCTCAGGTTCGTCAGAAGCTCGAAGAATACGGAGCGATGGATTACACCATCATCGTAAACGCTTCGGCTTCGGATCCTGCGGCTATGCAATTCCTGGCTCCGTATTCGGGTTGTGCGATGGGCGAATACTTCCGCGACAACGGCCGCCACGCTCTGACGATCTACGACGATCTTTCGAAGCAGGCTGCCGCGTACCGCGAAATTTCGCTGCTGCTCCGCCGTCCTCCGGGCCGCGAAGCATATCCGGGCGACGTTTTCTACTTACACTCACGCTTGCTCGAACGTGCCGCTAAAATGTCGGACGCTCGCGGTGCAGGCTCGCTCACAAGCTTGCCTATCATCGAAACTCAGGCGGGAGACATTTCGGCTTACATTCCGACCAACGTGATCTCGATCACCGACGGCCAGATCTTCCTCGAGTCTGACTTGTTCAACTCAGGTGTGCGTCCCGCTATCAACGTAGGAAACTCGGTTTCGCGTGTGGGCGGCTCGGCTCAGATCAAGGCGATGAAGCAGGTCGCAGGTACGCTGCGTATCGATCTCGCACAGTTTCGCGAGCTCGCGGCATTCGCACAGTTTGGTTCGGACCTCGACAAATCGACCCAAGACCAGCTTGAACGCGGCAAACGCCTGACCGAAATTCTCAAGCAGCCGCAATACGTGCCGATGGACGTTCTCGAACAGGTCCTCATCATCTGGACCGTTTCGAACGGCCTCGCCGACGATGTCGAAGTTTCGGATCTCAAGCGTTTTGAGGAAGAACTCACGAAGTTCATGGAAGAAGCTCATCCGGGCGTCCTCAACACGCTTCGCGAGAAAAAGAGCATCGACGATAGCCTGAAAGCTGAAATGAAGGAAGCCGTCGAAGATTTCAAAGCAACGCGCTGGGAAACGGCTGCTACGGCTGCAGCTTAGTCAGTAACTTATAGGACGCATATGACCTATGCGTCCTATCTTAGATAAATAAAATGGCAAGTCTTCTAGACATGCGCCGACGCATCAAGTCGGTCAAAAATACACAGCAGATCACCAAGGCGATGAAAATGGTCGCCGCGGCTAAGCTCAAGCGTGCGCAAGATCGCGTAACGGCATCGCGTCCATTCGCAGGCAAGATGAGCGATGTGCTCGGCGGTCTGTCGGCTAAGGTAGCTGACGAATTTTCGCATCCGCTGCTCGACGAACGCGGCGATGACAAATACGTTGTCGTTCTAGTCAGTGCCGATAAAGGCCTCGCCGGTGCGTTCAACGCAAACATCATCAAAGCAACTCAGGCTTTTCTCAAAGAAGCCGGAAAAGACGCCGCGATGATACCTGTTGGACGCAAAGGCCGTGATTTCTTCAAACGCCGTAACGTCGATTTTGTTGAGGAATACGTTGGTTTGACCGGCAGCGGACAGGTCAAGCACCAAGACGCTCTCGATATCTCGAACCGCGTGATCAAGATGTTCACCGAAGACGAGACCATCGATAAGGTGTTCATTGCATTTACCGAATTCAAGACCGTTCTCTCGCAAAAGCCTGTGATCGAACAGCTCTTGCCGATACCAAAAACCGTAAGCGAAGGCGGCGACGAAGGAACAGCGTCTGCTGAATACATCTATGAACAGCCTGCCGCTGAAATATTCGGAAAGCTGCTTCCAAAACAGGTCGAAACGCAGATCTACAAAGGCATGCTCGAATCGGTCGCCAGCGAACAAGGTTCGCGTATGACGGCTATGGATTCTGCATCGAAGAATGCAGGAGAGTTGATCGACACACTAACGCTCAACATGAACCGCATTCGTCAGGCAGCCATCACCAAAGAGATCATCGAGGTCGTCTCCGGCGCCGCCGCTGCGTAATTTCATAAGCTACTTACCAAAAGCCTGTCATAGAAATATGACAGGCTTTTTTCGTTGGACATTGACTTCGATTTTCGTGTATCATCGCGTTGCTTTTCCAATTCGAAATTTAGTTCAAAACCCTTGGAGGATAATAATGGCAGGAATTTTGTTAATGGTCGGCTACCTTCTTATGCTGATCGGTTGGATCTGGATGATCGTTACGGCTATTCAAACCGGTAAGGACACATCGGAAAAGGCGATCTGGGGCCTTGTGACCTTCTTCTGCGGAATTATCGGAGCCATCATCTTCTTTGTTGTTAGAAAAGAAGGCAAAACACCGTTGATGGTTCAGGTGCTCGGCTGGGTCTTCACCGTCATCGCAATGGTGATCGGCGGCGGACAGGCAAGCTTCAACATTGGCGGATAGCTTGCCAACTACATCGGAAAAACGGCGCGTTTGGCTATGGTCATACGCGCCGCTTTTTGTGTGGATCGGCGTGATATTTTTGCTCTCGAGCGACTCAGGTTCGATGTCAAACACATCGCGATTCGTACGGCCGATACTCGTATTTCTGTTCCCGTCAGCCGACGAGCCGACGCTTCTCTTTTATCACGGCATCGTCCGCAAACTTGCACATTTTACTGAGTACGCAATTCTCGGTTTACTTGCCGTCAGAGCATTTGCCGTAACCGGCCGTCGATATCTCTACGCTCTGTTGGTTGTTACCGCGGTGGCATTTGCCGACGAGTTCGGGCAGAGCTTTCGCCCGACGCGTACGGCTTCATTAATTGACGTCGGCATCGACATAGCCGGCGGCATTACAATGATCGCGATCTGCTATCTGTTTGCACGAACAAGAAAGTCCGCGAACATCCCAAAATAACGCGCCGAAAAGCGCAACATTGTGTGATAATCTATCGTTATTCATTCTCACGAAGGAGATCTGTTTAATGAGCATTTTCGACAAGGTTAAAGAGGCAGCACTAAATCAGTTCATTGAGGTCATCGAATGGCTCGATGATTCTCAGGACACGCTACTGTATCGTTTTCCGGTCGCCGGTCAGGAGATCAAAAACGGTGCGCAATTGATCGTTCGCGAATCGCAAACGGCCGTTTTCGTATTCGAAGGCCAAGTTGCCGACGTTTTCACGCCCGGCAAATATGAGATCGACGGCGGCAATACGCCGATCCTGACCAAGCTCGGAGCTTGGAAATACGGCTTCAATTCGCCGTTCAAATCGGAAGTTTACTTCGTCAATACGAAGCAGTTCACCGATATGAAATGGGGCACCTCCAATCCTGTCATGCTGCGTGACGCCGATTTCGGCATCGTTCGCCTGCGTGCATTTGGTGCGTACAGCATGCGTGTCGCCGATCCGGCTCAGTTCATTCGCGAGATCGCGGGCACCAACGCTCATTTCCAGACCGAGGATATCGAAGGCCAGCTCAAGCGTGCCATCGTCACCGAATTCTCTGATTCGCTCGGCGAACTGAAAATTCCGGCGATCGACCTCGCTTCGCAGTACAAAGAGATCGGCGAAAAGATCCGCGGCATGATCAACGAAGACTTCAAGGGCTACGGCCTCGAGGTCACGAAATTCTACGTTGAGAATGTCAGCGTGCCCGACGAAGTTCAGGCAGCGATCGACAAACGTGCTTCGATGGGAGCCCTAGGCAACGTCGATCAGTACATGAAATTCCAGGCTGCCGATGCACTGCGTGATGCCGCTCAGAACGAAGGCGGCGGAGCCGGCCTCGGAGCCGGCCTCGGTGCAGGTTTCGCCGTCGGCAACCAGATGGCAGGTGCCTTCGGTGCCGGGCCGCAAGGCGGCGGCGGTGCTCCTGTGGCTCCGGTCGCAGCGACTGTCGCTTGTCCTTCGTGCAGCAAACCAAACGCAGCAGGTGCAAAATTCTGTGCCGAATGCGGCGGCAAGATGGAAGTCGCCAAGGTGCCGTGCGTAAAATGCGGTGCCGAGCTTCGCGAAGGTGCAAAGTTCTGCTCGGAATGCGGAGCGACGCAAGAAAAGCAGAAATGCTCGAACGCCGACTGCGGAGCCGAACTCGCCGCCGGTGCCAAGTTCTGCCCCGAATGCGGAACCAAGACACCAGAGTCAGAACCGTCTGCGTAAGTGGACGGAATTCAACTTTAGTTACATAGGAGCCGCCCGCTCATGCAGGCGGTTCCGACATTTTCTATGGCCATCAGCCCCGAACTTTTAACCATTCTCCGCTGTCCGCAGTGCAGATCCGAGCTGCAGATCAACGACGAACAGACCACGCTCACGTGTCTTAACGCCGAATGTGCGCTCATCTATCCGATCCGCGACGAAATTCCTGTGATGATCGTCGAAGAAGCCACCAAGGCGTAATGGAAAATTGAAAGTGGACAATGGATAATGTTGTCTGTCTTTCGGTTTTCTGATGAAGGAAATTCGCTGGGAAAATGTGAAACGCATTCTCGTCGTTCGCCTGCGTTCGATCGGCGACACTGTGCTCTCGACGCCGTCGCTAATTGCGTTGCGGCGATTCTTGCCTGACGCCGAGATCGACATCCTTTTAGAAGATTGGGTCGCTCCGGTTCTTGATGGTTTTGAAGGCGTCAACGTCATCTCGGTCGGCACCTCGAACACCGCTAAACTCAAGGCCGCCAATCATTTACGCAGCCGCAAATACGACATTGCGTTCAATCTGCACGGCGGCACGACGAGCTCGATGTTCGTCCGCTCAAGCGGTGCACGGCATCGCGTCGGCCTGTCCCACTATCGTTACAAACGCTTTTACAACCATCTCTACACATCAGCTGCCGATTTCTGGCAGCAGCCAAAACTGCATTCAGCCGAACAGCAACTCGCACTACTAGGCCTCGCAGGCGTACCGGTCGATGATCGGCTAAAGACCAAGCTTGAGGTGACCGACGTAGCTCTCGATAAAGTCAGAACCACCTGCGGTAGCGAGTGGTTTAACTCGCGAAAATTCGCGCTCTTGCATCCAAGTACAGCCTTCTTTACCAAACAATGGCCGGTCGAGAACTTCGCACGGATCGCCGAGGTTCTAGATTCCAAGGGCATCGCCACCGTCGCGATCGCCTCAAAAGCCGAATCCGCCGTTCTCGACGAGCTCACTCGCGAGTCCAAAGTTCCGATCACAACCTTCGACGATCTCACGCTCCCCGAGATCACCGCTCTCGCGTCGCAAGCACGCGTTTTCGTCGGCAATGACTCTGGCATGGCACATATCGCCGCTGCGGTCGGGACGCCGTCCGTCGTCATATTCGGCTCATCAAACCGCGACCACTGGCACCCTTGGACCGACGCTCCGTACGAAGTCGTTTACGAACATTTCGACTGCCAGCCCTGCCCCGGCTACGAATGCAAAATGTACGGCGACGCCCCGTGCATCCGAAACGTCGCCGTCGACAACGTCATATCGACCATCGATCGTGTTCTCGCCACCTGACCAACATTTAGTGACTAATATAGCAAAATGAAATAGTCCGCTTGACATGTATTGCGTTTTGCAATACTCTTTGAGTGCAATGCAAAAGCTATTTGCAAAGTACTATCGCAACGAATCAACGTGTATGAATAGAAATCATCTTGGAGGAACAGATATGAGAAAAAACTTGGACAATACAGGACGGTACGTAGATCGTTAACGTGCCGTCCTCAATTGTGAGGATTGTAGCATGAGAGTAATAAGCCGCAGGGCTTTGAGAGATTATTGGGAGTCACATCCCGAATCAGAAGAGGTATTGGTCGATTGGTTTCGAAAGATGAAACGGATCGACCCGAAGAATTTAGCCGAGCTTAAACAGACATTTCCGAGCGCCGATCTTTTCGGTTGCTGCGTTGTGTTCAATGTTGGCGGAAACAATTATCGAGTTATAACACACGTAAACTATCGCAGAAACGAGGTGTTCATACGATTTGTGCTGAGCCATGCCGAATACAACAAAGATAAATGGAAAACAGATTGTTGAGCCGGTTCAGGAGAAAATATGACCACCAATTACGACCCGCGAGCTTATGCTGACCTGCTGGTCGAGGTTCTGCCGGGCGTCATACGAAACGAGAAGGAAAACGAACAAGCACTTGCTTTCGTCGGTCGTTTGATGAAAAAGGGTGAAAGCGGCCGTTCGCCCGAGGAGGAACGTCTTTTAGATCTGCTTGTCACCCTTATCGAAGATTTCGAAGAAGAGGCCTATCCAATGGGCGACGTATCAAATCCACAAGTTGCCTTACGCGAACTAATGCGCGAACACGAACTGAAACAAACCGACATGCTCGACATCTTCGGTTCGCAAGGCGTCGTCTCGCAGGTCCTGAACGGCAAGCGCGAGATCAGCAAATCGCAGGCTCGTCGTTTGTCACAACGGTTTCGCTTGCCGATCGATGTCTTTATCTGACGCGAAAATCGTCGCGGCTCAGCACGTTACCAAGTCTGTCTTGATTTGAGAATGTCTGTATCGTTGATGTTGAGGATCATGATGCCGTTTCGGTCGCGAATGGTGTTTCTGAACATCAAAGTCTCGTCTAACGAGATGCCAAACTCGCGCATCAGCCGGTTCGCTCTGATGCGATAGCCGCCGCGGTTTCCACGTGGACGCACAGGGAACGCGTGGTCCGCATCCGAACCCACGGGCTTGAGCCCGATCGTATGACTGTCGCGGTCATACAGGAGCTGCACCGCCTCAGGCTCGCCAAGATACTTGAACGCCACGCGGTTCAGCACGATATCGCCAAGCCTGTTTAGCGACACGTAATTGCTCGTCCAGCGGCTCTCGACGTTCGCACGCTCGCACACTTCCCAACTTCGCCTGATGCTGATCCCGTCGTGCCGTATCATCGCGTCACCTCGCCGAATTCGAGGACGAGAACACCACGCTCGATCTTTGGAGCGTCAAATGTCACCGTGTTTTCGGGCAGCAATCCCGCATTGCGCAAGAACGCCCGAGCCCGTATTCGCCGGTTCTTATTGCCCTTGCCGGTTGTAATGCCCGCCAAAAACGCACCGCTCACTTCCTTCTCCGTCGCCGCCCGCAAACCCAACGCCCGCGTCCTTCGATCTATCATCAACACATAATGCGAAGGCCCACCCAACCGCTCATGCGTCCACCCGCTAACCGATATATGCCCCAACGAATTGACCGAAGCATACAACCGCCCAACCTTCCCCCGATCAACCTCCATCCACCTCCGCCGACTGATATTCGAATCTTGCATACAGTAGTCAGTGTATCATATATGCAACACTTGTGTCAATAGAATTCACAAGAACGGGGACTGACGGGATAGTTCTCTCATCGAAGGCAGAAGCCCGCACGAAGTAATGTCACTGATTTGAGATGGGCGGTAACAAATTACCGCCAGAGATGCTTAGGTTCGACCAGGCAGTCATAAAAGAAGCCACCACACTCGCCGCCGAACAAGTCGAAGAAACCGACCTAGAACAGGCCGCCATGATCCGCTCAGTGTTGGGTGATCATAGCTACTAAATCAAATCAACAGTCTCAGGAAGTAACTTCTCTTGTGCAACTAACTGTTGGCTGAGATGGGCATGATACTTTGTATGGCGCGGATCAGAAAGCTCATAGATATCACCGTAACAGTCAAGATATATGAAACGGAGAAATCCCATTAAGTCTTGTCGACTTATTGGTGACGACAGCTTATCTGTGATCGGAACGACCATTAATGTTAACTTTGTTGACGCCGCACCAGGATCGATCGTGATCTTAGGTGTTTTGTAATCGAAATTGATCGCGTATGCGTGAAGCCCCGCCGTTTCTGCATCCATTCGAAATCGCCTAATGCGTTTCTTTCGAATGTTAAGTTCTTCCTTTGGGAGATTAGTAAACGGACGTTCAACATCGAAGAATAGATATCGACAGGATCGCTTTATTAGCAGTTTTCTAATAGCTTTTCTTAGCTTGCGTGAAGCATTCGTTTGCGCCAACGAGGTAACGCTGCTATCGATGGCGTAATACGGGATAATTGCCTTTCGTCGATCAGGATAGAATGCGCAGATCAGGAAGCCGATAACTTCTCCATGGTACTTAGCTACTAGAAAGAAGTCTTCAACGCGTATCGGTCGATTCTCGATCGGGACTTCTTGCTGATGGAGGTACTCCCACATGTCCTCCTCGGTATAGTCTGATTTCTTCTTAAAGTGCTGCAAGTAGAGCTTAACTAATCCAGCCGCATCATCATGACGTGAGTTTACTATTCGTCGGATCGACACATGGTCCTTTATCTTTCGATCATAAATAAACGAAGTAGCAATACCCGCAAGGATAGCGCCAACCACTCCTACAATCGGCATTACTACTTCCATAGTTCCACCATTATCGTCGCGAAAAAAGGAAACTCTAATACCTAGTTCGATATTCGATATTCGCTTCCCACCTCGCCTCACGCCCGTTCCGAAACGCCCGCAACCAATTAAACCTCTCCAAATCACTCCACCGCGCCCACTCGCCGCTGTCGAAAGGTGATGTGTATGTTGTATTAGCCTTAGCCTCGCTCATCATATTTCCTGAACCACCATTCGCAATTAGTTATTCACGTTTCACTATCGCAGGTCCCTACCTTCCGCCGCACGATCCATTTTCCCGATCTTCCTCCTTTCTTAGGTACATCCTGCTATGGTTTCCGCCTCTACGGTCTGTTCTTTGTCGTTCTCATCATACAGCCGAGAAAAACATCCGGAAAGACTTAATATTATTTGGTTAGTACTTTTATCGGCGGTGTGCCCTGCGAATTTAGCTCAGCAGCCCTTTTTCCTTCTTCAATAGCAAAACCAATGCCTTTATTTGCAGCGAGGGCGTCATAGAATCCTCTCGCGAATTCAATCGCAGCGTCGTCTCCAATTGACGCATCCATTCCGATCGTGTAGGGTGCCATCGGAACCGAAATTGCCGCTGCTGAATTACAGGCATTGAGAATCACGCATTTAATGCTCGGATAAGCCGCAATGACATCGGCCACCGCGGTTAAGGGAGACGAGATAGACGTTCCATCTGCTTTCTCGAAGACGAGTACATCTTCGTCAGCGTGACCGGAGAAGTGAATAATCTCAAACTCGGTTCGCAAGAGGATTCGTCGGAGGTCATCTGGTGTGGCCGCTGGCAAAGACTCTACGAGAATGTCGGTCTCGCGATGCGCGAGTCGAATAGCTTCCTTGACTGCCCGCAGTTCACTCGCCACGCGAAGGGGAACCTGATCACTTGGACTCGCATGGACAAACAACACACGAACTTTGCCTAACATAGCTCCAATCTCTGCGACTAGATTTGGCTCGCCATCGTCCATCAATTTAGCTTTTTCTGCGGGATCGAGTTCTCGCCATGCGTCTCGCAATAACGGTGCTAGATCGGTGATTTCGGGTAATTCGTTTACCGGGCTCGGACTACCAGGTTCCGCGACCTCGGATCCCAAGTGGATGGCAACGCTACGAAACCGCTCGGCGATTTCGGGTCGCTCAACTTCTAACCCACTAGCGAGCTTAAGGCACAATATCATCAGGGCTCGATTGGCATCGCCTCGATCGAATGGAAATCGTCCTAGTTTCGGATATCCTCCTACCTTCTCTATTACTTCCGCTCCTATCTGAATACCGCGTGTTGTGAAATCTTCCAATCCTACCTGAAAAAGATTTTCCGAAACATCTATATCTAGCTCCTTAGCCATCCGTCCCACGGTGGCCTTCGGAACTGATGGACAGATGCAAACTCGAAAACCGCACTGTTTACACAAGCCGGGATACCGGCGCAGAAACTCATCTTCGAGTGAAAACGAGCGGTCATGGTCTTGAGCAACTCTAACGGAATGCTCATTGGCAATTCCCATAATATAAGAAAAAACATCAGCAGCTTCCCCAGCGAAATATTTGGGATACCGATCAAAAACTCGGATAGCCTCGCCAATTTCGCCCAACTCCTCGAAAAGGCCGAGCGTGCTTCTTCCTCGGTCCTCAGCTGACCGAGGATAAATCTTCTGAAACATCGTTTGCCACCCGTTGAGAGACTTCGGTCGCATCTCTCGATTTCGATTATAGAAGTCTCTAACGGCCTCATGGTTAACCGTGCTTTCCGTACCACGGACGAGCTTACAGTTATAGTCGTCATGGGGAGCTTTCCTGCAATAAGGGCAAACGTAGGGGTATTTTCGAAAAACTAGATCTTCCACGCTTTTCACGCGCATTTTTGCTAAAAGTGGAAAGTACCAGCCGAGGGCTTTACACAAAGCATCTTCCACCGAAACCCCCTCTTTCTTTTTATTTCGATCATGAATGGTAAGCATTCCACATATCTCAACGAAGTGGGCATAAGTCGCGGCCGTGGAACGCAAGGCGTTCTGCTCTGAGTATATGGCTGCGACCATGCGATAGAGATCATCAAGCGGTATTCTTTCCATTGTTCTACATTCTAAGGCGTTGGCTCTATTTCTTTTATCCAGATATTCAGTTCAACTCGTAACGCCCCAGTCGTCAATCTGACCTTCACAAGATCACCAAAATCAATGCTTTCCAATCGCACAACATCAATTATCTCTGAAAAATATTAACGCGACTCATCTGGGGAGTGTTAACAGGAAATTGTCGGCAAGATCGAAAAGACAGTCTGTTGGATCTTCGCCTTCTTCTTTCATATGCAACATTTCACATAGTTTCTCATCGTTAACCACAAGCATCAATTTCCCGTGTTCTCGCATTGCGCCTTGCGTCATGGCAATCGCATCTCGCTTCACCCCTTTTCGTGTCAGAATAATGGCAAGTCGGCGGAGTCCACGTTCGAGAAGGTATTTCTCCGTCGTTAGAATTTGACCTTGCTTTATCTCTCCACTGTAATTCTTGAACTCAAATAGAACATAACGACTGTTGAGATGATCGATTACAAATTTCCAGAACTCCGTAGTAGGTCTAACTCGGCAGACAAAGTCAAAGCGGCTTAATCCATCATCAGTTCGTTTTTGCGAATGCCAGCCATGGAGGTCGTGCGGAAAGAGGTATTTAAGAATCTTTGCACATATTCGCTCGTACTTCGCCCATTCCGCCCTACCTCGTTTTACAGTTTTGAGTTCTCGACAAAGATCTGTTCCCATCGTGTCTTGAGGTTGAGGAGGAATATATTTGAGGTGCCTGGTTTTAGTCCAAACGCTATTCGGTTGATGCGAATCTTCCGTTGACCTAACGCGGTGAGGTTGACTTGGATCCAACTCAAGCAACGCATCTAATTCTTCCAGGAGATCTGGAAAATTCGCGACCCAGACTCGCAACACATCTCGGTCGACGAAGACTAAATTGAATTTTTTTACCAGTTGCTCCTCGAGCTTATGTGGGATAACGCAGGACACGACGAGTACCGCTTTCATAGCTTGAGCATGAACTGCGTTGTTAACAAGACGCAATGCTGCTGCCTCAATTAACGATGGTTGAGCACGGGCAGTGCGATAGTATTTTACCTCGATCGCCAACTGCTCATTCCCAAGCGTGGCCAATAGGTCGAAGCCTCGTTCGCCTCTCACGTCGTTTTTAGCAACGTCGAAATTAATCGCGGTTAAGATTCGACGGACGAGGTCCTCAAATAGCATCCATGTCGGTATTGTTTTTTGCATATTTTGGAATCAACATCAGGCGGAGGGGCTATGCGCCGCCGCTGTTTGTGCACTAACTTCATGAGCGTTCGGCACCTATGGTTTCGGTGGATCGTCATTACCCCCGCCGTTGCCGTTTTTCTCTTTCTTCAGTGGAACTTCGACGTGTGATGCGATTTTCCAGCTTGCTAATGCCGCTACGTCGTCTTCGAAGGCGGGGTTCGAATATTGAATAATGAATCTCGAATATTGAAATTCCGAACTGAAAGCGCTGAGATACCTGCCGAAATCAGTTCCGGACTGTGATCGAATGCTGTTCATAGGGTGCGATGAACCTCCAAATGTGTAAATTACCGTGAAGATTTGCGGTATGACGATAATACGCCTGTTTGAATTTTTGTCAATAGGGAACGCGAGACGCGTGTGGTCCGTTCGCGGCTATTCGAACGGCGACAGATGTGGCTAGGATTGTGGGCGTTGGAGGTTGGTGGGGCCGTCGTGAGCTTGGGATTCGGCACTCTGGTCCGGCGTTGTGGGTGGTGTCGAGGGGAAATTCGCCGGGCATTAGGCACTTCGTGCCGCGGGGTGCCGTGGGTGGTTTGCGAAGCGCCGCGGTGTCGCCGGGCGGGAAAGGGGGCGAGGGGCGAGGGAACAGGGGCGATCCGGGGGCATTCAATGCCAAAGCCCGCATGTTAGCAAGGGCGTAATGTGTACTCCAGTAGAACGACGCTCCGCGATGACGTGAAAGAGCCGTTTGAGAGTGTTGAGTGTTACGCCCTTACTATCGTGCGGGCTTCTGCAACAGATTAGACGAAGCGCCGTAAATGCGGCGCTTCAGCGCGTGCAAACGGCGCGCGTTGGTTGACACTAAATAGCGCAAACACTAGTATTTATAGTTTCGACTATTGTCGGAGAAGTGTATCTGTATGTTCGAATCGTTGTCCGATAAACTGAAGCTGACGTTGCGAAATTTACGCGGCCAGGGCAAGCTCACGCCTGAGCATGTCGATGCAGCTTTGCGTGAGATCCGGATGGCGCTGCTTGAGGCGGACGTTAACTACAAGGTCGCTAAGGATTTTGTCGAATCTGTCCGTGTCAAAGCCGAGGGCGAAGAGGTCTGGAACGGCCTGAAGCCGCACGAACAGGTCGTAAAGATCGTCTATGACGAGCTTTCGGCGTTGATGGGCGGCACGTCTTCGCGGCTGGTGTTTACTAATAAAACGCCAAACGTCGTGATGATCGTCGGGCTGCAGGGTTCGGGTAAGACGACTTCGACAGGAAAGATCTCGCGTTGGCTTAGCGATAATCAGGAAAGGAAGCCTTTGCTCGTGTCGGTTGACGTTTATCGTCCCGCCGCTCGTGCACAGCTGAAAGTCGTCGGCGACGCCGTCGGAGTGCCTGTTTATGAGGCTCCGGAGACGGACGACCCGATGACGCTCGTTCGCGGTGCGAACAAATACGCTCAGGAAATGGGCTACGACACGCTCATGATCGACACGGCAGGACGTCTGCACGTGGACGATGAGTTGATGGTCGAGCTTGAGCAGATCAAGGCCGAAACCAAGCCGATCGAGGTGCTGTTCGTCGCCGATGCGATGACCGGGCAGGACGCTGTGAATTCGGCGCAGGTGTTCCACGAACGCGTTGGCATCACGGGCGTTGTGCTCACCAAAATGGACGGCGACGCCCGCGGCGGTGCGGCTTTGTCGATCAGACAGGTCATCGGTCAGCCGGTGAAATTCGTCGGCGTCGGCGAAAAATACGACGCGATCGAGCCTTTTTATCCGGACAGAATTGCCCAGCGAATTCTCGGTATGGGCGACGTTCTCAGCTTGATCGAGGAAGTCCAAGGCAAGATCGACGAACAGGAAGCTCAAGAATCTCTGCGAAAAATGACGAGCAATCAGTTCACGCTCGAAGATTTTCGCAACCAGCTCGGTCAATTCAAAAAGCTCGGCTCGATGTCCAAGCTAATGAAGATGCTCCCCGAACAAATGACCGGCGGCATGCAAATGTCGGACGAGCAGTCGGAGCAGGTCGATCACCAAATGAAACGCACCGAGGCGATCATCGGTTCGATGACGCGTTCGGAAAGGAACGATCATAAGATCATCGACGCCAGCCGCAAAACGCGCATCGCCGGTGGTTCGGGCTCTACAATTTCGGAAGTGAACCAGCTACTGCGTCAGTACGAACAGATGCGGAAAATGATGGTTCAAATGAATCGCGGCGGGCTTTTCGGAAAAATGGCACGCGGCATGGCCGGTGGTCTAGCAGGCGGCCTCGGCGGTTTGCTCGGCGGCGGCGGAAATCCGCTTGGGATGCTCGGCAGCGGTTCAGCGATAGATTATTCGGATGACGAATCATATGGTTCGTCGAAAAGTAACTTAAGGAAAAAGAAAAGACACAAGAAACGACGTTGATCTCGGCAAAAAGCTGAATCAACCTCTCGAATACGACAATTATGCTAGCAATAAGTCTAATGAGAATGGGCGCGAAAGGTAAGCCTTTCTATCGCCTGGTAGTTAAAGAAAAGCGTTCAAAGCGCGACGGAAAGTATCTTGAGAACGTAGGAACCTACGATCCGATGCAGGATCCGGCTGAGGTCAAACTCAACCATGATCGCATTCAGTATTGGATCGGCGTCGGCGCTCAGCCGACCGATACAGTCAAGAGCCTGATCAAGAATAATCCGGTCATGACCGAAGAAGAGCGTGCCGCAATGCTTCAGGCTCGTGCCGATAAGAAGGCAACGGCTGAAGCTGAACGCGCAGCTGCTCGAAAGGCAGAAGCAGAGAAAGCTGCTGCTGAGGCTGCTGAAAAAGCTGCTGCTGACAAGGCCGCCGCAGATGCTACCGCGGCCGAGGAAGCGGCAAGTGCCGAAGCCGAAGCTGCACCAGCACTGGAAGCTCCGGCCGCTGACGATGCACCTGTAGCTGAGGAGGCTGCTCGTGCAGAAGAAGCAGTTGCCGAGGAAGCACCTGCAGCAGACGAAGCTCCGGCTGCTGAAGAAGCACCTGCGGAAGAAGAAACCGCTGCTTAGGTCGATCGATGAAAGAAGCTGTTGAACGAATCGTAGTTTCGCTCGTGGGCGAACCTGATGCCGTCGAAGTCGTAGAATTCGACGAAGGCAGGGCCGTCCGTATCGAAGTGCGTGTCGGAAGCAGCGACATGGGCCGAATCATCGGACGCGAAGGCCGTACGGTGAAGGCGATCCGTAGTATATTGTTTGCCGCAGGGCAAAAGCACGGAAAGCGGTATCACCTCGACCTGATCGAAGACTAGTGGAAGACTTGGTTGCGATAGCTCGCGTAGCAAAACCTCGCGGACTCAAAGGCGAAATGATCGCAGATATCGTGACGGATTTTCCTGAACGATTTGACGATGTAGAAACGATTACTGCGGTCTTTTCGGATGGCACTACATATAGTTTCAAACTTGAGAAATCGTGGTTTCAATCGGGCCGAGTGGTGCTTAAGTTCGACGGTATCGACCGAGTCGAAGACGCCGAAAAATTCCGAAACGCAGATATTTGTGTAAATGAATCCGAGGCAGTTGAGCTGGAGTCTGATGAGTATTTCGATTGGCAGCTTGAGGGCTGTTCGGTAGAAACCGTTGAGGGCGAGACGATCGGAGTTGTCACGTCGCTAATGCGAACCGGAGCAACGGAGATCTTGGTGGTGAAAGGCGAAAAAGAGTATCTAATTCCATTCGCCGAGGCCATTTGCACCAGGGTCGATATTGAGAATACGCAGATCGTAATCGACCCGCCGGAAGGCTTGTTAGAGTTTTGAAAATCGACGTTCTTACGATCTTTCCTGAGTTCTTTGGTGCCGCGTTCGATTTTGGCATCATTCGTAGGGCAAAGCTTGCTGGCATCGTCGAGGTTAATGTTCACGAACTACGCGAGTATTGCGTGGACAAGCACAAGATGACGGATGATCGTCCGTTTGGCGGCGGTGACGGAATGGTGATGAAGCCCGAGCCGATATTCGCCGCGATTGAAAATTTAGTTGGAACGAGCGATCGAGCGGAGTATCCGAAAGGCGCAAGAGTTGTACTACTGTCGCCACAGGGGAAGCAGTTCAAGCAAATCGTAGCGAAAGAGTTTGCTAATGAAGCGACTCACATCGTAATGATCTGCGGCCGATACGAAGGCGTTGACGAACGTGTCAACGACGCACTTGTCACAGACGAGATCTCGATCGGTGACTACGTACTATCAGGCGGCGAACCGGCGGCGATCATTGTTGCGGATAGCATTATTCGGCTGTTGCCGGATGCTCTAGGCAGTGATACGTCGGCCGAGAATGACTCGTTTTCAAATGGTTTGCTCGACTGTCCGCACTATACGCGGCCGGCCGAATTTAGGGGAATGTTAGTTCCCGAGGTGCTTTTGAACGGCAATCACGCCGAAATTGAAAAATGGCGCTATCAGATGGCGCTGGAAAAGACGCGGGCGGTACGCCCCGATCTAATAAACAACGAAAATGGTGAACGTGGATCATAAGATCGACCTCTGGCCGAAGGATAAAAATGAACAGACTTGATTTTGTCGAACAGACACAGTTAAAAGAAAACATTCCTGCTTTTCAACCGGGCGACACGCTTCGTGTACACGTCCGTATCAAGGAAGGCAACAAAGAGCGTCTTCAGGCGTTCGAAGGGGTTTGCATTGCTCGCAAACATGGCGGCGTTCGCGAAACCGTTACGGTTCGCAAGGTCAGCTTTGGCATCGGCGTTGAGCGCATCTTCCCGTTGCATGCGACGGTGATCGACCACATTGATGTGGTTCGCTTTGGTAAAGTTCGCCGCGCGAAACTTTACTATCTTCGTGATCTTCGCGGTAAGGCAGCCCGTATCAAAGAGCGCGATACGCGAACGAAGAAGAAAGCCGCAGAGTAAGGTAATCAACATATGAACAACGCGGAGACGGCAGATGAGATGCGAAACAGCTCGTCGCCGCTCCGCGTTTCGTTGTTTGACGATATCGTTGCCAACGGTATCGGTATCGCTTTCGAACAACAGGCATACTCAGAAGGGTATCGATACGTGGCCGGCGTCGACGAAGTTGGTCGCGGCTGTCTCGCCGGGCCCGTCGTTGCGGCGGCTTGTATTTTAGACATCTCTAAATCATTGCCGACAGGAATCGACGATTCGAAAAAGTTGTCCGCTATAAAGCGTGAATCGATCACCGAGCTGATCAAAGCCAATGCAATTACGTATGCGATCGGCGAGGCTTCGGCGGAAGAGATCGACGAGATCAACATCCTTGAGGCGACTAAACTCGCTATGCTTCGGGCCATCGAACAGCTTTCGCCGTCCGCGGACTATTTGCTGATCGACGCCCTTTCACTGAAACGCCCACAACTTCCGCAAAAAGCTATCATAAAGGGCGACACTATCTCCGCCTCGATCGCCGCCGCCTCGATCATTGCCAAAACCTATCGAGATAGACTTATGACTGATCACGATGCTGAGTTCCCGAAATACGGATTTGCCGGACATAAGGGCTATGGCGCCGCCGTTCACCTTGCTGCGTTGCGAGAACACGGGCCGTGTCGGTTGCATCGGCGCTCGTTTCGCGGAGTGCTTTCCTAAAAAAATCTACACATTTTCCGCAAAAAGAGATATGATTCACGTCTAGCTTTTGAGAAAAGCATAACGCGTGAACTGCCAAGCCGGTCTGCGTCGTTTATACACGTCCTCGGCCAACGCGGCACGAGGTCCTCATGACAGTATTGAACTTAAGAACAGAATCGGAGGAAAGTAATGTTCAAAAATCTAGTTAGTTTGAAAGTATTAGTTTTTGCAGTGTCCTTTTTCGCACTCGCGACCATCGCAGACGCACAAGCAACGAGAACGTGGGTCTCGGGCGTTGGTGACGACGTAAATCCGTGCAGCCGTACGGCTCCATGTAAAACATTCGCCGGTGCTATTTCGAAGACTGCGACGAATGGCGAGATCAATTGTCTCGATCCCGCAGGTTACGGAGCAGTAACCGTGACAAAATCGATCACGATCGATTGTGAAGACACACAGGGCTCGATCCTGTCAGCAGGCACCAACGGCGTGATCGTCAATATAACTGCCGCCGCCGACACCAAAAAAGCATTCAAGATACGTGGTATCTCGATCAACGGTGCAGGAACGGGAATCAACGGCATTCGCGTGCTCGCCGCCAATACGGTTGACGTTGACGAAGTCGTGATCGACGGCGTTACCCAACACGGAATTTCGCTTGAAACGACGGCTGGTACGGTCAAAGTTTCTGTCGACAAAACGACGATCAGAAGCAACACCGGAAACGGGATCAACTCGTTCATTACCGGTGGCACGATGCAGGTTGATGTTAGCAATTCACGTCTCAGTAACAACGCTACCGGATTCAGCCTAAGCAGCAATACAAAAGCTACGATAAGCGACTCGATCATCAATGGAAACACAACGGGTCTCGTTGCAGCCAGCTCAACGATGGGCGTTATTCGCTGTACGATCGCGAACAACACGACCGGTATCTCGTCACTTGCCGGCGGATCGGTTCGTTTCTCGGCAAGTATGATCACTGCCAACAATACCGGCCTTTCATCGAGTGGCGGCGGACTGCTTATCTCGCATATTAGCAACGTATTGAACGGAAACACTGTCGATGGTGCTCCAACGTCGTCAGTGGTTCTTCAGTAATTAGAACTTGATCCAATCAGTCGGTGTTTTAGGCTGAGAGATCGAGATATGAGTTTCGGCTCTAAATAGCGGAGATCGCATCTTGAGTGCGGTCTCCGCTGTTATTTTGGCGAGGTGATGGTCGTTGGCTCGTTGGGAGAGATGTGCGAGGACAACGTGGCGGGCGTTGCCGTCGAAATCCATTTGGAGCCAATCGGCGAGGTCTTCGTTTGATAAATGGCCGGTTCGCGACATTATTCGTTGTTTTAGATCCCAACTATAAACTGAACACGCACGCAGCATATCGCTGCTGTGATTTGATTCGACAACTATGGCATCGCAGCCTCGGAGCTTTTCTTTGATCAATTCGGTGAAGTAACCGAAATCCATCAGCGTCGCTACCCGAACGCCTTCGCGTCTTGCAACAAAACCAAAATTATCTGCGGCGTCATGAGGAACGCTGAACGGTTCGAAATCTATATCGCCGATACGGAAATCGTGATCGGAAGTGATCTCGACCGTTCGCTCGTTCAATGCCTTCTGCCGTTTCGAAGATTCGCTATCACCATTCGTGCCGCCCGAACGTGTGTCAAAGTAAGCACTTAGCGTCGGTCCGGAAATGAATACAGGACATTTCACCGACGACATCAACACACGAAGGCCTCCGGCGTGGTCGCCGTGTTCGTGTGTGATCAGAACGCCATCGAGCTGCTCATGATCGACACCGACCTCGCCCAGCCGACGCAATATCT
This sequence comes from uncultured Acidobacteriota bacterium, assembly GCA_937871585.1. Lineage (GTDB taxonomy): Bacteria > Acidobacteriota > Blastocatellia > Pyrinomonadales > Pyrinomonadaceae > OLB17. Next base: position 10,082 of record CALMPJ010000044.1, on the reverse strand, counting down.
CGCGGGCACTCATTCCGGCGTCGACCAGGACGTTGGTCTTTTCGCTGGAAATAAGCACTGCGTTGCCGGTCGAGCCGCTGCCGAGTACAGTGAATTTCATTCTTCTTTTTTTACACGCGAACGCAGAGCCTTTGCCATCGCTCGTGTTGAGATCTTGTGCGGAACATGAGTGCCGAGCGTTGCCCCAACCTTGTTGGCAAGGCCGGAAACAACTTTGGCTTTGCCTTTCGTCAGAGCCTTCAGAGCCGTATCAACAACTTGGTCAACAGTTTGCTGTCCTTTGACTTGAACCGGACGTTCGATATTCGATGCCGCAAAGAAATTTGTACTGGTCGAGCCGGGACACAATGCCAAAACTCTAATGCCATACGGCCGGTTTTCCTCGGCGATGGCTTCGGAGAATGATGAGACAAATGCCTTGGTTGCCGCATATGTCGCCATGAAAGGTATCGGCTGGAACGAAGCGGCACTTGAGACATTGATGATCGTTCCATGGCCACGTTCTCTCATCGGGACGAGGTACTTGTGCGTTAATGCGACCAACGAGCGTACATTTAGGTCGATCATCTCAAGCTCTCGAGCCGCTTCGAGTTCCGCAAAATCACCGACGGAACCAAAGCCGGCGTTGTTGATCAGCCACTCGACCTGCATTCCGTGGCGTTCGGTTTCTTCGAATAGTGCTTCCGCGGCTTTAGGCTTGGAAAGATCGAGCACGACGTAATGAGCAGTGATCTTTTCCTTAAGCATCAACTCGTCGCACAATTCGTGGAGAGCCTTTTCGGAGCGTGCTACGAGGACGAGATCGTGTCCGTCGCGAGCCAAACGGCGTGCAAATTCTTCGCCGATGCCACTCGATGCACCTGTAATTAGCGTAACTTTATTCGTCATCAAAACTTTCTTTCTGCGGAATCAGCGAAAAATAAACCGCAGCAATGCCTGCCACGATTATAGTAAATGTACCTGCAAAACGAATTATCTTAGCGACGGTTTTCGTCGAACCGATCAAACCAGTCTCTGTCAATAGATAGTTCCAATCATGAAAACTGCCTTCGCTGCCGGTCAGCCCGCCGAGCAAGACGAGCTGCATCACCACCGCATCATTGGCATAAACCCAAACATTCAGGATGCTCTGTCCGACCCAAAACAACACGATCGCAGCGGAATAATAGTGCCTTCGCCAAATGAAGGAACCAACGAACGCTATCGGCACGAGCACTTGGAAAAGTGAACCGCCGGCGATTCCTACAAATTCGCCAAGAAGTCGAAAGATCAAGTGTCCTGTTTCGTGTATCGGCAGATCGACGATATCGAGAAAGCTGCCCTGCATCGGATCATATGCGATCCAGAGAAAATAAACGCTGGCGAGCGAAGCAAAGATGAGTTTTGGATAGCTTGGCTGCATTTAGGTTAGCAGTTTGTATTCATTGCCGGGCCGCGTTCGCTCGAATTCGTCTCGCGAGACTGCGTAGAAGACGCAATCCATTCCATAATGCGTTTCATTCCGTTCATACTTCATGCCGCATTTTTCCATAATGCGCCACGAGCCTGTGTTTGCCGGATCGGCTACGGCGACGATGCGTTCCAGGCCCTTAGTATCAAATCCGAAGGCCAGCCAGGCGACAGCGCATTCGTAGCCGAAACCTTGCCGCCAATATTCTTCGGCAAGATTATAACCAACCTCGATCTCGCCCGTGTCGCCGAGCGGCTGAAGCCCGCTCGTTCCGATCATCTTGCCGGTTTCCTTTAGCGTCATCGTCGAAAAGCCAAAGCCGAATTTCTCGTGACAACCTAGGTAGAACGGCATTCGTTCCGTGATAGCTTTTTCGTTCTGCATCTCGGAACCACCCATATAGCGATAGACAGATTCGACAGAACGCAGGTCGATCAGCCACGGCAGATCTTCGGGCGTGAGTTTGTTGATGATCAATCTTTCAGTTTCGAACATAAAAATAATGGAAGAAAAACCGGCTGCGTACCGTCTAATTATCGACAATTTCACTTAAAGGACAAAATTTATGAGTATTTTGAACAAAACCCGACGAGATTTCTTGAGAGATGCATTCATAACAACCGCAGCAGTGCCTGTGCTCGCAAGCTGCAAAAGCGAACTGTTCGCCCAGGAAATCCGGGACGACGTGATCGAAGCAATAAAACGAAACGCTAGGCCGCGAGGTTCCGAAGGAATGGGAGCGATCGATATGCCGGGGAAGGTCGGCCCAAAGATCGACATCGCAGACGAGTCGCACGGAGGCCAATTGATCAAGATAAACGGAACCGTCTACGAGGCGGACGGAAAAACTCCGGCACCGAATACGCTCATTTACTTTTACCACACCGATATCGAGGGCTATTACGGTCGTAAGAGCGAAGAGCACAAGCATGGTCGCTATCGAGGCTGGATGCTGACGAATAAGAACGGGAACTATGCGTTTGTCACGATCAAACCGGCACAGTATCCGGAACGACGATTCGCCGCTCACATACATATGACCGTTACCACGCCGAAACATCGTGAAGACTGGATCGATTCGATACTCTTCGAAGGCGATGAGCTCATCTCCCGAAACGAGCGTGATGAAGCAGGGAAACGCGGCGGCTTCGATCCGATCGTTACGCTTAAGAAAGGTGACGGCGGTCTTTTATACGCGACACGTGATATCAAGCTTCTCTCATAATGGAGGTTACAAATGGAGTACATCATTCTGCTAATTGCAATGTTTCTATCGACAGCCGTCCACACGCCTGAGCCTTCAAGCAATCCTCCTAAAGCGATCGCATGTAGCTTCTTTGGTAAGGATTACGCTCTCAAGATGATCCGGCAAGAAGTAAAGACCATCAATGAAGACGAAGGTGAAAGCGAAACTAGCAAATTCTCGCGATGTACATTCGTGGCCATCTCGGACGAAACCGCTCCAAAGATACATTTCAAGATCGAAGTTAGTAATAGAGAGAACGACGCCAAGAATGCGTTTGAGAGTGTGCGTAGATCTAACAACGGTCACCGAGGATTTGAAGAATGGAATAGCGTCGGCGATGAAGCGCTGGTCCATCAAGACGGCGACAAGTTTCAGCTCGTAATGATCCGAAAGCGAACAAAAACCATAACGATAAAGGTCAACCCTTCGCATGGTATATCGATCGACGTTACAAAAGCCGTCGGTATGGCGCTGGAAAAAAAACTTTGATGGAAGGAGAAGAGAGATGATCAGAACATTAATACTACTAGCATTGCTTTGCTTCGGCGGTTTTGGATGGTTTGAAAGCAGTGCCAAGAGCGAATGGAAAAATGTCACTCGGGCCGCCGAATATCCGCTTGGATACAACTATCCGGTTTTCGTCGTGGGTAAGCGAATGTACGCGATGAATAATGGTGCATGGGCGTCGACCGACGGAAAAAGCTGGGCAAAGACCGAGCTGCCCGAAAGCGGACTAAATTCTGCCTATCAGAAATACGTTCAGTTCAACGGAGCGGTTTACTCGCTCGGAAAGATGTCGGGCAACTACATTAGTTTCACGATCGAGCCAAAGATATTGCGTACGCGCGATATGAAGACGTGGGAACCTCTGTCCGAAACGTCGAACATTCCAAAGCGGATCTTTTATGGCTTGACCGTATTTAACGGAAAGATCTGGATGCTTGGCGGCTTTGATGGCAAGCGCTATCACAACGATATCTGGTCTTCTGCTGACGGCGTTCGCTGGAAAGTCGAATCAAAAGCGGCGGCTTGGTCTCCGCGAAACATCTCATCGATCGTTGTGTTCAATGGCAAGATCTGGATCCTCGGTGGCGGAGTTATAGACGGCGAAATGAACACGAATCCGGGCTCGGACAAGGAGATATGGACTTCAGTCGACGGTCGAGTGTGGGAAAAGCTGGATGCGCCGATGATTCAAACTCTCGCAGGGACGCCCGTCGTTTTCAATGACAAGCTTCTGCTTGTCGGTGCAAATCGCGGCGAGACGTTTGAAAGCGCGGTGCTCATGACCTCGGACGGAAAAGATTGGCGTAAGCTGTCGGCTCCGTGGTCACCTCGCGGCGGTGTTGCGGCTTGGAATTTTGGCGGTAAACTCTTTATGACCGGCGGCAAATCATCGCATACCGAGAACGGCGAGATCAAGTTCGTCTATAGTAACGACGTATGGAGTCTCGATACTTTACCGAAGTAGGTTCGGGGGTCTAGTTTGATGGGCAAGCCGGCTTTGTCGATGAGAGAAGCGAACGAGCAGGAACTGCTGCAAGCCATCCGCAGCGGCGATCGTGACGCGATGCGCGACCTATATGAGCGGCATCAGCGTCGCGTATTCTCGACCTCGCTGAACTTCTTCGGCGGCGACCATTCGCGTGCCGAGGACGTGACTCAACAGGTGTTTCTGCGGTTGTTTCGAGACCGAGCCTTTCGAGGCGATGCCGAATTTTCGACGTGGCTCTATCGAGTAACGATCAATCTTTGCATCGACGAAAGCCGAAGCATTCGGCGATTCTTTGGGCTTGCTGACTGGTTCGAAACCGTGGATCCAATGAGCACTTACTCTTATGGCGACAATGTCGAAAATAAGCAGCTTTCATCCAGCGTCCTCGCTGCGGTTCGATCACTGAGACCAAAATATCGGTCACCGATCTTACTTAAATACGTCGAGGAATTGTCTTATCAAGAGATCGCTGACGTGCTGGAATGTTCGATCGGAACGGTGTCGTCGCGTATCAATCGCGGCATGAAGCTGCTTGCTGAAAAGCTCGAGCATCTGCGAGGTGAAATTTAGTGGCTGAGCAATACAAAAATAAACTCGCCGATTTTGTGGCGAAGGAACTCGAACAGACCGAGCGTCAGACCGTGGCCGAGCATCTTCTCGTTTGTGAAGAGTGCCGCCGAGAACACGACAAATTGAAGCTTGCCGCAGACGCCCTTGCCGAATTACGAAATACCGACGCACCAAATCGAACTTGGCATGCAATCGAGCGGGAACTAGATCTCAAGCCGCGACGCTGGTTTCTTGTTCCGGCCCTTGCCGGTATGTTTGCGATCATAGCGATCGTTTCGGTCGCTATGCTGTTTATTCGCAATGATCCGAAGAACGATGTATCGAATGCAAATGCGTGGAACTTCACCGTCATCGCAGGTTCTCCGATCGCACCAAATGGCAATAATATCGCAGCGGGCGAACGCATCGAGACCGACGCAGCCTCACGCGCACTGATCAAAGTGGGCGATATCGGCAGCGTCGAAGTTAGACCAAATTCGAAGATCGAGGTTGTCGCGACGAAGCAAAACGAGCAGCGGCTGTCATTGGAGAGAGGCTCGCTACACGCAAAGATACTTGCGCCGCCGCGGCTGTTTATCGTCGACACGCCGTCGGCAATCGCAGTTGACCTTGGGTGTGAGTATACGCTGACAGTCAATGAAAACGGCGATAATCAGCTGGTTGTGCTCACAGGATTCGTCGCACTTGAACGTAACGGCCGTGAATCGATCGTTCCGTCAGGTGCTTCGTGTCTGACGGTCAATGGCAAAGGAATCGGTACACCGTTCGCGACCGGAGCTGATGCAAAGATACGGGATTCGCTGCGAAAATTCGACTTTGAGAACGGCGGAAATACTGAGATCAAAAAGATACTGGACTATTCGACCAGCTATGACACGATCACCTTATGGCATCTGATATCGCGAGTCGATGAGCAAATGCGAGTTAACGTAGTCGAGCGACTAGAGCAATTCGTGCCGCTACCGAAGGACGTCTCGCGTGAAGCTGTAACAATGCTCGACAAACCGTCCTTAGATAAGTGGCGAGGTGAGGTTGAGCGAATTTGGTTCGGCAAATAGCACTTTACGGCGATAGTCTGGAGATCTTCCAGTCACCATCGACCAGCGTGTAGCAGATCCGATCGTGCAATCGATTCTGTCGGCCCTGCCAAAATTCGAATCGTATAGGCGTCAATCTAAATCCGCCCCAATGTTCAGGTAGAGGCACATCGTCGCCAAACTTTTCTTTGTACTCGGCAAATCGACCTTCCAATTCCTCGCGAGATCCGATCACGCTGCTCTGGGCCGATGCCCACGCACCGATCTGGCTGTCGACGGGACGAGAATGAAAATACTCGTCGGATTCCTCACGCGAGGTTTTCTCGACGCTGCCGTAAATGCCGATCTGCCGGTCAAGCTGCGGCCAGAAAAAGTGAAATACGGTGTTTGGATTCTGAATTAGATCCGTACCCTTTTTGCTGCCGTAGTTCGTGAAGAAAACAAAGCCGCTTTCGTCGTAGCCCTTCAGTAACACTACTCGAACTGAAGGCTTTCCGTCGTCACCGACCGTTGCGACGGTCATAGCGTTTGCATCGATGACGTCCGAGGCGAGAGCGTCATCGAACCATAGCTTGAACTGTTCGAACGGATCGACTGCGATCATTGATTCGAGCAATTCGTGCGATGCAAAATCGCGTCTAAGGTCGGCCAGATTAGGCATATCAGATCTTGTGAACGAGTAGGCCGTCTTTCAATTTCGGCTCGAACCAAGTCGATTTCGGTGGCATGATCTCATTCATATCAGCGACGGCGAAGAGCTCGGCCATAGTTGTTGGAAACATCGAAAAGGCAACGCCTTCGCCACGTTCATTGACCAGCCGTTCAAGCTCATTTGTGCCGCGGCCACCGCCGACAAACGAAATTCGGGTGTCCGTTCGCGGATCGCCAATACCAAGTATTGGCGTTAGGAGTTGTGTTTGCAGCACGCTGACATCGAGCGATTCGATCGGGTCCGGCTGGCGAATGTAGTTGATGTTCGAACGCAGCTCGTACCACTTTCCACCAAGGTACATACAGATCGTTCCGTGTTCCGAGGGTTGTTTGTTGCCGGTTTCGGACACATGAAAACTTTCAGAAAGCCTTGCCAAAAACTCAGCTTGAGCAAGTCCGTTCAGATCGTGAACAACGCGATTATAGGCAAGAATGTTTAGGTCTTCGTCAGGAAAGATGCCTGCCATGACGAAATTGTACTCTTCATCGCCGGTGTGGTTAGGATTTGAATCGCGGCAAACATCGCGAGTCAGTTTTGCACTTTCCGCACGGTGATGACCGTCAGCAATATATAGTTCCGGCAGCTCGGAAAACGCCTCGACCAGCTCGTTCGGGCCACGCCAAACGGTTTGATTAACGCCATCAGACGCGACGAAATCATATAGAGGTTCGCCTTTGACAGTCTCAGAGATCAGTTTTCGGATCGCGTCCGTATTCCTGAAAGCTAGAAAGATCAGTCCTGTTTGTGCACCAACCGCCATAATATGGTCGGTACGATCCTTGACCTTATCAGGTCGCGTTTTCTCGTGTTTTCGGATCAGGCCTCGGTCGTATTCGTCGACGCTACAGCAGGCGACGATACCAGTTTGGCTATGTACACCTTCGGTCAAACGATAGACAAAGATCGACTCTTGACCGTCGTCGATCAGCGTTCCGTCTGCGATGAATCGCTCGAAATTCTCACGCGCCTTCGCATTGGCGACCTCGGCAGAAACGCCTTCGGGCAGTTCGCCCTCGGCTCGTGTAACCCGCAGAAACGACAACGGATTCTCCGCGACGATCTCACGAACTTCGCTGTCGTAGATCACATCGTACGGAACACACGCGACTGACACAGCTCTATCTGATACTGGCCTAACTGCCTTAAATGGTTTAATTACTGACACTTAATGATCCTCAATTACTTAGCCCTCGGGCGACGGCGTCGGCACACCGACATCGGTGCTGTTGTTTCTCAACTCGTCAAAGATCCGCTTTTGCTCGTCCTCAATGTCGTTGTTCATCTTATCGGCTGCACCTGCCGTGTCGATCTTCCACTGGTTATCTTCGAAAACGAACGGCACAGATTCCCAACGGTTTGCCTGATTTTTGACCTCGATCGTCGCTCGTTCCCCGTCGACCTTTTCGTTTCGAAAATCGATGTTTGTTTGCGTATCGCTAAAAAGTGACTGTCGTTTTACGATGTCATCGACGGTCGAGCCCATTGCCTTTGCCTCTTTCTCGTGCATCTTCATGGTTGCCGACGAAAGCAGCATCTTTACCGTCGTGTAATCTTTCTTTTTCAGCGCCAAAACGTACGTTTTGAACGTCTCCTTCGGCGACGCCGGTTGCTTCGGCGCACCGCAGGCGATCGCCAGCACGGCGACCGTAAAAACTAATATAAATCTTGACCAAAACCGCATTTTATAGATACCTTTCTGAATAACGCTCAAAACGAAAAGTATAACGCGAAAATCTGCGCTTCGCGAGCACATCAACATTATGGAACGACGACTATTATCCGAAACCGAACTAACCGCGGCCGTGTCCACGCTCAACGATTGGAACGTCGATGGCAATGCGATCAAATGTGGCCGTAAGTTCGACAATTTTGCCGCATCACTCGCATTTGTGAACGCCGTCGGCGAACTCGCCGAAGCCGCCGACCATCATCCCGACATCACGTTCGGCTGGGGCTATGCTGACGTCCTGCTGACAACGCATGATCGCGGTGGCGTGACCGATGTCGATGTTGCACTGGCCAGAAAAATAGATGCGATCTAAGCTCGGTTTTTGCGCGCTGTGCGTGCATCGGCTAGAATCATAAGTTTATTAGTTACGCACTTTTTTGAGGAAACAAAAACTATGTCCAATGTTCCTATAACAGTAGCTCATGGTGACGGCATCGGGCCGGAGATCATGGATGCTACGCTGCATATCCTAAAAGAAGCCGGTGCCCGCATCGACATCGAAACGATCGACATCGGAGAAAAAGTTTACCTGTCGGGAAACTCGGCAGGCATCGCTCCCGAATCGTGGGAATCGCTTCGCCGAACGAAAGTATTCCTGAAAGCACCGATCACTACGCCTCAGGGCGGCGGTTTCAAGTCGCTCAACGTTACGGTTCGTAAAACGCTTGGCCTTTATGCCAACATTCGCCCTTGCGTCTCGTATCATCCGTTCATCGACACCAAGCATCCTGTGATGGATGTCGTCATCGTTCGTGAAAACGAAGAAGACACCTACGCCGGAATCGAATATCGCCAGTCGGACATGGTCGAGCAGTGCTTGAAACTGATCTCGCGTCCTGGCTGCGAAAAGATCGTCCGCTACGCGTTTGAGTACGCGATCAACAACAACCGTAAAAAGATCACGGCGTTCGTCAAAGACAACATCATGAAGCAGACCGACGGCCTGTTTCACCGTGTGTTCGACGAGATCGCTGCCGAATATCCTTCGATCGAGGCCGATCACTGGATCGTCGATATCGGTGCTGCCAAGATGGCAGACACGCCTGAGAATTTTGACGTTATCGTGATGCCAAACCTTTACGGCGATATCTTGTCGGACGTTGCGGCTCAGATCGCAGGTTCGGTCGGTCTTGCCGGTTCGGCAAACATTGGCGAGAACATCTCGATGTTCGAGGCGATTCACGGCTCGGCTCCGCGTCGCGCGGGGCAGAATCTCGCAAATCCGTCGGGTCTATTCCTCGGATCGATCATGATGATGGTCCACATCGGCCAGCCTGATGTTGCCGAACTTGCTCACAACGCTTGGCTGCGTGCTGTCGAAGACGGCATCCATACCTACGACATCTTCAAAGAAGGCGTCTCGAAAGAAAAAGTAGGCACCAAGGAATTTGCTCAGGCTGTAGTAGACCGTCTCGGTCAAAAGCCCGAAACGCTCAAGGCCGTGACATACCAAGTTCCCGAGGTTGTTGCTGCTGCAGACAAGAAGCCGATCTATTCGATCCGCGAACCGCAAAAGCAGGAGCTGGTTGGCGTTGACGTTTTCATCAAATGGTGGAACGGTGAATTTTATGGCTCCGGCAATGCTGTCGGCCCGATCGTCGAGGCACTGAGCGGCGAAGGCCTCAAGCTCATCATGGTCTCGAACCGCGGCACCAAGGTTTATCCCGGCGGACAGCCCGATACATTCTGTGTCGATCACTGGCGTTGCCGCTTTATGAGCGACAACGAAAACGCGATCATTACGCACCAACAGGTCATCGACCTGCTCGGCCGTTTCAGCGGAACCGGTATCGAATTCATCAAGACCGAAAACCTTTACAACTTCGACGGCCAACCAGGCTAT
>CALMPJ010000043.1 GCA_937871585.1 uncultured Acidobacteriota bacterium | reverse complement strand
CATTCCCTCCGTTACTAGACCTCAACCACCACCATTCCGACGATGCCCCATTCGGTCGGAAGATCGCCACATCTGTCTTCTGATCTCCATCAAGATCGAACGGGCCGGCTCTTGGGAAACTCACAGTGACAAATCGTGCCGCCGTAAAACCGAATGTTGTTGTACTGCTGCCGCCGCCCGCTGCGACGACCTTGCCATCGGGCTGAAGCATTGCTCTTGCGACGTCGCTGGTTGACGGAGCGACAGATTGCAGCACTCTGCCGCCGGTACCAAATGTCGGGTCGAGGGCACCGTTGGTTGTCATTCTTAGCAATAGATACGATGCCGACGCGGTTCCGACACCGATCAATTTGCCGTCGGACAGAACCATAAGGGATTTGATCTGAACTGTATTCGACGGTGTTGGATTTAGCAACACCTTCCCATCAGAGTCGAAAGATGTGTCGAGCGAACCATTGGTATTGTATCTGACAAAAGCTGGTTGCTCAGGGCCGCCGCTGGTCGAGTTTCCGCCCGCGACTATCTTGCCGTCGGACTGTATCGCGACGCTTGTGGCAGCGTCAAATTGAGCACCGATCTCGGTTTGAATGAACCCGAACGAACCCAGAGTGCTGTCCGGCAAACCGTTCGTGGTAAACCTCAAAAGTAGAAAGTATCCGCGACTTGCCGTACGTGTCGAACCGGCGATCAAGATCTTGCCGTCCGGCTGCACGGCGAGCGAATTGCCAACATCATTATTGCCGCTGCCGATTCCGACAAAGACCTTTCCTGTTCCGTTCAAGCTAGTATCTAACGCACCGGTCGTCGTAAGTCGCACAAGCGGAACATCAGTGTTTGGCGTAGGCCGAATTGTGCCGGTCAACAGTATCTTGCCGTCAGCTTGTAGGATCAGATCATTAGCGAAATCATCGCCGCCGATGTTTACCTTTACCTTGCCGAAAGCAGTGTCTAGAGCCCCGTTTGACTCCAGTCTTACAATGCCAAAATCCCAACCTTGCGACCCAAACTCGACGCTGCCGCCTATAACGATCTTGCCGTCGCTCTGAACTGCCGCGGCCGTAGCTTGTTCGTTTGCAAAGTTGTCGAAAGGTATCGAGACGAGGCCGTTCGTACCGAAGCCCAAGTCAGTGGAGCCATCGGAATTAAGCCTAACGACAGCGAAATCAGAGGTCGAGTCCTGTCCTAAAACCGTACCGACGATGATCACCTTGCCGTCGGGCTGCAGCGTCATTCCGCGTGCCGGTTCCATACCAGCAACCGTCGCAAAGACCTTTCCGCCCGAGCCGAATGTCGGGTCAAGATCACCCGCTGCTCCGAACGCAAAGGTTGAGAAACAGGCCAACAGCAAAACTATTGAGAAGTAGTTTTTGAACATAAAACAAATTATATGCCCGAAATCTCGAGGATGGTTGTCTGTAATCATACGGAACGAGGCGTTATCAGCCGAGAGTTGATAGCTCAGCGAGCAGTTGCACGAACTTTTTTGCGGCAAGCGAGAGGTTGCGATCCGAGCGGTGGATGACGCCGACGGAACGTGTCCAGTAGTCTTCGGCGAGCGGAATCACGGCGAGAGTGCCGGCCTTGCGGGCTTCGGTGACGGCTGGTTCGGGGACGATGGCTAGGCCGAAACCGACCTCGACTGCGCGCTTGATGGTCTCGATGTTGTCGAACTCTGCGATCTTTTTGACCTCGACGTTGTTGGTTTTGAAGATGCGATCCATCGCTTTGCGAGTTGGCACGTCGCGTTCGAAATGGACGAAATCTTGTCCGTTAAGATCAGAGACTTTCACCTTTTTCTTAGCAGCAAATTTGTGATCTGGCGGAGCGATAACCACAAGTCGATTCTCCGGCATTGGAGTGATCGTAAGACCGCGTTTTGGTTCAGGAAATGCAAGTACGCCAAGTTCTACTGCTCCGCTCAACACATCGCGAACTACTCGCGTGGTCCGCGAATATTCGAGATCGATCTTTGCTGCGGGAAACTTGGTCATGAATTCGCGCACCTTTACCGGCAACTCGTGCAGCCCAACGCTGTAAACTGTTGCGACCTTAACAGTTCCGCCGATCTTGCCGATCACGCCGCGAAGGCTCTCCTGCATTTCGTCGTATGCGGCCAATACTTTTTGCGCTTCTCGATAGAACACTTCGCCAGCGGGCGTAAGCTTTACATCGCGGCGGCCTCGGATGCGTTCGAGCAGACGGCGTTTGAACTTGTCCTCAAGCGTACGAACTTGTTGGCTGACGGCAGACTGCGTAATGAAATTGCGTTCGGCGGCCAATGAAAATGATTCCAGATCTACAAGGTCGCAAAAAACTTTCAGCGTTTCGATGTGCATATCAGTCTTGAGTCAAATTAGCGAAACTACTTGATATCACTAATCTTTTTCATTTTACCTTATATTACGCAGGCTTTACGATAAAAAGCTATCGATGCAAGATTGCCGTTGCGAGTTTTTGCATTTAGAATTCGATTTTACGGAAATAACACAATCCAGCACGATTATTTAGGATCAGATCACGATGGCGATCAAGTTCTCGACAACTTTCCTTTTGCGTAAACTTCATCAGTTGACGGGCATTGTTCCGCTTGGGCTGTTCTTTTTCGTGCATATGTTCACGAACGCGGCCGCGATGAACGGGGCCGCGTTATTCAACAAAAAGGTTCAGGAGATACACGATCTCCCGTTCCTATTGTTTATCGAGATATTCGGTATCTTTCTGCCGCTTGTGTTTCATTCGGTTTACGGTGTGATCATCGCGGCTGAGTCGAAATCGAACGTTCTGAGTTATGGCTACGGCAGAAACTGGTTCTACTTTATACAGCGAGCGACGGGAATTTTCTTGTTCCTGTTCATTCTGTTTCATCTGCTGCATTTTAGATTTGGCTTGATCCCGGGACTGACGATGAAGGCTGTCGCCGGAAATGCCGATACCGCGTTTTCGATCGTCTCGAATGACTTTCAGATCTCATGGCTTCTGATCGTCTATATATTAGGTGTGCTTGCGACGGCGTGGCACTTGGCGTACGGCTTTTTTTTGTTCGCGGTCGATTGGGGATTGGTCATTGGCGAAAATGCCCAGAAATGGCTGCTTCGCGGATGTTTGGGTCTCGCATTGGGACTGTCGTTCCTGGGTATAAATGCTGCGGTCGCGTTCGTACGTCCGTGCGGTGTGATGCCGCAGATGCTGTGTGAGGAACCGAAGAAGTCAGCGCCGAGCGGCTCGGTGAAGTTTTAGAGTTTGAGTTACGCCTTTAGGCGTGATTCCGTCAAATATTCACGCCTAAAGGCGTAACTCTGACTAATTTTAGTTATGGCAAGCAGTTCAAAAATTGCGATCGTCGGCGGAGGGCTCGCCGGACTTGCGGCGGCGATGAAGATCGCCGAGGCCGGACACGACGTCGATCTGATCTCGGTCGTTCCGGTCAAGCGCTCGCATTCCGTGTGTGCCCAAGGCGGCATCAACGGTGCGGTAAACACCAAGGGCGAAGGCGATTCACCCGCAAAGCATCTCGATGACACTGTTTACGGCGGCGACTTTCTCGCCAATCAACCGCCGGTCAAACGTATGTGCGACATGGCTCCTGAGATCATCTACTTGTTCGACAGAATGGGCGTGCCGTTCTCGCGAACGAAAGAAGGACTGCTCGATTTTCGACGCTTTGGCGGAACACTTCATCATAGAACTGCGTTTTCAGGTGCTTCGACAGGACAGCAGTTGCTTTACGCTCTCGATGAGCAAGTTCGTAAATGGGAAGTCGCCGGAAAGGTCACAAAATACGAAGGCTGGGAGATGCTCTCGCTCGTTTTGGACGATCATCAGGTTTGCCGCGGCCTGATCGCGATGAACCTGCAAACACTTGAGCTCAAGGCATTCGCAGCCGACGCCGTGATCATGGCAACGGGCGGGCCAGGCCTGATATTCGGCAAATCAACCAATTCGATGACGTGTACAGGCAGCGCTTCGGCGGCTTGTTATACACAAGGTGCTCGGTATGCGAATGGCGAGTTTATCCAAGTTCATCCAACGTCAATTCCCGGCGAAGACAAGCTTCGGCTAATGTCGGAATCCGCACGCGGCGAAGGCGGGCGTGTTTGGGTGCCAAAGGCCGATGGCGACACACGCAGCCCGCGTGACATTCCGGAGAATGAACGCTGGTATTTCCTCGAAGAAAAATATCCGGCGTACGGCAATCTTGTTCCGCGAGACATTGCGACGCGTGAGATATTCCAAGTTTGTCTCGAAGGCCACGGTGTCGCCGGCGAGAATCAGGTCTATCTCGATCTGACGCATATCGACGCCGAAACGCTGACTCGAAAGCTTGGCGCGATCCTTGAAATTTACGAGATGTTCGTCGGCGACGATCCGAGATATGTGCCGATGCGCATTTTTCCGGGCGTTCATTATTCGATGGGTGGACTTTGGGTAGATTTTGAACAGCGGACAAATATTCCCGGACTTTTCGCTGCCGGCGAATGCGACTATTCTATCCACGGAGCAAACCGTTTAGGAGCTAACTCGCTTGTTTCCTGCGTTTACGGCGGATTTGTCGCAGCACCGTCGGCGATCGAATACGCCAAGAACGTTGAACGCGGCAACACCGAAACCAACGGCGTACATGATGCCGAGCTTAAGAAACAGCAGGCATTGAACGACGCAATTGTCAGCTCAACCGGCGGCGAGAATCAGTACAAGCTGCACGACGAACTTGGCAAGGTAATGACCGACAACGTCACCGTGGTTCGCTACAACGACCGTCTGCAAGCGACCGACGACAAGATCCGCGAGCTACAAGAGCGTTCGAAGAATATCTCGATCAACGATTCGAATCTGTGGGCGACGCAGGCAATTCCGCACGCTCGTCAGCTTACGAACATGCTCGAGCTCGCTCGCGTCATCACGCTCGGAGCACTAAATCGCAACGAATCTCGCGGGGCACATTACAAACCCGATTTCCCGGATCGCGATGACGAGAACTTCATGAAAACAACGATCGCCGAATACTCCGCTGAGGCTCCGGTTCTCAGTTACGAATCGATCGATGTATCGCTGGTCGAGCCGAGAAAGAGAGATTATTCGAAAGGAAAGAAATGACGACGAACGCTCATATCGAAAAGAAACGATTGGATAATCCGCCGACCGAGATCAAGTTCAAGATCCAGCGACGAGAGAACGAAAGTGCTGAAGCGCATTTTGAGACGTTTGAGCTTAGGTATCGTCGTAACCTGAACGTCATTTCGGCGTTGATGGAGATACGTAAGGAGCCTGTTACTGTCGAGGGCAAGGCGACTACGCCGCCGGTTTGGGACATGTCGTGTCTTGAGCAGGTATGCGGCATTTGCACGATGGTGATCGACGGCAAGGTGCGGCAATCGTGCTCGGCTTTGGTCGACGATCTGTTGCTGGCTTCGGGTTCGGATACGATCACTTTGCAGCCGATGTCGAAGTTTCCGAATGTTCGCGATCTCAAGGTCGATCGCTCGCAGATGTTCGAACATCTCAAGAAAGTCGAGGCATGGATCGAGCTTGACGGCAGTTACGGCCTTGGGCCCGGGCCGCAGCTTTCGAACGAGATAGCTCAGGAACGATATGCATTCTCGCGTTGTATGACATGCGGCTGCTGTCTCGAGGCATGCCCGCAGTATGGCGATGACAACTACATCGGACCGCAGGCTATCGCACAGGCTCGTCTGTTCAATATGCACCCTGTCGGTGCCATAACGAAAGAAGAGCGCCTGAACGGACTGCTCGGTGATGACGGCATCGGAAACTGCGGAAACGCACAGAATTGTGTCCAAGTTTGTCCGATGTCGGTGCCTTTAACCAAGGCGATCTACGAGACCAACCGCGATATCACCGTCGACGCGCTTTTCGGTTGGCTCAAAAAGTAGCCTCAGGCGCACTGTTCCTGCCTTTGTTTTTGCCCCTTAGCGCTGTATAATTCGGGAGTTTGTTGGTTAAGTAACCATAGGGCAACCTGCGGTTTGAGGCGCGAATCTTAGTTAGCGTTAGATCCGACACTAAGATGCCGGCAGAACGCCAAGTATTTGGCGTGCTTCAATTTATACGGTCGGCGTCACAGAGCTTTTCGAAGCTCTTTAGTTTGCAATAATAAAGGGATATTCGGTTTATGTTCAAGCTTCGCGCTTTTGCGTTTCTTTGCCTTGCTACCGCGATGTTTGCGGTCAATGTGTTTGCGGGCACTGACGCTGCGAGATCTAACGCTGTTGAGACGGCGTCCAATAAACAACAGGTTGTTGAGAGTGTTGATATTCAGGGAAATCGACGTCTTCGCGACGAAGATCTGCTGTACTACATCAAAACGCGTCCCGGCGACGTTTACGATCCTGCCGCTCTTGAGCGCGACCTCAAAGAATTACTTTCACTTAACTTTTTCGATAAAACTGCAACACGCGTACTCACCGAAGAAGGAATTCGCGGAGGCGTTAATGTGATCTTCGAAGTTCGCGAATTAGCGATCATTCGTGACCTCGTATTCAAAGGTTCAAAAGCGATACCCGAATCGGACATTCTCAAAGAATTTCGCGAAAAGCGCGTAGGTATTTCCAAAGAATCTGTTTACGATCCTGTTAAAGCAAGGAACGCTACCAGACTTCTCCGCGAAATGCTTGCCTCGAAAGGCTTCCCTAATGCGACAGTAACAGTACAGGAAGAAGAGGTTTCGGCGACATCGATCGCACTTACATTCAACGTCGACCAAGGGAATCGCTCGCGCATCGTCAAGATCGAGTTCGAAGGTAACGAGAATTTTAAAGACGGCGAACTTCGAAATGCTCTTCAGCTTGTCAAAGAAACGGGCATTATAGAGCGATTCAAGGGCATGGACATCCTCGATATGAGGAAACTGCAATACGACCTCGAACGAAATGTCCGGTCGTATATGTGGTCCAAAGGTTATTTCCAGGCCCGCGTTGGCGAGCCTGTGGTTATTGACCAAGGATACAAACGAACAGGATTTCCTGTACTGAGGCTGTTCCCGCTACCGCTCGTTACGTCCAAGGATGATACGCTCCGGATCGTTGTTCCTGTTACCGAAGGCCGTGTTTTCCGCGTCGGTGAACTAAAGGTCGAAGGAAATTCGATCTTCAGCGAACAGCAGATCTTGGCATACGTTGGCCTAAAGAAAGGCGAGATCATCGACGGTAAACGGCTGCAAGAGGGCGTTTACGAGGATCTCAAGAAAGTATACGGCGGACAAGGTTTCGTACAGTACACAGCCGAGCCTGAACCTGAATACAAAGACAATCCTGCCAATCCGAAGGAAGGCATCGTTGATGTTGTTATTCGCATTGACGAGGGCAAGCAGTTTTCGCTACGACGTTTAGAATTTGTCGGCAACACATTCACACGCGATCGCGTTATGCGTCGTGAATTCCTGATCAACGAAGGCGATATCTACAACCAGAATTACCTCGAGATCTCCGTCGCCCGTCTCAATCAGACACAGTATTTCGATCCGATCGATAAGGATCAGGATGTCGAGATCCGAACCGACGAAGAGCAAGGAAACGTCGATCTGATCGTAAAGGTTAAAGAGAAAGGGCGCCAGCAGATCTCGTTTAACGGCGGCATTTCGGGCATTGGCGGTTCGTTCTTTGGGCTTGAATATTCAACGAATAACTTGGCAGGCCGCGGAGAGATCTTGTCGCTGAATGTAGGTGCCGGAAACAGGCAGCAAACCATTCAGTTTACATATCAAGAGCCCTACTTCCGCGATCGTCCGATCTCCGTTGGTTTTTCGGTTTTTGCCAGCCGTTACAAGTTCTTTGGCGAAGGCACCTTCCTGACCCAAAACACGGACATTCTGAACGATCTTTATAATCCGAACGGCCAGATCGTTACTGATTCGGCCAATCTGTTTACACAGAGCACCTACGGCGCGAATGTCTTTATGACCGCACCTTTGTCGGAGCTGTTCTTCAAGAAACGTCGTTTCACACAGTTTTCGCGTGTTGGATTGACCTATCAGGCTTCGCTAACAAACTTGACCGATCCGGAGATCAACCAAAGTGCTGATCCGGCGGCGACCATTCCGATCATCTATCGTCAACCGAATATTTTGACCAGCCGTATTACCGGTTCATTCGTTTACGACACGAGACAGCCGGCGAAGAATGGAATCGATACGCTTCGCGGTTCGCAGTTATCGTTTTCGATCGGTTTTTCGGGTCTAGGCGGCGATGTTAGGACCTATTCGCCGAACGTTTCTTACTCAAAGTTCATCCCGATGCGTAAGAAACGGTCGAAGAATCCTGAGGTTTTGGCGTTCAGGGTAACGGCAGCAACTATCGGAGCTTGGTCTATCAATGACAAGATCCGAAACGCTAACTCAATATCGTTCGTTGGCGGTGTTCCGGCTTACGAACGATTCTACCTCGGCAGCGAGAACGATATTCGTGGTTACAACTCTCGTTCGATCGGCCCGGTATCGCCGTTCGATACGTATGTAACGAGCCGCAATGTTTTAGTTACGACAAACGCCAGCGGCACGGCAAACACTAACCACAATCTCGACAGCCGAACTCGTGACGAGATCGCGACGATCGGGCAGTTGACTGGATACGAAGGTGCCAATCCTGCACTGTTCTCGCGAAATTATCGGTTCATCGGCGGCGACACGCAATTGCTCGGCAACGTTGAGTATCGAATTCCGCTATTTGGCCCGGCGACAATGGCCGTGTTCGCGGATGTAGGTTCGGTGTTCAATTTGCGGAAATCCGGCACGCAGGTCATCAATAGTGAATTTTTAGCGGACGACACGTTTTTAGGAGCCGGGCGACTTACCGCTCTCGGATTGATCAACACGCCGGTGCTTGAGAGCAGCTTTGGCAGCATTCTTTACTACCGCGGGCGTGTAATGACGAAGAGCGATTACCTAAATGAGTTCTGTCACGGTAACCGATTTGGGTGTCCGACCAGTCTGTCGCCGCAGGTTCAGCCGCTATACTTGCGAGGCGATGTTCAGCAGAATTCGCTGCTTCGTGTAAATGACAGTGCCTTTGGCGGGATCAAAGATTTCAAGGCGAGCGTCGGTCTCGAACTCCGAGTTCAGGTTCCGGTCGTTAATGTTCCGTTTCGCTTGATCTATTATTACAACCCGAATGCGAAGCTCGGCTATACCGAAGAGTTGCCGGGAATATTCTTGCCCGGCAAACGCAACGGATTTAGATTTACGGTCGGTCGTACGTTCTAAATTGACATAGTGCGGACGGCGCTATAAGATTTCGTTTCTTTTTTTGAAACCGTAAGCAACAAATACGGCGTATAGAGTTTCAAATAGAATGTGAATTATGTTGGTTATTGAGCCTTTATTTGGCTCTGGGAGTTATTCTAAGTAATGAAAAGACTTTTTGGATCAGTAGCAGGTCTCGTTTTGTGCCTGACATTTGCGATCGCGGCTTCGGCACAAACACCGGCTCCATTAAAGATCGTCGTTATCAATACTCTTGAATTCGACGGAGAAAAGGGCATCGTCAAATATACGAACGCGATGACTGCTCTTGAAAATGAGTTCAAGCCGCTCGACGCCGAACTCAAAACGCTGGCGACAAAGTATGAAAACCTGGCAAAGGAACTAAAGGTTCTCCAGGATCAGATCGCCGCCAAGACCGTACCTGTAAACGAGCAGGCTGCTAATGCGAAGTTTGAGGAGTATCAGAACCTAGAGGTTCAGATCAAGCGAAAGCAAGAGGAAGGCAAAGAGCGTTTTCAGCGCCGCCAGCCCCAGTTGCTTGGCCCGATCCAACAGGATATCGGCAAGGCAATGCAGGAATTTGCTGCGGCAAAGGGCTACGATCTGATCCTCGACGCTTCGGCTCTCGATCAACAGAAGATCTTGCTTGCTTACATTCCAAACAAGGTTGACGTTACTAAGGAATTTATCACGTTCTACAACGCTCGGCCTGCTCCCGCGGCAACGGCTTCGACGCCGCGATAGTGTTCGGTGACACAGTATTTTGACGCGGCCGAGGCATTGGTTTTGTCCAGGCCGCGATTTTTTTGATGAGGCATAGTTTTATAATGAAAGTAGTCAGTTCGATCTTCTCGGTTTTTGTTCTATCGTTGGTATTTGCCGCAGCAGCGTCCGCTCAGACTCAGGCAAAGTATGGATTTATCAACACTGTCTTGTTCAGTGATGATAAAGGCGGAATTACGAAATTGGTCAATGCCAATAAACAGGTAGATGCATTGTTTGCGGCTCGCGTAAAAGAACTGCAGGATGGCCAAACCAGACTTCAGACGATTGCCCGCGACCTCGAAAATATGCAGAAACTGCCGCAAAATCAGTTTAACCCGACGGCCTATTCGAACAAGCAAGAAGAAGGCGAGCGGCTTCAGCGCGACTTGAAATATAAGGACGATGACCTAAAGCGTGACTACCCAAAGAAGCGCGACGAGATCGTCGGTCCTATCAGCATTGACATCGGCAAGGCTCTTGATGAGTACGCGACAAAGAATGGCTTTACGGCTGTCTTCGACGTTGCGAAACTAGTCGACAGCGGCTCGCTGCTAACGTTGGCTCCCGCCGCTGATATCACAAAAGATTTCATTACCTTTTACAACGCTCGTCCGACGCCTGCAGCGGCACCGAAGTAGTCGCAGACGCTTAGGTTCTTACTCATAAGCCAAACGGCCAAAATTGCTTTTTTGGCCAGTTTGGCTTATATGTTTTTGTAGCCGTAGATTAATTTATGTCAATACTCGATTCTGTCGCCATCCAAAAGATACTTCCCCACCGATATCCGTTTCTCTTGGTGGACAAGATCATCGAACTAGAACCGCGGGTCCGTATAGTTGGAATCAAGCAAGTAACCGTAAATGAGCACTTTTTCGCGGGCCATTTTCCAGAAGCTCCCGTGATGCCGGGCGTGCTGCAGATCGAAGCATTGGCCCAGGTCGGTGCGATACTTGCGTTAAGAGAGTTTGAGGATCGCGATGAAAAGATCCCTTTCTTTAGCGGCTTGGAAGAAGCAAAGTTTCGCCGTCCGGTCGTGCCTGGCGACACTCTAACTCTCGAGGTAACGGCACTTCGTATCGGAAGCAGAATGCAGAAAATGCGCGGGATCGCCATGGTCGACGGCAACGTGACCGCCGAGGCAACGATAATGTCGGTCATCGCCGACCGTCCAAAGGAGTCGTAGATGGACGCAGTTCAGCTAACAAGCCGCGAAGCTATCGGCATGGTGATACTGATCAACGTTGTGATCGGCATCGCCTTGGGCCTAATACCGCTACTGTTTGGTCATTTCAATAAGCAACTGAAACTTGGACTCATTGGCATTGGAGTAACCGTTGTAGGCGGAGCATTGTTTGGTGTTCTGCTCTCCATTCCGGCGACCGTTATTTTTACTTACCTTATAGCTCGTAGAGCAAAGGCGGCTCGTATCGCTACACAGTCGCTCGAAAACGACGAATCAAATTGATCTGATGCCATTTATTCATGAAACTGCGGTGGTCAGTCCGTCGGCGATCATCGCCGATGATTGTCACATTGGGCCGTTTTGCACGGTCGGAGATAATGTGACGCTTGGCAATGCGGTTCGACTCGAATCGCACGTTGTTGTCGACGGTATCACTTCGATCGGCAACGAGACACACATCTTTCCTTTCGCCTCGATCGGTCTTGGCCCTCAAGACCTTAAATATGCAGGTGAACCTACCGAAACCGTCATCGGTAAAAAGAATAATATTCGCGAGTTCGTCACTGTGCATCGAGGCACAGCCGGCGGCGGCGGTGTTACGCGTATCGGCGACAATAACCTGCTGATGGCTCAGGCTCATGTCGCGCACGATTGCCAACTCGGCAGCGAGATCATTATGGCAAATGCAGCGACACTTGCCGGACACGTCGAGATCGACGATCG
This sequence comes from uncultured Acidobacteriota bacterium, assembly GCA_937871585.1. Classification (GTDB taxonomy): domain Bacteria; phylum Acidobacteriota; class Blastocatellia; order Pyrinomonadales; family Pyrinomonadaceae; genus OLB17. Next base: position 72,350 of record CALMPJ010000043.1, on the reverse strand, counting down.
TGCAAGCGTCGGTGCGTATTCGGGTGTGCATCAGTTTTGCCGCGTCGGCCGCGAGGCGTTCATTGGCGGCTATTCTGTCGTCGTAAAGGACGCGATGCCGTTCGCCATCGTTCAGGGCAATCACGCGAAATGTTACGGTCTGAACAAGGTTGGTGCTAAACGTCGCGGCTATTCCCGCGAAACGATCAGTCAATTGAACCACGCATTTCACCTACTGCTTTCATCGAAAATGAACACGACTCAGGCTGTCGAACGGATCGCCGCAGAGATCAAAGATTGTCCCGAGGTCGCACTGCTCGTTGATTTCATAACATCTTCCAAGCGAGGCGTGATCAAATGATGGAAGCCACCGAAGAAGTGCTCGTTGATTTTGGCAAGCGTATTCAACGCTGCTACGGCTGTTTTATTGCGTATCATCTCAAAGATATGTATCTCGGCGAGGACGTGACGTTTTTCTGCGAGAATTGTAAGGACGAGACGATGTTCCATTTTGATCAATTTTCGAAACTGCTCGATATCTCGAAACTCAAGGAAGTCGCCGATGATCATCATCACTGATGCAGACGGTCACACTCAAGATCGATTCTCCCGACGGCTCTCAATCAATTGAACTTGCCGACGAGATCACTATCGGCCGAACCGACGCTGCTTCGCTAACACTTTCGGATACCGGACTTTCACGACGAAACACGACGATATTTCGCGACGGTGACGATGTACTCGTCGTCGACGAAGGCTCGACCAACGGCACATTCCTCAACGGCAAACAGATGGGCTCTTCGCCGGTCATCGTGCGAAACGGCGACACGCTTAGACTCGGCACATACACTACGATCGCTATTCAAATTGGTGCCGAGGAGCCCGAATCGGTTGCGGAACCAGAACCCGAAAGTCCGGTCTTTGTAACACCGACGGTCGTTTCGCCAAAAACGCCGGAGCCAAATGATCACTCAGCAAAGATCGTCTTCGGATCGTTCGCTATGATAGGCGTGATAGTCGCTGTTGCGATTGTTGCACTTGTTTTCTCTTCCGGCGATGCGACAAACTCTGCAACGAATTCGGTTCGTCCTACGCCTGTCATTAACACTGCGAGCGTAATTCCGATGCGCGTCATCGATCCGCTCGGCGGCGAGAATGACGACGATCTCGACGACCTGATGGCTTCGTGGGAAGTCGAAGAAAAAGAGATCGACGCCTCAACGGTTACCGATATTACAGGTTCCAAGGCAACAGAGGGCGAACCTGACCTCAACGTTTCCGCCGCACTGCTCGCTGACCGGCAGAAGGTAGCCATGGAACCGAGAAACGGCGAGACCGGCATCAGGCCGAGTGGTTTGAATGTGCCGAAAGAACTGTTTGGCGACGGCGTGATAAAGCAGAAAGCAAAGCTTCGCGAGATGAACGAGTCAGGATATCAGCAGCCGCTCGATTTCGGTGACCTCGCGATCAAGCGTATCGGCAAGGAGCTTATCGAGATGCCGATGGCCGGCGAGAGCTACTATCTCGACGTCGGCGGCAGCGCCAGCGACGGGCCGTTCATGTCGTTTGCGTTTCCTAATGTTCGCAGCGAACTTGCAGCCGGCAATCCAAAGTTCGACGCTCTTGTTAAACTTGCTTCCGATTTCTCGGGTCAGAAATACGACCTGAGCAATGCCGCTCATCGCAAGCAGATGCGTATTCGGCTGCTGCGTATGTTCAACAAATTGGCACGTCCGATCTTGCTCGAACTCGCAGGTGCGTATCACGGAAAATTCAAGCGGCCGCTTCGCGTAACTTCGCTGACGCGTTCGATGGACTATCAGATCGGATTGAATGCGACGAATGCGAACTCGTTCCCCGTTCGCGGCCCGGGCAGCCTTCCGCCGCACACATCGGGGTGTGCATTCGACCTAGCGCGCAAGCACATGACGGCCGAGGAGCAGAATTTCGTTATGAACAAGCTCGCCGAAATGGAAAATGCCGGTAAGCTCGATGCCTTGATCGAATATGGTGCCAATGCCTGCTTTCACGTGTTCATCTACTCTGACGGACGCCCGCCAAAGATGTAAACTAGTCTTATAGATGGCGGACGATCAAAAGGAACAAGTCGCAAAAGACTCATTCGGCGACCTGGCAAGAAAACTAAATGCCTTGCCGACCGACAAAAAGCGAGCGGCATTAGAGACGAGCGCCGCGATCGCGGGCGTTAGCCTGCGCGTCAGCCGCGATTTTGTCGAGGCAGTTCCTGCCGCTGCGAAATTGCTGTCCGCCGACGACCTAAAGAATTGGGGTGAACTTGGCCGCCGTCTTGCGATGGCAAGCGCCGATGTCGGTTCAGCCTTTTTCTCTTCCGGAACAGAAGAACTGGCCGGCGTTCCTGAAGACTGCCGTCCATTGCTCTTTCGCATTTGTACCAAGCAGCTCGTTCTTTCGACATCGACCGCGACCGAGACGTTTAAGCTCATTCCAAAGCTCGCCGAACGCTCGGGTGATTCTACTGAATTAGCAAAGTTCCTCGAATTGGCACTCGAAGTCGCAAATCGTTCGGCAAAACACAGCGCGGATTATCTTGCGAACTCGATAAGTGTTGCCGAGGCGCTGGAGCGTTTTGAGCATGACCGCGAATTCGTTGCAGATGCATGGTTCTCACTTGGAAACGCATTTGCTGAGCGAACCGGCGGCATGACGGCCGATCTGTGGGCCGCAATTCCGGATGCTATCGAAAAGCTTAACGCTGCCGATTCTCTCATCCTTGCTGAACGGTCGCTCGAAATGCTCGACTTAGGCGGCAGCGTGACGCTTCATTTTGTTTCGTCGGGAAGCAAGGTTTTGACTATCGCTCCGCACTCGTTCGCGGCTTGGTCCGAGATCTCATTTAAGATCGGAAAGCACGGCAATTCGGTATTGATCTCATTTTTAAGATCGACGCCGGGCATTCTGCTAGCGATCACTCGCGGCCGGCCATCAGAGGCAGCGAATAACATCGCACACATGCTCGCGCAGATCGACTTGCTCGCCGAGATCGATGCTGAGAGCGCGTTGGCGGCGTTTCGTTCGAGCAGCGATGCTCTCGCGAAAGTTTCGGTCAAGCAGTTCGAATCTTGGATCGCCGAGGGCATCGAAGAAAATCGCGAAAGTACGTCGAAAGCACGCCGCAGCTATTTCGCACTCGAAACCCGCGAGTCAGCCGAAAAACTGCACCGTTCGCGGCTCGGCCTCGACCTCGATCGTATCGGCAATATTCTGCGGCTCTATGTCGAAGCCCTAACAGGCCGCGAGGTTGGCATCGAACCATTGTCCGCGATCTCGCAGGAATCCCGTATCGGCGACGGCAAGACGATATATCTGCCGTCGTCGGTGGGCGAGTTTCCGGACGACGAGACCAATTTTCGGCTGTACAAAGTGCTGGCAGCCCACGGTTCGGGACAGATCGAATTCGGAACCTTTGTTCAAGATTCAGACGAATTAAAAGCCGCATATTCCGAACTCAAGTCATTGTATTCAGCAACCTCGGACCAACTCGATGCGTTCTCACTTGCCGGTTATATCGAGGACGTGCAAAAAGGTGAGTCCGCACGGCCTGATGACATTCCGCCCGTCGATGACGAACTGCCGACTGGCTCCGATTACCGAGCCATCGTCAACGTATTCCCCGAACCGAGACTCGCACGCAAGATATTTGGAACGATGGAGAACGCCCGAATCGACCATTGTTTGCGAAACGAATATCGCGGCTTGGTCAAAGATCTCGATCTGATGCGTACTTATCTACGCGAGAATCGACCGTATATTTTCGACGTCCCGATGCACCAGGTGCCGTTCGAATTGCTGTTTCAGATAACAATGTGCGGCGGCGCGACCGATGACGCGAAAATGTTCTACAGTCAGATCGTCTCAGAGATCGAATCTGTCATCGAGACGTTCTTCCACTCGCGACTCGCGACTGCTGACTCACGACTTTCTTCTGTCGCTGACAGCCTAATGGCGACGAGCCGTGTTTACGATCTGTTCCAAAATATTTCGCCTGAGCAACTTCAAGAGTCTGATACTGAGAACCGCGAAGACGAAAAAGAATTCGCTTACGAGGACAAAGAAGCGGCCGAATCTGTGACCGAAGACAAGGTCCAGCGGGAACGCGAGCGGACGGCGCAGGATGTTTCGGATCTGTTCAATGCTTGGAACAGTCTTGACGACGAAGGCGAGCCTGACGATTTGTCGGGTGCTGAGGCTTGGTCCGGAAACGAGATGCCTGAAATGCCGCTTGAGCCGGACGATATCGCATTTTCCTACGACGAATGGGACCGCGACCTGAACGACTATCGCGTCGGCTGGAGCCGCGTGATCGAGAAAAAAGTTAAGCAAGGCGACCGCAATTTTGTCGAGCTGGCACGTTCGCGTTATAAGGGCGTGATCTCGTCGATCCGTCATCAGTTCCAATTGATGAAGCCCGAGAATTTGACCAAGATCAATCGTGAATTCGACGGCGAAGACTACGATCTGAACGCACTCGTCGATTTCGTCATAGATCGCCGTGCCGATGGTAAACAAGCGGAAAACATTTACACGAAACGTCTGCGAAAGCAACGCGATGTCGCTGTGTCGTTATTGCTCGATCAATCATCGTCGACCGCTCGCACGATCACTCGAAATCCGTTGCAGCCGTACACACATCCCGGACGCCGTATTATCGAGATCGAGAAAGAAGGCCTCGTTCTGATGAGCGAAGCACTCGAAGCCGTCGGCGATACGTACTCGATCAACGGCTTCACGAGCGATGGCCGGCGAAACGTGAAGTTCTACGTCGTCAAAGATTTCAACGAAAAATACTCGGACGAGATCGAAAAACGCATCGGCGGAATCACGTTCCAGAACAACACGCGTCTCGGTGCCGCCATTCGCCACGCAGCTCATAAATTGCTGCGTCAGGAATCGCGAACCAAGCTGCTCATCATCTTGACCGATGGACGTCCGTACGACCACGATTACGGCGACGCAAGATACGCCCGCGAGGACGTTCGCGAGGCTCTGACCGAAGCCAAAATGTGCGGCATCACGCCGTTTTGCATCACCATCGACCGCGAATCCGAATCCGAACTCCGCGACCTATACGGCAACGTCGGCTACACCATCATTGATGATGTTCTGTCGCTACCTGAACGAATGCCAAATATTTATCGACGATTAACGAGTTGATTAATGTGCTAGAATCGTTTTCTTATCGAAACCTGAGAAATAGATACATTTGTTGAGGTGAAAATTATGAGACTGTGGTTGCCGACCTTCCTTATTCTGTTAATGACTCAGGGCGTTGCTTCGCAACGCCCTGAGATAGACAAACTGCTTTCGCAACGTACAGCGAAACCGTCTGATCTTACGTTTGTGCAAAAGGCAAAGGCCGTCGCCGATTTTCACAAAGCGAGGTCTGTTAATCGAAAGGTTGCAGGTTTCGTCTCATCGGTCAAGTTGTCGCCTGCTGACGGCAACAAACCTAGTCAAGGTTCATTGACGTTGTTTAAGCCTGAATACGTAAAGTATGAAGAGAACTGGGCTTATTTTACAGGCGGAAAAGGAAAAGGGTTATGGTGTATCTTTACGCCAACATTGGTCGGAACCTATTTAGTAGATGTTTCAGTTCAGAATGAATCTAAGAATCCAACAAAATACTCAGTTGTCGGCAGCGATTGGGTCGGAAACACCGAACTTCAGCAAGACGTTACGCTCCCAGGTAGTGGCGGACATGTAACAGTTGTGTATGAAGTATTAAAGGCAGATGGAAAGCACCATTTGGTAAATGTGATGGCGGACCAAGATTGGCGATTTTACTCCTGCGAAATTTCGCGAGTTAACTAGGCTGCGGTTATGATTCAATCGAATCGGGGGTCGTTTTTAGCGGCTGATTTCACACGAAGATCCGGGAGAAGTCATCTCGTTAATTGATGAACATGAAAGTACTTGGGCAGACAATAATTCGTCTCATTCTTTCGTCGTCCATTTGGCTGACATGTTGTTCTGCGACGTCCGAGATCGGAGGGAACACGGCTGTCAACACGCTTGACGGCGTTTCGTTCAAGGTCGAAACGGTCGCCACGGGAATGGAGGTGCCATGGGCGTTCGCGTGGCTGCCGAATGGCAACATGCTCGTGACCGAGCGGCCCGGACGCGTTCGTATTATCGAGAAAGGGAAGCTGCGTGCTGAGCCAGTATTTACGGTGCCGGATGTCGAGCCTTCGAGCGAATCCGGACTGATGGACATAACTCTGCATTACGATTTCCCGAAGAACAATTTCGTTTATCTCGGTTACGCCTACAATCAGGACGGAAAGCAGATCAAGGTCGTTCGTTACACATACAAAGACAGCAAATTCAACGACCCAAAGGTCATCATCGACAAAATTCCCGGTGCTCCGAACCACGCCGGGATGCGTGCTCGATTCGGTCCTGACAAGAAACTTTACGTCGCGACCGGCGACGCGACCGATTGGAATCTCGGGCAGAAAATGGACACGCTCGCCGGAAAGACGTTGCGGTTGAATGACGACGGAACCGTTCCGCAGGACAATCCACTCGCAAAAACCACCGGTGCACGGCCCGAAATTTGGTCTACGGGCCACCGAAATGCTCAGGGAATGGCGTGGCAGCCGGGCAGCGGACTGATGTTTCAAACAGAACACGGCCCTAGCTTTTTCGAGGGCAAAGGCTCCGGCGGCGACGAGGTCAACATAGTCGAGGCCGGCAAAAACTACGGCTGGCCTGAGATACATCACAACGAAACTCGCGACGGCATGGTCTCGCCGCTGCTCGAATATTCGCCCGCGTGTGCACCGGGCAGCGGTATGTTTTACGACGCGATGAAGTTTCCGCTGTTCAAGGGCAACTTCTTTTTCGGCTGTCTTCGTGGTGCCAAGATAATTCGCGTCGTCCTCGACGGCCGCAAGGTCGTCCGTCAAGAAAACCTGCTCGACGGCACCTACGGCCGAATTCGTGCTATGGAACAAGGCCCTGACGGATTCATCTATTTCTCAACCTCAAACCGCGACGGCCGCGGCAGAGCTGCTGATGGCGATGATAAAATATTGCGGCTCATACCCGATGGTAAGTAGTTATGCCTCGGCTTCAAGTGCTTTCTTCGCTTCCGCAAGTTCGGCTTTATGTTCTTCGGAAACTGTCGGGAATGCCGGTTTCATTGCTTTTAGTTTCTCGACAATGATCTCGGAAACTGCCAAACGCATGAACCATTTCTTGTCCGCCGGAATGACATACCACGAAGCGTCTTTGGTTGACGTCGCCGAGATCGCGTCGGTGTAGGCTTTCATATAGTCATCCCAAAGAGCACGTTCTTTGACGTCGCCCATCGAGAATTTCCAGTTCTTTGCTGGTTCGTCGATGCGGGCGATGAAGCGTTCCTTTTGCTCTTCGCGTGAAACGTTGAGGAAGAATTTGATGATCTGCGTGCCGTTGGCGGCCAGCATCGATTCCCAGTCGCGGATCTGCTCGTAACGTTTGCTCCAAAACTTCTTGTCCTTGTCAGGGCTCGTCGGCAATCGCTGAGCACCGAGATATTCGGGATGTACTTTAACGACGAGAACTTCCTCGTAGTGCGAGCGGTTGAAGATGCCGATCTTGCCGCGTTCGGGCAGAGCTTTCTGGCAGCGCCATAGAAAGTCGTGAGCAAGTTCCTCGGCTGACGGCTGCTTGAAACCAACCACGTGACAGCCCTGCGGATTCACGCCCGAAAACACATGCTCGATCGTGCTGTCCTTGCCGGCGGCGTCCATTGCTTGGAAAACAATGAGCAGCGACTGTGCACCTTCGGCAAACAAGATCTCTTGAAGCTCGCGTATCTTCTCGACGTTTTTCTGAAGATCTTCGGCAGCTTTCTTTTTATCGGTATAATCAGCCGTGAAGTCTGTGGCATGTTTCTTGAGGTTCAGCTTCGTACCTTCGTTGACAAGGAATTTATCTGTTTTCATAATCGGAATTTACAGATAACACGAAAACAATGAAAAAGCTATCGATATTTGTCGCACTGCTGCTCGCCGTTCCCGCGTTTGCCGAGGTTAAGCTTGTCCCGAACAAGATCACGACCAAAGACGGACGAACGTTCACGCTCAACGTCGCCGAAGGTTTCGAGATCATTCCGGCGATGGAAGGCCTTAAGCGTGTACGCTTTTTTGCCAAGGCGCCGGACGGTCGCATCTTCGTCACCGATATGTACAACCTCGCCGACGGCAGCCGCGGCACGGTTTATATTCTCGACGATTTCGATCCGGCAAAGGGCAAATTCGGCAAGCTGATCACGTATATGTCGGGCCTTCGCAACCCAAACAGCGTTCAGTTCTATAAAGACGATAGTGGCCAATGGTGGTTCTATCTTGCTGAAACACAACAACTTACGCGTCGTAAATTCACAATGGGCGAGACCAAGCCGACCGACACGAAACCGCAAGTTCTCGCGACATTTCCCGATTATGGCCTGAGCTACAAGTACGGCGGCTGGCACCTGACGCGAACGATCTCGTTTTCGCCCGACGGCAAACTTTACGTTTCCGTCGGCTCGTCTTGCAATGCGTGTGTCGAGAAAGAGAGGGTTCGTGCCTCGATCATCTCGATGAATCCCGACGGTTCGGATCAACAGGAATTTGCCAAAGGCCTGCGTAACGCCGTCGGCCTGCGAGCTATTGGTAAATACGTGTTTGCGACGAACCAAGGCTCCGATCATCTTGGCCTGCAAAAGCCTGACGAGACATTTTACGCATTGAAAGAAGGTGCAGATTACGGCTGGCCGTATTGCCATTCGTCGGGCGGCAAGATATTCGCCGATCCGAAGTTCAAACGCTCCGGACAATGCGCGAATGTTGTCGCTCCGTACGCGCATTTCCCTGCTCGTTCGTCGGCGCTTGGTTTCGATTATTTTGACGAAGCCGACGCGTTGTTCGGCAAATTCGGCACATTCCTGGTCGCCTTGCACGGCTCGACCAACAAGACGATCGGCCATGGTTACAAGGTCGTTGCGATGCGTAAAGGCGAGCCGCTCGAAGATGTCATAACAGGCTTTCTGAACAAAGGCGTCGTCCACGGCCGCCCGTGCGACATAATGAGGATCGATGCGAATTCATTTCTCCTGACCGATGATAACAAGGGCATCGTCTACCTTGTTCGTAGGAAAGGTACGACGACCGATATCGCTACGGCCGTTCCCGCTGAGGTCCAACCGATCGCCGATGCGTCGCCGGCAAGCGAAAAACCGAACGCATGTCTCGGAATGTTCGTAATGCTTGCCGGCGTCGTTTTGCGTTCGCTGATTTGATCGTAGCTTTTGTAACGATTTATGTTACAATAGCCGTTTGGTTGTGAAATGAATATCGGCATCACAGTTTATCCGACATACGGCGGCAGCGGCATCGTTGGCAGCGAACTTGGCCGCGATCTGGCCGAGCGCGGACATAACGTACATTTTATCTCGTCAGTGTTGCCGACTCGTCTTACTGAACTAAACGAAAGAATTCACTTTCACGAGGTCGAAATGATGTCGTACGCCTTGTTCGAACATCAGCCTTACGATCTCGCACTTGCGACCAAAATGGCAACCGTTGCTCGTGCCGAAAAGCTCGATTTGCTGCACGTTCACTACGCGATCCCGCATTCGATCTCGGCGATATTGGCTCGCGAATCGATCAAGCAGAAGCGTTACGTGCCGGTAATTACAACACTCCACGGAACGGACATTACGCTGGTTGGCGCGGACCGAAGCTATTTGCCAATCACTCGATACGGCCTGCAGCAATCGGATGGCGTGACTGCTGTTTCGAAATTCTTGAAGCAGGCTACGATCGAGACGTTCGATTTTGACGATGTCGAGGTCATTCCAAACTTTATCTGCGGCAAGCACTACAAACGTATCGACGATTCACCGATCAAGCAAGAGTTGGCTCCAAATGGCCAGCGGCTGCTCGTCCACGTCTCAAATTTCCGTGCCGTAAAACGTCCGGTCGATTGTATCGAGATACTCGCAAAGGTCCGCGAAACCGGCATTGACGCGCGGCTCGTGATGGTCGGCGACGGCCCTGAACTATCCGCGGTTCGCTATCGCGGCGAACAGCTCGGCATGAATGGCAACGTCATTTATGTTGGTAAACAGGCGAACATCGCCGATTATATGGGCATCGCTGATGTATTCCTGCTTCCCTCCGAACTCGAGTCTTTCGGCCTCGCCGCGCTCGAAGCTCAAGCCTGCGAAGCGCCCGTCGTTGCAACCCGCATCGGCGGAATTCCCGAGGTCGTGACCGACGGCGAAAGCGGCTATCTGAGCGATATCGGCGACATCGAAAAGATGAGCCTCGATACGATGCGGCTGCTGCACGACGACGACCTGCGTCGTTCGTTCGGCACGCGCGGCCGCGAACTCGCGGTTTCAAGATACTCGACAGAGATGATCATCCCGCAATACATCGCCTACTACGAAAAGGTCGTCAACAAAGCTCAATCAGCGGCCGCATAATGCTCAAAAACTACATGCACAAGCGGGAACGCTACTTCGCGATGCTCAATGATAATCGCGTCGTGCATCCGTTTGCTTGGGGAATGGAGTTTGTTGATGCGAATGTGAACGGCATCGATCCGCGAGAATTCTTTGCCGCAAATTCGAAGAACGCGATCGCAAATAGCGAACAGCTTTTCTCCGTTTCGAACATTTCAGATCTCAAATTTGAGATTTCAAATGACGGCGTCCTCAAATGGCAAAGCTCGATCGAGACGCCTTCGGTAGAAAACAACACGGCGATATCCAGGTATTTCAAAGCCGAAAATTCAAAACGGGCTGTAATCGTTTTGCCGCACTGGAACGCGAAAGAAGGCACGTATTTCGACCTTTGTAAGATATTCACAAAGGTCGGAATGTCGGCTCTACGCCTGACGTTGCCGTATCACGAGGTTCGAATGCCGCCGGAGCTCGAGCGTGCAGAGTATCTCGTTTATCCAAATGTCGGGAGAACGCTACAGTCTGTACGTCAGGCGGTCCTGGACACGCGGGCCGCCGTCCACTGGCTGAAGCAACATGGCTACGAGCAGATCGGCATTGTCGGCACGAGCATCGGGTCCTGTACTGCGTTTCTGGCATTCGTTCACGATCTCGACATCGACGCCGGTGTTTTCAATCACGTTTCGGGCTATTTTTCGGACGTTGTGTGGAACGGCCTGTCGACGTATCACGTCAAAGAATCGCTCGAAAAAGCCGTCACGCTCGACGAATTACGCAAATATTGGCTGCCGATCTCACCGATGGGCTACATGGACAAACTCGCGACCCAAACACCTCGTCCGCAGCGTTATATCTATACAAAATACGATCTCACGTTCCCGTACGACCTGTCACTCGACACAATGCACGCACTTCGCGAACGTAAGATCCCACACGTCGAGACCGTCCTGCCCTGCGGCCACTACACCCTCGGCGAAAAACCCTGGAACTACATCGACGGCTACAAGATCGTCTCGTTTCTTCGAAAGCATCTGAAATAGGTCGTCATTCATCAAAAAAGTGCTAAAATTCAGTCAACTTTTTGATGAGCGCCGTCGCGGAAAAGCATAGGACAACGATAGACGAAGCGATAGCACACCTTGTTTCGCGTGCTGAGAATAGCCGTGCGCTTGGGGTCGATGAACTGCGTTCCCGCGTTGAAGGTGCACTGAGAAAATACCTGTTTGTCGAAGGCGTATCGCCGCAACATACTGATGTAAAAGAGTTTATCGACGACATTCGGGCTGATGACCTTTGTCTTGTGATCGCCTGCGAACGCGGCGATGACGAGGCTTGGTCGGATCTTGTAGCAAATTTTGATTCGACCGTGAAGTCTGCGGCTAGGAAGATCACCTCGAATGCCGAAGATGCCGAGGATCTAGCTTCGTCCATCTGGGCCGAGCTTTACGGGCTGCGTACGGACGCGGACGGTAATAAAAAGAGCAAGCTCGCATACTATTCGGGACGCGGCAGCCTTGGCGGTTGGCTGCGGGCTGTGGTCGGGCAATTGGCAGTCGATCAGTTTCGTAAGGTGTCAAAATTTGTTCAGGTGGAGGAAGACCGTGAATTTGAGATACTCGCGAACGAAGCCGCCGAGTCGAGCGACAATGGCAATTCGGCACATCGCGATAGCCCTGAGCAGCTTTACAGTGATAAACAGACGTCGGCGGACGTTGCCAATGCATTAAAATCCGCGATCGCCGGTCTCGACGACGAAGACCGCTTGATAATGAAGCTCTACTATTTCGACGATCTCAAGCTCAAAGAGATCGCCGCGACGTTTGGCTATCACGAGGCGACCGCGAGTCGGAAACTGACTCGTGTGCAGGCCGACATTCGCAAAGGCGTCGAAAAAGAGCTAAAAGCACAACATGGCTGGACCGATGTTGAGGTGCGGAAATACCTCGCCGACGCGGCCGCAGGCCTTGGCGTTAATCTCGAAACAATGTTCGCCGTAATGATGTTGGCGATATTCGTGCAAGAATTGTATCTGAACGGCGTTCTATGATTGTGGCACCGCTATGTGCGGTGATTTATTGAGATGGAATTGGAATTCGACAAAGAGATGGATGCCCTTTTGAGGCGAGCACGCGGCGGAACTGCCGCGGCGGTCGGCGATCATATTGACGCCGACGCTATCTCAGCGTTTGCCGAAAATGCCCTGCCGGACGCGATGCGGCGTGTGTATATGTCGCATATGGCTGACTGCGGCAAATGTCGAAAGCTGTTGTCTTTTAGTATCGCAAATCAGGAAACGGCGGCCTTTGCGGCTGCTCCTCAGGCAGCCGAAGTTGCTACTGCGGCAACGGAAAGTCTCTGGTCACGCTTTTTCCGTGCACCAAATCTCGCGATGGCGATGGGCGCTCTTGTGCTCATGTTTGGTAGCTTACTCGGCTACCTGGCATTGCAGAACCAAAGTTCGCCAAACGCAACCGTTGCGACGGCGAACAAAACCGAATCGCGTGCAGACGGTACGGCGACTCAGCCTTTTGAGGCACCGAATGCAGCGGCTCCGGCGGCGAATGCTCCGCAAGTTGCGGCTTCGCCCGCGATGGCAGAATCTGCTCCGGCGACTTCAGCTCCCGGCGGCTCGACGCTTGCAAAAGGCGGCGAGACTGCACCGGCGAATGTTCCTGGTGACACGACAACGACTGATGCGATCACCGGCGGTGTTCCGGCAGCAAAACCGGCCACGGCAGCTCCGCCAGCGGCCTCCGGAGCCGTTGCAGCCGAGCGTGAGGTAACCACCAGCAAGGACGAAGACAAGGCCGTCACAAAGGCAGACGACTACACCCGCGATGGCACGCCGCGTTCGCCAAAGAAGATCGAGGTAGGTCCGAGCCGCTCAGGTAACGTACAACAGCAGATCGAACGTAATTCGACAAATGTTTACGAAATACCGTTGCGCAAACGTTCTGCTGGCGGCCGCACGTTTGAGGATCGCAACGGTGTCTGGACCGACACCGCATATAACGGCCAAGCTGTCTCCGTTTACAAACGCGGCAGCGAACCTTACAAGAAACTCGATTCAAGCATTCGCTCGATCGCCGATCAGCTTGGCGGAACCGTGATCATAGTCGCGGGTTCGCGAGCTTATAAGATCCAATAATTTCTTCGGTTTCACATACCAAAGCGTTATCATAAGGACATGAAAGTTGCTGTTTTACTTTTGTGTCTTTTGAGCCTTTTTGCGGCTAGTACTTCTGCTCAAACCGTTTGGAACACACCTCTTGATTCAAAAATTCGCTTTTATCAAACAACAGATTTCGGCGTTGTGCTTGCGGCGACGGAGCGGAGTTTGTACGCGATCGATAGCGAGAGCGGGCAGCGAATTTGGCGGCGAGAGACAGGCGGCATATCGGAAACTTCGATAACGCCGGTGCCTGAGACCGATCTGATATTGTTCTCACGCGACCTCGGCAGCAAGTCGCGTGTCGAAGCTGTCGATGTATTAGCGGGCTCAAGCCTGTGGCAAAGCGACAAGCTCAAGGGCGACGTAATGCAGCTCGCGGTCGATCCCGCGAACGATTTGCTTGCGGTCGTAATGGTCAAAAATGCTCGCGGCGAAGGTTCGCTAAAACGAAAGCCTGTGCTGCACGTTTTGCAGATGTCGAGCGGCGACGAACTGTGGAAACGCGACTTTGATAACGAGATCGAAATGATGCCTTCGCGATTTGGCGAAGCTGGCGGTGAGATCGATTTTACGCTCGATAATTACCGTGCTCCGCTGTTGCTCGATGGCCGTTTGTTCCTATTTTACGAAGGTGCAACCTCGTACGACGCTCGTACAGGAAAGGAAAAGGAACGCGAGAAATTTAAGATCAACGAAGATGGCTTGGCACTGACCGAGGCGGATCCTGTGTTCAACGACACGCACGTTTTCGTCTCGGGCCGAGGCCGCATTCGTGCCGTCAACCGCCGAACCGGAAACGTCGATTGGAAAGCCGACGACCTCGGTATTTCCGCTGAAATGGCGATCGTTGGAACGACGCTGTACGTTCGCACCGGCGGGCAGTTCACACGCCTACGCGATGGCGAATTGGAGAGCAAAGGGCCGTACGGTATCTCGGCGATAGACACAACGTCGGGCAAGATCAAATGGCGTTACAAGGGTGCTGACAAAGGCCTGACTAACTTTGTTTTCGCAAACGCAAATACGATCCTCATCGCAGACCGCGATGATCTGATCACCATCGACGCGAACAACGGCAAGGCCATCTCCAAACGTGAACACAAAGTCGAAAAGGCACAGTTTGTTCTCATCAACGAAGCAAGCCAGGCCGTAGTCGGCGGACGCGATACGTTAGCGGCGATGCGTGTCGGCGAGAGCAAGGGCAGCGACATTTGGCGAGTGAAACATAAGGCTCCGGCTCGCGGTGTGCTGCGGATCGTTGCCGGCGTGGCTCTTCGAGCGGCGGCGATATATTTTCGTTATGGCGGAGTTGCGACCTCTGCATTGTCGATCGCTCGCGGTGGCCTGAACTTGTTGTCAGCGGCGAATTCGCTTCGTTGGTCGGGACTTAAGACACGATTTGGGTCGTTCGATCTGACGACACTGGCGAGCAGTTCGGCGCAGAATTACATTACGCGACGCATATATGCGTATGGTTCGATCGGCCGCGTACCGAATATCGCGAGCCGATTTTCAGGCTTGCAAATAACGTTGCCAACCGCGACCGACATTCGCGGTCAGATCATCGGACGTGCCGTCGATCGAGTGACGCCGTCGAGCGCCGAGGTTCGCGAGAGCATCTTTGACCGCGTCGATCCTGTGCGGCAGATCGAGCGGCTGTCGAGCTTCTTGCTCAAAAAACAACGCCTCGCCGAGCTGCGTGCGAACCATATGTATTTCTTCACCGACCTGCCAAAACCTTATGACCGCAAAGGCCTCGTCGGCGTAAACATCAACAACGGCCGCGACTCTAGATTTGTCGTCATCGGCGATCCTGACCCGCAGTTCGTAGCGGACGAAGCGACCTCGACCGTCATCTCGGCCGATGGCAATCGGTTGCAGGCGTTTGGGATACAGTATCGATAAGAATTCCGCCCACAGATGGACTCAGATAAACACGGATAAAAACTCTTGCTTTATCTGTGTCTATCCGTGTTAGGCTTTAGCACTGGCAAGTATTTTTTGCCAGAATCTATGGACAATTCTTCTTTTCTGACGATTAATTTATGCGAACACGATTCCTCGTTATTACAGCTCTTTGTCTATTGTTCTCGGTGGCTAATGTGACGGCACAGAAACCTGCGAAGCCCGATCCTGAGATCGCGAAGATGGTCAAAGAGATCTCGCCGCAGCGGATCGAGGCTGATATTCGCAAGCTTGTGTCTTTTGGGACGCGGAACACGTTATCGGAACAAGACAACCCGACGCGTGGCATCGGTGCAGCGAGGGATTGGATCTACAATGAGTTTTTGAAGATCAGCAAAGAATGCGGCAACTGTCTCGATGTGCAGAAAGAGGCGTTCGTGCAGCCCAAAGCGAATCGTATTCCTGAGCCGACGACGCTGACGAATGTGTTTGCGATATTGAACGGCACGAGCGATTCGACGCGGTATTACGTCGTTTCGGGGCATTACGATTCGATGTGTACTTCGCCGACCGATGCGAAATGCGACGCTCCGGGAGCGAATGATGATGCTTCGGGCACGGCGGTTTCGATCGAATTGGCTCGTGTTATGTCGAAGCGAAAGTTTGACGCTACGATCATCTTTATGGCGGTTCCCGGCGAAGAGCAGGGGCTGCTCGGTGCCGCGAATTTTGCTGAAAAAGCAAAGCAATCGAAGATGAATATCGAGGCGATGTTTACGAACGATATCGTCGGCGGTGTGACAACGCTGAAGAATTCGCAGTTCCGCAAACGTGTCCGTGTCTTTAGCGAAGGCGTGCCGTCGGACGAGACCGAACAACAGGCCGCAACACGTCGCAGCGTTGGCGGCGAGAACGACAGTTCGTCGCGACAGCTTGCGAGATATATTAAGGAACAGAGCGACCGATACCTCAAAAATTTCTCTCCGTGGCTGATCTATCGACGCGACCGTTACGGACGCGGCGGCGATCATATTCCGTTCGTCGAGCGTGGTTTTGCAGCAATTCGATTTACCGAACCTGACGAAGATTACACTCATCAGCATCAAAATGTCCGAACCGAAAACGGCGTTTTCTACGGCGACACTCCCGAATTTGTCGATTTCGAATACACCGCAAATGTTGCACGCGTTAACCTTATCGCCCTCGCCTCGCTTGCTTCTGCTCCTGCCAAGCCAAGGAACGTCGGCATCGTAACCGGCCGCCTAACTAACGACACCGACCTGAAATGGGACGCAAATACAGACGCAGACCTTGCGGGATATGAGGTCGTTTGGCGAGACACTTCGGATGCGGCATGGACGGGCGGCACCTTTGTTGGGAATGTGACAACATACGCCGCAAAGAATATGTCGAAAGACAACTACTTCTTCGGCGTCCGTGCAGTTGATAAGCAGGGCAACAAAAGCCCGGTCGTTTATCCGCGGCCGATGGCTCAGCCGAGACCAGTGCTGACAAATCAATAAGATTTTTCGACATCAATGTCCATTTTCGTCTCGTCTATTCGTCTAGTAGGTGAAGGAGGAATTATGAAGCTACTAAATACAATATCGCTCGCTCTGCTTCTATCGATTTCGGTCGCGGCTCAAGTCAAAAGCACGGAGAACACGGTGAAACTTGCCGAAGGACAGACGAGTGCAAAAGCTACGATCGCCGACATTTCCTGGCTCGCGGGATATTGGACAGGCACAGGACTTGGCGGCGTTTCTGAGGAGAACTGGAGCAAGCCTAACAATGGCGTCATGGTCGGAACCTATCGTCTCGTCGTGGATAACAAACCTGTCTTTTACGAGATGATGTGGATGATGGAGGTCGAGGGTTCGCTGATCTTGCGACTTAAACATTTCAGGCCCGATCTTGTCGGCTGGGAAGAAAAGGACAAGACAGTCGACTTCAAATTCGTTGATCGTGTGGGCGACAGAATGCGGTTCTCGGGCCTCACGTTCGAAAAGGTCGGCGATAAGAAACTCAATATCTATCTTGGTCTGAGACAGAAAGACGGGACGCTGAAAGAGGAAATGTTTGCGATGACAAAGGCCAACTGAGGTTCCCGAAAAGGAGCCGAGTAGGCAAAGTTCGCAAAGGAAGAAAGGAGAAAGTTATGCCAAACTATATGCTGTTGCTGCACGAGCAGCCAGCCGATTTTTCGCAGTATTCGGCCGAAGATATGCAGGCAGTTATCGAGGAATATGTCGCGTGGCGGCATTCGATCGAATCGCAGGGCAAGTTCGTCCACGCCGAGAAACTCAAGGACGAAGGCGGCCGTCATCTATCGATGACCGACGATGGGCTTCGAGTGACGGACGGGCCTTACGCCGAGGCGGCTGAAGTGATCGGTGGCTACTTTGCCATCTCGGCTGATTCGTATGATGATGCTGTTACGCTTGCTGCTGAATGTCCGCACTTGAAATACGGTGGGCGTATCGAGCTTCGCGAGATCGAACCAACGGGCTAGGAAATGGAACAGACAAGCGAAATTAATACTTTCGTCGGCCATCTTTTCAGGCATCACGCCGGAAAGATGGCCGCTGTCTTGAGCCGCAAATTCGGCGTCTCGAACATCGACCTGATCGAAGACGCGATCCAGGACGCTATGATAACCGCGATGAAACGCTGGCCATTCGCGGGCACGCCGGACAATCCGACGGCATGGCTGACTCAGGTTGCGAAGAATTCGGTGATCGACAAACTACGACGCGATCAAAGAAACTTGGCCATAGAAGATCGAGAATTCGTATACGAAGACACGCCGATAACACAATTTGAAGGCGAGATCGGCGACGACCAATTACGGCTCATCTTCGCCTGCTGCCACCCAACCATCTCGCCCGACAGCCAGGTGGCACTGACGTTGAAGATCGTCGGCGGATTCAGCGTCGGCGAGATCGCACGGGCATTTCTCTCGAATGAGGCTTCGGTCGCTAAACTCATTACACGAGCCAAAACCAGCCTGAAAACCGGTGGTGTCCCGTTCGAAATACCTTCGGGAAATGAGATCGCCGAAAGACTTTCAGCCGTGCATAAAGTTCTCTACTTAATGTTCAACGAAGGCTATTCGCCAACTGCGGGCAGCGAGCCGATCCGGAGCGATCTTTGTTCTGAGGCGATGAGGCTTGCTGAAAACATGTCACACCATCGCTCGACATCGACGCCGCAAACGCACGCTCTCGCGGCGTTATTCTGTTTTCACGCAGCACGCTTTCCCGCACGCGTAAATAGTGATGGTGAAATGCTGCTGCTCGGTGATCAAGACCGATCGGCTTGGGATCGCGAATTGATCGGCCGAGGCCTCGATCATATGATGGCGTCGGCACGCGGAAACGAGATCTCGGACTATCATATCGAAGCCGAGGTCGCCTCGATCCATGCGGCGGCTGCTTCCATCGAGGCTACGGATTGGCCGCGGATCGTCGAGTGTTACGATCTATTACAGAAACGAAAGTACTCGCCGATCGCCGAACTCAATCGTGTGATAGCCATTGGCCATATCGAAGGGCCGGAAGCAGCGTTGTCGCGATTTGATCGACTCGCGATCGACGGCAGACTAGATAAATACTGTCTGTATCACGGAGCTAGGGCTCATTTTCTAGCCGCTGCGAGCAAATTCGAGGAGGCGATAGCAGCTTACGATAAAGCACTCTCGCTTTCATATAATGAAACCACGCGTCGCGTAATATCGAATAGAATTGCGGACCTAAAGGAGGCAATGAATGAGTACACTATTTGAAAAAAACATACGAGACGATGTTCGCCGACGCTTGGAATCATTAACACCGGAATCGCAAGCAATTTGGGGCAAGATGAACGTCGGACAGATGCTTTGTCACGTAAATGATGGATTTCTGATGTCATTCGGCGAACGTGAGGTTGCGGAAAAGAACAATCTATTTCTTCGAACCGTGGTCAAATTTCTGATCTTGAACGTCGTTCCGATGCCAAAGAGCGCTCCGGCCGCTAAAGAGATCGATCAGTTGAAAAACGGAACGCCTCCGGCCGATTTCGAACGTGATCGTTCTGCGGTTATCGCAAACCTCGATCGGATGGCCGAACTTCCCGAAGATCACGCGTGGGCACGGCACCCGACTTTCGGTGCTTTGACCCGAAAGCAATGGGGGAAACTCGGTTATAAACACATCGATCATCACCTGAAACAGTTTGGTGCCTAGTCTTAAAACGATCTTATTTTCACCTTAGATCGCCTCGATTTGAGGTCGTTTTTGTGATACAAAATAGGTTTGCGCGTCTCTCGGTTAGATCAAGTGGGGCTTATTTGATGAAGAAGTATCTTGTAATTTTTGCGGTGTGCTTGCTGATTGTAACAGCGGCGATAGTTAGTGTTCGTGTTTCGGCCCGGGACGAGGCGGCAAGCAGCCTTATGCCGTCGCCGAATCTTGTTATCAGTCAGATCCAGATGGGCGGCGGGGCAAATGCCAACGATGAATTCATCGAAATTCATAATAATGGTGACGATCCGGTCGATCTAAACGGTTATCGAGTTGTATATCGATCGGCAACGGGAACGAATGACGTCGGGCCAATGGCAGTTTGGACGACGTCGACCATCCTGCAACCTGGTCACTATTATCTGATCGCTGCCGTTAGCTACGATGGCGGAGTTGCACCAGACAAGGTCTACGATCCGGCGGTTTGTACCTGTTCTATGGCAGCTGCGGGCGGAGGCATTGCGATCAGACTGGGCGACAGCAACACAGGCACGGTGATCGATTCTATCGGTTGGGGCACAGCGACGAATGTCTTTGTCGAGAACACTGCGACACCGGCTCCGGGCAACGACAACAGTAAGATTCGCGGTCTCAATGGCTGTCAGGACACGGACAACAACTCCTCTGATTTCACGACGTTGACGCCCGCTGCTGCTCGAAACATTTCAACACCTGCGAACACCTGTAGCGGAGGCGGCACTACTCTATTCGGTGCTTTGGCCGCAAATCCAACTTCAGCGAATGCCGGAGGCACTACTCTGTTAGTGATGACTGTCATTCCGGCGACCACGCCCCCAAGCACCGGCATCACTGTCAGCGGAAACCTCTCGCAGATCGGCGGTTCGGCAACGCAGACTTTCTTCGATGACGGCACGAACGGCGACGTAACGGCGGGCGATAATAAGTTTTCGTATCTCGCCACCGTTTCGGCAGGCACATCGGCAGGGCTGAAAGTGCTATCTGCCACCGCGAGTGACGCTCAGGGCCGCACAGCACCGTCGAACGTCAATTTCACGGTCAATGGCACGCTCCCGAACGAAGATCCTCTTCTGCTTGGTAATCCAAGCGGCGCAACCAACAGTATTGCCAATGAGAATAACTATCTCATGACCAAAACGGGCTACTCGCTGTCATGGAACCGCTCGCGAAATATCCCGAACTGGACCGCGTGGCGTCTTGATTCATCGGAGGGGCTAATAACGGCAGCTTTGCACCGGACACGAGTCTTCCGAACGGTTGGTATCAGGTAGTTCCGGCTGACTATTCTGAGCCTGTTTATGACCGAGGACACATGTGTCCGTCCGGCGACCGAACTGTCACGCAACCGATCAATACCGAAACGTATCTAATGACCAACATGGTTCCGCAGCTTCCGGCGAACAACCAAGGGCCATGGGTCGATCTCGAAAATTATTGCCGTACGCTGGCGGCTCAGGGCAACGAGATCTACATTGTTTCCGGAGGACATGGACAGGCAGTTGATGGCAGCAATCAGCCGATCACGATCGGTTCGACAGCTCAGAATCGTGTTGTCGTTCCCAAGGTAACTTGGAAGGTTGTGCTCGTATTAGCGAACGGTAATGACGATCTGACACGTGCCTCAACGCGAACGACGCGTGCATTTGGTGTGATAATGTCGAACGAAAGCATTGTTCAGAATACGCCTTGGCGTAATTATCGTGTAACAGTCGATGCGGTCGAGTATCTGACCGGCTACAACTTCTTTAACCTGATCCCAAAGAATACTCAGGAGATCATCGAACGCAGACGCGATAGATTGTAATTATGAAAGTTCAACGCAATTTGTTTACCTTTCTCCTAGGCGCCTTTGTTTTAGCAACAGGCGCCTTTGGCGTCTCTGCACAGACGGAATTGTCTATCGCTCAGTTGCAAGGGCCAAGGGGCATTACGCCATTTGAGAATCAGAATGTTAAAACGACCGGTGTCGTGACCTCGGTTTTGAAGAAGAGTTTTTACATTCAAACGCCCGACGCAAAGATCGATGCTGATCCAAATACCTCTGAGGGCATTTTGGTGTATGGCGAGAACAGTGCAGCTCAGGTTGCGATAGGCGATCTGGTCGAGGTCGTTGGAACTGTTATCGAATTTAAGCCGAGAACCGAACGTATATTCATATCGATCACCGAGATCACTCGTCCGACAGTAAAGGTACTCGGCAAAGACAATCCGCTGCCGGCTCCGATCGTTTTGACCTCAAAGGAGCTTGATCCGAAAGGCATGCCGGATCAGCTCGAGAAATTTGAGGGAATGCGTGTTCGTCTCGACGCAACCGTCGTCGCCCCGACCGGCGGATTTAGTAATGAGAAGACAGGGGCCGTAACGTCGAACGGAGTGTTCTACGTGACGGTTTCCGGAGCACCTCGACCATTTCGAGAGCCGGGAGTTGATCGTCTAACGGCATTTTTTGACAAGCTGCCGGCAACGACGCCGCTGTTTGACGGCAATCCTGAATTGCTGCGTGTCGATTCTCTGCAGCAGGAGGACACGACCGCTATTGACGTTCCCGTCGGTGCCACATTCAAAGGCCTAACCGGCGTGATCGACTATTCGCGTCGCTTTTACACACTGATCGTCGATGCCAATGGCCGGCCCACACCCGAGAACGTCAAAGGCTTTGTGGCTGTCAGTTCCGCAGGACGGCGTGAGATGACCGTTGCCGCAGCGAATCTTGAGAACCTGTTCGACGACGAAGTAAATTCGAGCAACGTCGAAAAGGAAACGACACTAGCGAAAGATGTGTTCCGCACCAAGATCAAGAAAACGTCGCTTGCGATCAGAACCGTGCTTGCGACACCTGACATTATTGGCGTTAGCGAAGTCGAGAATCTCAAGGTTCTCAAAAAGCTTGCCGATCAGATCAACTCCGACGCTGTAGCCGCCGGCCAACCTGATCCGAAATACGTACCGTATCTCGAAGAAGGCAACGACGGACGCGGCATCGATGTCGGCTATCTTGTAAAGTCGACAAAGCTAAAGGTGATCGAGACCGTCCAACTCGGAAAGGACGAAAAGAACACCTCGCCTGCCGCATATCCGAACGAAAAGCTATACGATCGTCCGCCGCTTATGATCCGTGTCGAAGCGATCGATCCGGCGTCCGCAAAACCGCTTGCCGTCACGATCGTGGTCAATCATTTCAAATCATACGGCGGCATTAACGACGAGAAAGACGGCAAACGCGTTCAAGACAAACGCCGTATCCAGGCCGAATGGCTCGCGAAATGGGTCGATGACCGGCAGAAGGCCGACGC
This sequence comes from uncultured Acidobacteriota bacterium, assembly GCA_937871585.1. Classification (GTDB taxonomy): domain Bacteria; phylum Acidobacteriota; class Blastocatellia; order Pyrinomonadales; family Pyrinomonadaceae; genus OLB17. The sequence goes on along the minus strand of CALMPJ010000043.1, from coordinate 49,265 downwards.
GGCCGAGAAGATCATCATTTGCGGCGATCTTAATTCGTTTCAGTTCAACGACGGTTACAACGATCTCGTTGGTATTCTAAAGGGCAAGTCCGATCCGAATGTGCTTTCGCCGTCGAAGACGGCATACACGACGGGCCTTGCTACGATGGTGGATTTCATCGATCAGAAAAATCGATATTCGTATTCATTCGACGGTTCGGCTCAAGTGCTCGACCATATTCTGATCAACAAGCCTTTACGTGATCGTTTGCTCAAATTTGGCTACGCCCGTGTAAACGCTGATTTTCCTGATGTTTGGGCAGGCGACCCGAATCGCCCTGAGCGCATCTCGGACCACGATGCACCGGTTTTGTTCCTGTCGCTAGATGAGCCAAAGCCGGCTGCGACTCCGAAACCTACGCCTCAATAATGACTTGTGCGATGGCGTGCTCGGTCGTGTGCGAGATGGCGAGGTGAATCGATGTGCCGCCGAGTTCGGCGAGTTTTATAGCGGCTTCGCCGGTGATACTTAGGGACGGAACTCCGGTTTCGTCCCTTTTTACTTCGACATCGTGCCATCTTATTTTGCCGCTCCATCCGGTTTTGATCGCCTTTAGGAAAGCTTCTTTTGCAGCAAATCTTGCCGCGTAGCTTTGTGCAGCAGCGGCACCTCGGCTGTCGCAGTATTCGCGTTCTTCATCAGTGAACACACGCTCGACAAACCGCGGCGTTCTCGTCATCGTTTCCGCGATGCGATAAACTTCTACAATGTCGATGCCTGTCGAAACGATCATAAGCGAAAAACAAATTCTAACCGAACGCGGCTTCTATTGGCGAGAACGCGGCAGCGTTAAGGTGCTCATTTGTAAGCCGCTCGAGGATGCCGGTTTTGTAAACGGCTTCTCAACACGCCTCGGCGGCGTCTCGCCGTTCCCTTCTGGCGACCTCAATCTCGCCGGTTTCAATGAAGACGCGGCAGAGAATATCTTCGAGAATCGACGGCGTTTCTTGCGAGCATTTGATGGCGAAATGAAGCTCGCGATGGTCTGGCAAGTTCACGGTGACACGATCAAAACTATTGACAGCATTGAAGATATCGGCGACAGCGAAGAACACGCCGACGCTGTTGCATCGAACATCACCGGCATATTGGCCGGTGCCAAAACGGCCGATTGCGTGCCTGTCTTGATTGGCGATCCAAACTCAGGAGCATTCGCCGCAGTTCACGCAGGCTGGCGAGGCACCGTAAGGTCCATCGTCGTAAAAGCGATAAATGTGTTGATAGAAAAGTACGGAGCCGATCCGTCAAAGATGATCGCGGCCATCGGCCCGGCGGCATTATGCGGAAATTATGAGATCGGCCGGGACGTCATTGATGAGTTCCAGAACAACTTCGGCGAGATCAGTCAAAAGTACTTTACACCGACTCGCGAAGGCCACGCTTTAGTCGACCTTCACGCAGCAAATCGCGACCAATTATTGAGCATCGGCGTAGATGCTGCCAACATCTTCCTCGCACCTTTTTGTACGATGGAACGCACCGACCTTTTCTTCTCGTACAGACGCGAAAAACAGACGAACGGCAAGACCGGCCGCCTGCTTTCGGTAATTGGACGCCCCTAAAGAACGCTGGCCGTCAGCCTCGCCGTCTTTGTCTTCGGTGCATAGCAAACTTCGTCAGTACACGCCTGATATCGAACCGTTACATTTACGACGACAGAATACTTCTTGTAGCTTTGCGGTACAGTCACGTTAAACGTAAACGTCGGGCTTCCGTCGTAAATATTGATCGGTGTTTGCGAAAAAGAGAACGATTTGCGTTTTCCACGCGGATAACTGACAGCCGAAATTCGAACGCCGGCGGCGGTTGCGCGGACAGTTGTAGGGATCGAGTATTCGCTTCCCGGTCGATTCGAATTCACATGCAAGCCGCCAGGTATGCTAAGCGTCACTGTCGCACGAGTCGCCACGCCGCGGCGTATCGTGCCGTTTCCGATCCTTCCGCTAACGGTCTGGGCCGCAGCGTCGAGCGCCGTGACAGCCAAAATACCAAATACTATCGAAGAACAAATTAGAAGTTTTTTCATACTATTTGACCTGAAAACTCGCCAGCATCTTGACGATGGCGTTGCTGACCTCGTCGCCGGCATCTGCAAGCATCGTAGCTTTGAAAACAAAACTGCCGTCAGCGTTGCCACAAAGCCTGTAAAACTCTTCGTACTCGATGCCGTCGGCGATGAACGTCACGCGGACATCGCGATACTTCTTTCCGTCGATAACCGAAGTTTCGTCCGACACGACCGTTCCAAGTGACTCGATATCGCCAAAGGCGGCCGCAATTTCTACGCCGTTTCGCGAAACTAGGTTATATGTGCCCCTGCGAATGTTGGATGCGTTTTCTTCGCCAAATTCGCGGCTGTATCCATCAAGCAACAGAGGCTCCCGCGGAGCTATTACGTTCAGAAATCCGTCCGGTTTCTCGAGAACATATTGATCGGTCTCGATCCGTTCGAACTCAAACGCCTCCCTCGATATACGCTTGATACGCGTCGATGCATAGACCATCAACCCGACGATTATCAGCCCAATTATAAGTACATCGATCATACGGTTGTCGTAGCCTTTTCAACATCCATCGCGGCAAGCTGGCCGCACGCTGCATAGATATCGCGGCCCCGCGGTTGGCGAACGTAGGCATCGACGCCCAGAGATTCGAGCCTAGATTTGAATCGTTTTACGGCATCAGGCGTTGAGGCTGTGTAATTCAACTGCTCGGCTCCGTTGTGCGGTATCAGGTTTATCTTCGCACGTTTAAATTGATACGAGCCAAGCAATTTCGCCAATTCTCTAGCATCTTCGTCACGGTCGTTGACGCCGCCGAGCATGACGTACTCGAAGGTGAAACGTTCGCCTCGACGGAGGCTCGATTCAAATTCTTTTGCCGCAGTCATCAGTTCATGAATGTTCCATTTGCGATTGATCGGCATCAGTTTATCGCGAAGCTCGTCATTAGGCGCCGAAAGCGATATCGCAAGATGCGGTCGCGTTTCGATATTCGCGAGATCGTAAATTCGCGGCACAATGCCCGCGGTCGAAACTGTTACGCGCTCCGGCACTATAAATAGGCCGTCTTCGTCCGACATTATTCCCAAAGCCTTGATAAGCTCGTCAAAATTCAGGAACGGCTCGCCGGCTCCCATGCCGACGAGGTTCGTGCCGTGCGGCGTTTCGCCTCCTTCGCCATAGACGTCGTTGAGAACCGTAACGATCTGTTCGATGATCTCGCCGGCCGTAAGATTTCGCAGCAAGCCAAGCTTTGCCGTTAGACAAAAATCGCACTTTAGCGGACAGCCAGATTGCGACGAAAAGCAGATCGTGTCGCGTTTCTCTGACGGAATAAACACGGCTTCGACCGGACGGCCATCGTGCGTTTTCATAAGATAGCGCCGAGTGCCGTCAACGGAAGTATATTTGGTTTCAACACTTAGCCGCGACACATCGGTCGATTCCGAGAGCTTAGCTCGCAGCTTTTTTGGAAGATCAGTAATGTTTTCGAGATCACGCACACGCCGTCCGTGCAGTGCCGTAAACACCTGAGTCGCTCGATACTTCGGCTCGCCAAACTCCTCGAACATCGAGGTCAGCTCAGCTCGCGTCATGCCAAGAATGTGCGGTCTTTCGCTCACAACATTATTTTAGCGTATTGAAACGCGACGAGGCAGGCGGCTTTGGTAGAATTTGGTGTCGCTAATGCTAATTTTGATTCGAACAATTTTGATTTGCGTTGCGCTCGCGTTCGCTTCGTGCGGATATGTTCGAATACCAACGCGTCCGACCGTGATCAACGACACCGGCGAAGTTCCGGCTGAGCTTTCGCGATTCCTGCCGTACGGCAATCCGTCGGGAGCGACTTTCGATATTGAGAATCGTGACAACTATCTGCTCGTTCGCGAAACGCATATTTCGTCGTACAACAATTCACGAGGAACGATCAATTGGACGGCATGGTTCACGACCGCGAAAGACCTCGGCGATGACCGAGATCGACCGCGTTTCGAAGCAGACCGCACGCTGCCGAACGGCTTTCGGCGTGTCCAATATTACGACTATTCCGGCAGCGGTTTTGATCGCGGGCATATCGTGCCAAGTGCCGACAGGCTCGCGGATGAGCGGCTGAACGAACAGACATTTTTGATGACCAATATCGTTCCGCAGACAAAGTCGCTCAATCAATTTCCGTGGCAAAAGCTCGAGTCATACGCACGCTCTTTGGCTCGACGCGGCGATACGACCTATCAGATCGCAGGAGTTTACGGCGACAGAGGCAATCTTCGCGGCAAGGTGACCATTCCTACAAACTGCTGGAAAGTGATCGTCGTACTAACTCGCGGGCAAACTCAGATCACGAGTTCGACGCGTGTCATCGCGGTTGATATGCCAAATGTCGATGGTATTGAAGACGTCGAATGGCAGCGATATCAAACAACCGTTCGCGATATCGAGGGCCGAACCGGACTTAACCTTTTTTCACAATTGCCGCCTGAAATACAAGAAACCATTGAAACGCGAAAAATGATCGAAAACCGTTAGCTTAGAATTCTCGTACAAGAAAATTATGTATAAAACAACACTTTTCGCAGTATGCTTCGCTATTCTCGTATTTGCCTCGGTTTCGCTGGCACAGCCGCCTGCCGCCAGCCCAACGCCAAAGCCTGCCAACCAGAAAGACGTAGAATCTATCGATGCGATCATGAAAGCGGTCTATGCCTCGATCTCCGGTGATGCCGGACAGAAACGAGACTGGGACAGGTTCCGTTCGTTGTTCCACAAGGACGCTCGTCTAATACCGACCGGAAAGAATGCAACGACCGGCGTTTTCGGTGGTCGTGCAATGACGCCTGATGATTATGCGAAGCAATCTGAGCCGTACTTCGACAAGAATGCCTTTTACGAAACCGAGTTGGCTCGCCACACAGACACTTATGGCAATATTGTGCAGGTGTTTTCGACTTACGAATCGCGTCGTGCTCCGAGCGACAAGACGCCATTTATGCGCGGTATCAACAGTTTTCAGTTGCTCAACGACGGAACTCGCTGGTGGGTATTGACCATTTATTGGCAACACGAAACGCCCGATAATCCGATCCCGAAGCAATATCTGAAAAGTCGAAACTAGTTTTCATTTGCCCACGAAAAGCACTAAAGTCACGAAATATAGAAGCTCTTTATTTTTGTGTTTTTCGTGTATTTCGTGGGCAAATTTTCTATGGCAGAACATATATTGACACGATCGTTAACGCTTCCGATCTCTCGCGATGAGGCCTTTGCATTCTTTGCCGATGCCAGGAATCTTGAACGCATAACGCCGCCGCAACTTGGGTTTCACATCACAACGCAACAACCGATCGAGATCAAGCAAGGGGCATTGATCGACTACAACTTGAAGCTGCACGGAATACCGATCAGTTGGCGGACCGAGATCTCAGTCTGGGAGCCGCCATATCGTTTTGTCGATCAACAGCTTCGCGGTCCGTATCGGCAGTGGATACACACGCACACATTTACCGAGATCGGCCTGAAGGAAACGTTGATCGAGGACGAAGTGCGATATCGCTTACCGCTGGAACCATTTGGCGACATCGCTCATTTTCTTGTTAGAGGCGAACTCGAAAAGATATTCGACTTCAGGCAGCAAGCCGTAACCGATCTGCTGACGGCTCATGCCTGACCATTAAGACTCTTAGCGATTTGTCCTTTGAGCGAGAACATCACACCGATAATCAACAAAGATCCTGCGGCACCGAGCGCTAATGCAATTGGTATTGTCGCTGAATTTGTAGCAAGCATGACTAGCATTGCGTTTACTGTCGTCACAGCGACAATTGCGGCTATGACCATGGAAAGCAATCCGAAACGGGCAACAACGATGCTGGAAACGCCAGAAACTATAAACAGGACGACCAATTCAGTATCGTCCGGCTTCAAATAGAGCCATCCGATGAATGACAACAAAGCGAACAGAGTGATGCCTGCGATAGATCGCATTCGCACGATCCATAACAGCATCGCAAATGCACCAAACACTACGACAGCCGCCAAAACTGCCCAGCCGATGTCCAAAAATGTGGCTCCGAAAGGACTAAGAACGAGAGGGCCAATGTTATCCGAAAGGTCGGTCGAACGACCGGAAAACATCGGTCGAGTTGCAATATTGACCGCGATGAATGCTCCGGCAAACAGTCCATAAAGAACGTCGTTACCGACAATGCGTGAGAACAGGTACTTTGAAGAGGTGTTCTTCCAAGATGAAAACAGTTCTTTGTGGCTCGTGGATATCAGCGAAGCTGACGACATATAGACAAGCCATACAAGCATAGCTCCCGCAAGTGCAATCAGTACGGAGAGAGTCAATCTTTCGAGCAAAGGGTCGAACGCCGCAACCTGAGGTGTCGTGGATATAAGTCCGATCAAGATCGGCACAAAAGTAACAACAGCTAAAAAATATGCAGGTCTAGTGTTAGACGAAGGCTCGGCCGTATGCGTCCAAACCAGCCGCAAAACAAAAAACACGATCACCGCGAATGCCACAAGCGAAAAGGCGATCAGCACGCGATCACTTGTAGTTGTTGCCGCGGGGCGATGCTGGTCAGGTTCGTACCAGGGATAGACGATCAGGAAGTTCGTAAGTTGTCCGCGAAAGGTCGATGCTTCTACGCGAAGTGAGACGCTTGAGTCGTCAGGCGACTTTCCGGTCCATGCCGAATAAGTGTCGGCGGCGGCACTAGGCGTCCATGACGTATCGATCGGTGTGAATGTTGCCAGCTCGAGGCCCGCAGCCGTAAATGCTACGTTCCAGTCAAACTTAGCGGCGGGCTCTGAGCTATCGTAGGTTTTTGGAAATCTAACGGCCAGCTCGACGAGACGTCCGTTTGAATCTAGAACCACACGCCTTTCGCCGGTTGCTAAGGCACTTACCGGAACTATCTTCGCACCATCGATGACAGTATCGAAATGATCGAGCGACTGCCGCTCGACAAATCGGACGACCTGTTTGCCTTCGCCGGCTTGCTCGAAACGGTACTCGCTCCAGCGTTCGGCCGGACGATCGCGGAATCCAAGCGAACGGAGCAATTCGGTAACGCGCTCCGACATCTCGGTTGGTGAAAGCGAGATCGTATCGTCCGGACGCTGGGCTCGGTAATTCGAATACACAAATGACAGAGCCAACAGCAAGACGGCTCCGATAGCAAGGGTGGCGGCCTTTGTAGTTGGTAGTTCTTTCGAACTCATAAACAGCAAGTAAACTTAGATCACGGTTCTAGCATCCACGAACCTTCGAACGAATAGTTTGCTTTCCCTTTAATAACTATCTCGTCATCATCACGCCATAGAACGTCGGTCGCACCTCCTGGCGTGTGAACCAAGACCTTTCGGTCGGTTCGCAGGAGAAATGCACTCAAAACAGCTGCTCCGCTGGCACACGTTCCCGAAGCCGATGTCTCGCCGGCGCCACGTTCCCAGATTCTAAGCTCGATGTTCTCGCGATCTTCGACTTTGACAAAGACGATGTTTGCACGCTCGGGGAACTTTTCGTGAACCTCCATCGACTTGCCGACGGCGCGCCAATCGAGTTCAAAGCTGTCCACGAAAATACACGCAACAGGATTGCCGACGTTGACGCCCGAAAATGTGAAGTGTCGACCATCGACCTCGATCGGTTCGTTTACGACCGCGGCCCGACGTGTTTCGGTGAGCACCGGAACTTCGTCGGAAGAAAATTTCGGTTTGCCTATCTCGGCTTCGAACCAGTATTCGCCCGAACCGCGCTTTTCGAGAAATCGATAATTCTTGACGCCGCTTTTGGTTCGCAGACGCAGTTCACCGGCGTTCCATTTGTTCGAATGATAGAGAAACGAAACCGCGCATCGCGTACCGTTTCCCGAAAATCCGGCGATGCTGCCGTCGGGATTGACGATCTCACAATCGAAATCGGCATCGGTTTCGCTCGAACGCGAAACGATCGCAATGCCGTCCGAGCCGGCTCCGGTGTTGCGTTCACAGATGGCGATGGCGAGCCTGCTGACATCGGTACCGTCAGGGATCGTGCCGCGTTCGATCACGATGTAATCGTTGCCAAATCCGTGAAATTTGTAGAATGGTATCGCGGTCATTTGGTCTTCGTGATCTTCGAGATCGTTTCTTGCCCATCCTTGTATCTAATCACGAAATCCACACGATCGCCGACCGCGATCGTCTTGAGCACGGCCTTATCATCGACGTAAAACTCCATTATCATCGGCGGCATTAAGCCCGGAATGTCTTCGTGGTCTAGCTCGACCGAACCAAGCTCGTTATTGATCTTAGTGACCTTCCCTTTTGCAGGATAATCGCCGTTCTTTGGCGTCGGAAGGGCTGTGGGCATAACCGATGGAGTCGAAACAGGCGATGCGGAGAGCACCGGTTTTGAGGTAGTGGCCGCCGACCTTTCGCCACAAGCGGCGAGAAGAAAGAGACAGAAAACTATGGAAACGATCGCTCCGATTTTCATAAAGCTATAGATCTCGCAAAAAGATCCTTGATCTTTGCAGCGTCACGTCTCGCTTCCGACTCGGCTTTGATATCGGCGGTTGAGAACTTGTCTCGCGACTTGCCGTTCTCGATGATACGAAGCGCTCGCATGCCCTCAGTGTAAATTCGTATCTCTTTCGGACTCTGGTCATCATTCTCCGATGTTCGGGCGAAATATTGCAACTCGCCCTTGTCCGAGAAGAGATACTCTTCGCGATATACACGATCCGAAACGCGGCGTTCTGTCTTCACGAATACGAGCTTGTTCGGATACAAATCCTTTTCGTCGTCGCCGCCCTGATAGAAGAATTTGAATGTCTGCCCGTAAATGCCGACGGCGCGCCACTGATGCGAACGGCTGTTTATCGTCAGCGTGTTCATCACGAGCGGACCGTATTCGCCTTGGTCATCGTCGGTTTCACAGGCTGTTGCCTTCGAAGCGATGTCTTTGTAACGATCGTCGATGGTGCGAACTGAATTCGCGATGTTCTGTGCAAAAACAGTCGCGGCCGAGAACGTGAATACGAGTATAAAAATAGTTAGTTTATTCATACCAATAAGAACGCGATCTCGGCCGAAACTTACGCTATTAGTTGGCCCAATCGGCTATGAAAACATTTGTGTCTCCGTCTTTTGCAGCATTTCGATTTGAAGCAAAGACAAGCTTCTTTCCGTCGGGCGAAAACATCGGGAAACCGTCGAACGATTCGTTGAAGGTGATACGTTTCAAGCCTTTGCCGTCAAGACCTATCATCGCAATATCGAAGTTACGCTTTCTCGGATCGGTCGCAAAATAGTTCGTGCAAAACAGCAGATGTTTGCCGTCCGGCGTGAAGAACGGTGCAAAGCTGCCGCCGCCAAGTTCTGTGATCTGGCGTTTATTCGTGCCATCAGCGTTCATCACCCAAAGTTCAAAAACAGTCGGCACGATCAGATGACGAGCCAAAAGACTCTTGTATCTCGCCGTTTCGGCTTCGGTTTTCGGCGTCGAACGGCGATAAACGATCATCTTGCTGTCCGGCGAATAGAATGCTCCGCCGTCGTAGCCGATCGCGTCGGTCAATTGCTTTAGATTTTTGCCATCGGCATCCATCGACCACAGTTCAAGATCGCCCGAGCGTTCGCTGGTGAAAACGATCTTTTTACCGTTTGGGCTGACCGTCGCCTCAGCGTCGTAGCCGGGCGTATCGGTCATCTTCTTGATGTTGCTGCCATCAGCGTTCGCGGTGTAAATATCGTAATTCGGAAAGACGCCCCACACGTAGCCCTGCGACATATCAGGGTTTGGCGGACATTCCTTAGCACCGCCGTGCGTCGAGGCGTAAATGATCTTCTTGTTTCCTTTCAAATAAAACGAACAAGTCGTTCGTCCATCGCCGTTCGAGACCATTTTTACGTTCGAACCGTCAGCGTTCATTGTGTAGATCTGATCACAGCCGCGGCCGTCTCGTTTTGATTGAAAGATCAGCTTTTTGCCGTCGAATGAAAAGTACGCCTCGGCGTTTTCGCCGCCAAAGGTCAGTTGCTTGATGTTCTTGAGGTGTGTTTCACCGTCAAAATTGATCTTGCCATTCTGAGCAAACGTAGCGGTCGATAATAAAATAAGTACTAAAACAGAAAGATACAAAAATTTCATATTATCTATTATATTAGTTAGACGGCGATTTTTCGCATCCGACATTAGTAGAATTTCGAATCAGTAAGGTAAGAGCAACTTGCTGCGAGTGTTTCACTAAGGCGATGAATTTTGACTCAAATCGTGAAGTTTTGGATTGGTACGAGCGGCAAGAACGCTCGCTCACGCCTGAGTTTATCAGCGCGATCCCGTGGGACAAGGTCCGCGACACGCCGTTTGATGAAAGATTTGTTCCCGTCCTTTTTTACATGCGCGATGTCGAAACTCTCACCGACATGTACCACCGCGAGTTGGCCCGCACGCCTACCGGCCGCGATCCGGATATCAGCAAGTTCATGGAACGCTGGGGCGTTGAGGAAATAACGCACGGCGAGGTGATGAACCGTTTCCTCAACGAACTCGGCTACGAATCCGACAAACGCTGGCAGGAACAGGTGCGTTCTGCCGTTACCAAAGCGTACCGGGCGAATGCATTCATGTTGACTACGTTGACCAATTTGATCGGCAAACGTTTTACGGCGACGCACATGACTTTCGGTGCGATCCACGAAATGGAAGCCGCTCAAGGCTATCGTCGTCTCAAGACGCTGACGGATCATCCTGTACTGAATCCGATCCTCGACGCGATAATCCGCGAAGAATCGGCTCACAATCAGTTCTATTGGAGCGTCGCAAAACTGGAACTCGCCCGAAACAAGGGCGCTCGACGAATCGCTAGGTTTGTGACAGATAAGTTTTGGGCACCGGTTGGCCAAGGCTCGCTCGCCAAACGCCGCACACAGTATCTCGTAAAAACGCTATTTGCAAAGGGCGAAGGCCTCGATACCATCGACGCCAAGGTAACCAAACGCGTAACACAACTGCCCGGTTTCGAGGGTATTACAAAGATCACCGACACGATCTCAAAAATGGCGGCAACGTCAAATGTGTCGTTTGAGGCGGCATTGCCGTAACTCAGTTAGGTCGATAGTATTCAACAGCTCCGCTTAACTCAACACCGATCTTGCCTTCTGATGAGGCGTAATCCAAATGTGCGATCGCTTCTGAAATGGCTAGAAATCTATGAACATCCGCATCGAATGAACCTGCGAAAAGCTGTTTCGCGACATCGAATGCCGTTATGCCGGTCGTGGTGACATAGCCGATAACCTTTCGCTGGCGTTCGTCGATGGCTCGAACGTATCGGTGAAATATCTCGTCGAAATCTGTCACAGGTTCGCCGTGACCGCAATAGGCGAGCGTTGGCGAGACCGAACGCAAGCGGGCGAGGCTGACGAGATATTCGGCTAGCGAACTAAACCGCTTGCTCGGGTCGAGCGGATGTGGCGATACGATCGGATTTGGAGTAATGCGCTTCAGAACACAATCGCCGCAAATGAGCGTACGGTCGGCATCGCGAACAAATGTGCAGGAACCGGGCGTGTGTCCGGGCGTGTGCATTACACGAAGAGATCCGCCATCGAACGCAAGTTCCATATCGTCCGTGAGCGGCGTAAATTCGCTCTCAGACAACGAATCGGTCAATAAACTGACTTCTTCGTAAAGGCCCTGAAGCTGATCGAAAACCGCCGGCGGCATTCCTGAACGAAGCAGCAACGCCCGATGCTCTTCCTGTGCGAGACGGCCAAACAGATGTCCGGTCTCCCATTCATGTATCAAAACCTCGGCGTTCGTTGCCTCGTCTCGGATCTTTTTGGTCAGACCGCAATGGTCCTCATGCGAATGGGTGAGGACAATGCGTTTGATGTCCTTAAAACCAAGGCCGTGGCCGCTTAGTGCTCGTCTGAGTGCATCTTCGGCAGCTTGCGTTTTCGGCCCGACATCGATGAGCGTGACAGGATCTTCGCGGATCAGGTAGACATTAACGTCACCGACGTAAAATGGCGTTGGGACAGATATTGGAATGATCTTCATCAGTTTGATTAGATGATACCTTTGCCATTGCAGCGGCGTCTATTACGGCTGAAACCTACGAGTCATATTCTCCGTAGGAATTGAAGAACAGCCCGACCGCAGAAATTACAAAAAGATTACGATTTTGCTTGCTTAAAAGCTGTTTTTGGGGTACAAAATTCAAAGCAAATCTATTCTGAAAAGTTATCAGCCGATAAACGAATCGTATTGCCCGACGCAGTTCCGCAGTATCTCTCCCGAGATCGGGTTTTTTGGCTATAGATCGCTTCAAAGTTTCGCTTACTAAGCAAGGTTAAGGAGAAAAGTTATATGAGAGCAATTCCGTCTAAGTTCATCGCGACGGTAGCATCGTTCGGCCTCGTGGTCGGCATGATATTTTCTATCGCGGCAACCGCCGCTGCACAAACTCAGGCGGCGGCTGCGGATCTGACGGGAACCGTTGTCGATCAGGCCGGAGCAGTCGTTGCAGGAGCAACTGTTCGTGCCCGCAGCGTGTCGACCGGTATCGGAAAGACCGCCGTCACCGATTCGCAGGGCAATTACCAGTTGATCGGCCTACCGCCGGGCGAGTACGAAGTTTCGGCTGAGGCCGCTACGTTCAAAAAGAGCGTGGTTTCCGGCATTAACCTGACCGTTGGTCAGAGTGCCGATCTTACGATCAAGATGGAGATCGGTGAAACGAATGTTGTTGTAAACGTTACCGGCGACGATGTTCAGCTCGTTGAAACATCAAAATCAACGGTTTCGAACACGATCGACCAGCAGAAGATCGTTAATCTGCCGATCAACGAACGCAGTGCGACAGGTTTTGCTTTGACGCTTTCGACCGTAGGCCGCGACAATGGCCGTCCGATCGGACCGGCACCTACGTCAGGCTTGAACGTCGGTGGGCAACGCGGGCGTTCGACACAGGTCAACGTTGACGGAGCCGACTTTACCGACAACTCGATCAACGCCGCACGTACGACTGTTTCGATGGAAGCCGTGCAGGAATATCAGGTAGCAACCAATTCGTACACCGCCGAATTCGGCCGTGCTACAGGCGGCGTCGTAAACGTCGTCACGAAGCGTGGTACCAACGATTTCCGCGGCAACGTCTTCGGATTTATTCGCGACAAGAGCATTCAGGCTCGTAACGCCTTTGCTCCGATCGCAAATCCAGATTTCCGCCGCACGCAGTACGGTGTTACATTCGGCGGACCGATCAAGAAAGACAAGACTTACTTCTTCGCTGCGTTTGAGCGTCGTCAACGCGATGAGTCGGGATTCTTTACATCGGATGTGGTTGGTAACCTGACTGCTTCGGCAACGATCCCAGTGATCGCGGGTGTCAATCCGATCGCAAGAACCTTTACCAACCTAACCGCAGCTCAGGCTGCTGCAATTAACACGCTCGTTGCCTCAGGTGTTGCCGCAAATATCTGTGCAGCCCGTGCCTATGCATTCTTTGCATCTAGCGGCGGCCAAACGGCTATCACCGGAACGAACCCGCTCACGAGCCCGAATGACGGTAGCGTGTGTCCCGCGATCACGCCTATCACACCGGGCGTAATTGGTGGACGATTTCTTTTGTCGGGTGCTCCGGTTCCGACGGGAACCACGGGAGCGAACGGTTTGCCCGTCGCTTTCCGTGCGTTGAATGCTCTACAGCGTATCTTCCCTGTTACCGATCGTTCGAACTACTTTACCGTTCGCGGTGACCACAATATCAATGATGACAATCAGTTGAATCTCCGTTTTGGTTACAACACGAGTGTTATCACCGGTATTCAGGTCGAATCGCAGAACCAGTCACTAGGACAGAACGATTTCTCGCGAACCGGAATTACCGACGTCAAGGACATCTCGTTCAATGCCGGTCTTAACACGACACTAAGCGGCACGATGGCGAACGAACTTCGTTTCAGCTATGGACGCCGCAACACGTCGTTCCGTTCGCAGAATGGCGAGGCCGTTGCCTATAACATCGCCGGTACGGCATTTATCGGCCGCGAGTTGTTCTCGCCGGTCGATCGTATCGAAAATCGTTTTCAGGCTGTTGAGAATTTCACGTGGATCGTGAACCGACACACGCTCAAGTTTGGAGCTGACGTCAACGCCGTTCGAATTCCGCTCGCGTATTTCGAACTCAACTTTGCCGGACTTTATAACTTCGGTAACTTCACCGCATCGAACCTGAACGCAGGTTTCGCCGGCTTGCCTGACTTCACCCCGACTCAGAGCTATGGCCTTGGCCTGCCATCAACTTACATCCAGGGCTTTGGTAATCCAAACTCGGTGATCAAGAACACGCCACTCGCGTTTTACGCACAGGATTCGTGGCGTGCGACCGATCGTCTTACGCTTAACTTTGGCGTACGCTATGACGCCGAATTGACGCAGACGATCGCTCCTGTTAGTTTCCGTGATCCGTTAACTGGCATTTCATTGTCGTCATCAGACATTCTCGCTGCACAGGACGCGATGAACGTTCAGCAAGGTTTCCCACGTGACCTGAACAATTTCGCACCGCGATTTGGCTTCGCGTACGATGTCTTTGGCGATTCGCAGACTGTTGTTCGCGGCTCGGCCGGACTCTACTACGACCATCCGCTTCTCGTAGTAGCTTTCAACTCGGACATCGCTGATGCGGCGCAGCAGCAACAGGCAGTTCTCACGGCTGGCAGCCCGGCGCCAACAGGTTTGCTAAATGCGGCTCAGGTGTTTCACGGAACCGTTTGCGGCGTAAGTGGTTCTAACGCCACGATCTGTGGTGCCGCCGTCACGCCGGGAGCCGCCACGAGTGCTCAGTATCAATTTGGCCGTCAGCGATTTAACGATCAGACTTTCCCGGGATTCGGAGCTGTCTTGCCGTTCACTCTGCCGGTTTCGAAAGATTTCCAGTACGCGTCGGCGTTCCAGGCCAACCTCGGAATTGAGCATCAGCTCACCAAAGACATGGCGATCTCGATGTCCTACATTCATGTAGGTGCTAAGAATTTGCCGCGTCCGACCGATCTAAATACGCCTGATACCGCACTGCAGATCCAGAACTTCATGCGATTCTCCGGCGGGGTATTGCCGACGAGCACACAGCAAGTAGCAGCATTCAGTCTTTCGACTGCGGCTCCGGGAACCGTGTTTGCGACTCCATTCGGCGTCAACTGTGCGGTTGTCATTCCGGGCATGATCGCTCAATGTCCGACGGGCCGCGTGGTTGCTCCGGCGATCGCTAACTTCTTCCGTCCGAATGCTCCGAACTACTTCTTGGCAGCTGCTCTCTCGGGTGGTGGCGTCTCCAAAGCAGTTCTCGATTCACAGCTCGCGGGCAGCCTCCGAACGCCGGGAACCTTGTCGCCGTTCGGTTCGGTCAACGCTCAGGTGTCGGATGGCAGTTCGGATTACAACGCAATGAACGTCGAATTCAAGCGTCGTTTTGCTAATAACTTCACGTTCTTGGCAAGCTACACTTGGTCGCACTCGATCGACGATTCGTCCGATCTTCAGACGTTGCTCATTCCGCAGGACGTGAAGAATTTCGCTGCAGAACGTGCCGATTCGTTGTTCGATCAACGTCACCGCTTTGTTTTCAGCGGCGTCATTGCGTCGCCTGACTCATGGAAAAAAGGCACGACCGCGCAGAAGATCTTTTCGAACTTCACGCTGGCACCGATCATTGAGATCTCGTCAGGACGTCCGTTCAACATCATCACAAATGTTGATGGTAACAATGACCAGTCGTCGCAAACCGACCGACCGGACGTTCGTGCCGACGGTTCTCTCTGTACCGCAACTACCGCGGCATCCGGCCCCGGAGCAGTCGGTATCGGTCAGCCGTGCTCGATGTTTGACATCAACTCCAGCGGCCAGCTCGTATTCGGCACTGGAGCATTGGGCCGAAATATGGGCAAAACCGGTTCGTTCGCATCGGTTGATCTTCGCCTGTCGCGAGCATTTACATGGGGCGAGCGTTTCCGTATCGACATCATTGCTGAGGGCTTTAACCTCTTCAATCGATTTAACGAAGGTTCGGCATCGCCGTTCTTTACGGATGTAAACTCAGCCGCAAGTCGTGCAGGCAACGGCCGCTACTTTAGCCGTTCGACCGCAGCTTACGATTCGCGTCAATTCCAACTCGGTGCCAAGTTCAGCTTCTAGTTGAGCTTAGCTTCGATCAGACTATGGCCGGATGACTTAGTTCATCCGGCCATTTTTATGCATAATCGAAACCAATGCCGCTGACCTCAGCATCGATCAAACAAAATGCGCTCGAACTTGGTTTTCAAAGCGTAGGTATCGTCGCGGCAGGCGCGCTTGACTCAGAAGCCAAGCATCTCGGCGAATGGCTCGCGCGCGGCCTTCACGCCTCGATGTCGTGGATGGAGAATCATGTTGACAAGCGTGGTGATGTGCATCAGCTCATGCCAAACGCGCGTTCGATCATCGTTACTACGTCGAACTATTTCACACCTCACGAACACTTAGACACTGGCGGCAAGATTTCGCGATACGCTTGGGGCGACGATTATCATGATGTTGTCAGAGAGAAACTATTGGCATTGCTTGCTTGGATGCGCGAACAAGACGCGTCTGTTAACAGTAAGATCTGTGTCGACACAGTGCCGTTCATGGACAAAGCGTGGGCCGTGCGGGCCGGGCTTGGATGGCTCGGCAAACATTCGAATCTGATCACAAAAGATGTAGGTTCGTGGGTTTTCATCGGCTCGCTCATCGTCGATGTCGAGCTCGAGTACGACAGCGAAATCGTCGAAGACCATTGCGGGACATGCACCGCTTGTCTCGATGCTTGCCCGACGAATGCGATAGTAGCGCCTTACGTTGTCGATTCGGCAAAGTGTATTTCGCACGCTACGATCGAGCTCCGCGACGAGGAATTGCCGAAAGCTGTTGCCGACAATATTGATGGCTGGCTTTACGGCTGCGATATTTGTCAGGACGTTTGTCCTTGGAACAGGTTTGAATCGCCGACTATTGAAGACCGTTTTGAGCCAAGAAATGGTGAAACAACTCTCGACCCAGATATTGTCATCAATATGTCGCACGAAAAGTATGTCGGGCGTTTTAGAGGCTCTGCCATTAAGCGTGCAAAACTCAGCGGATTACAGCGAAACGCGAAGTATGTTGTTAAATAGGATCATTGAGGAGAACTGTATGAAATTCAGATCGTTGGTTATTGGAGCATTTTTGCTGCTCAGCACCTTTGTTATTGCAGCGAACGCTCAATCGTCTGCGGCGGCGACGAAGGAATATAATCGGCTTGTTGCACTCGGCAAGTCACTTGCCAAGATACCGATCAATGGCCACGATAAAGAGCCGTACAAATCGCTTCTGAGCAAGAACGACAAAGACATCGTTTACAGCGAGCCGTCTGGCGAATGGCTCGTTCGTTCCGAGCGGTATTGGGATCTGCAAAAGAAATACAGCAAGCTGCCGATCGCTCAAGAAATAGCATGGACCGCCGCTAACAATACGATTCCGGGCGAATGCGAAGGCTACACTAACTGCTATGTTGCCCTGATGCGAATGACCGAAGCCGAATATTTGAGTCTTTATCCAAAAGGAAAGTACTCGAGAAAAGCGATCGACAATCTGATCGCCGGCTTCAAACCTATCGTCAATGACATCGGCCCAGGCGAAACCTACAGCGGTCCCGGCGAGGGCGAAGAGCGCGTCGAACTCAAGAAAGCTCTCGATGAGATCTCCGCAATTGTAAAGAAAACCTCGCAGCCGAAAACGAAGACTTTGCTCGCTCAGATCAAGAAACTGCACGACGCATACAACTAGATGTTGCTCGATTCATATGGACGAAAGATACGCGATCTGCGAATTTCGCTGACCGATCGCTGTAACTTTCGGTGTTTCTATTGTCTGCCAAACGGCGAGCCGCCAATGGCTCGCCGTGACACGATCCTCACATTCGAAGAGATCACCCGTCTCGCTTCCGTATTCGTCTCGCTAGGCATCGAGAAGATCAGACTGACCGGCGGCGAGCCGATGCTGCGTCGCGGAATTATCGATCTTGTCTTTGAACTATCGCAACTCAAGCCCGCATTGAAAGACCTTGCGCTCACGACCAACGGCCACGGTATTATCGAGAATGCTCAAAAGCTACGCAATGCCGGGCTAGACCGTATTACTATCAGCCTCGATAGTCTCGACCGTCAGAAATTCGCCGATATTACCGGCGTTGACGAACTCGACAATGTTCTCGGATCGATCTCTGCGGCAAAGGCTGCGGGCTTTTCAACGGTTAAGGTTAACGCCTGTGTTGTTCGAGGCCGCAACGATGATGAAGTTGTCGAAATGGCACGCTTTGCTCGCGATAGCGCAGCGAGCTTTCGCTTCATCGAATTTATGCCCCTCGACAGTGGCCACGAATGGGATCGCAGCCAAGTCGTCTCAGGACGTGAGATCTTTGACAAAATAAATACAGTTTTTCCGCTCGAATTGGTCGCCCCAACTCGCGGAAGTGAGACGGCGTGGAAATATACGTTCACCGACGGCTCGCCCGGCGAGATCGGCATCATCGCTCCCGTCACCGAGATGTTCTGCGGCCAATGCTCACGCATCCGCCTCACCGCAGACGGCCAGATCCGCACGTGCCTGTTCTCGACAACCGAACACAACCTCCGCGACGTTCTTCGCAACGGAGCAACCGACGATGAGATCGCCGAATTCATCCGCAACGTCACACTAAAAAAAGAACCGCGCCATTATATAAACGAGACGGCCTTCGTCACGCCTTCGCGATCAATGAGTTTTATTGGCGGCTAGGTATTCAATTTCGGAGGAAGTCGCGAACCGTAACGACGTAATTCTCGTCTTGAGCCACGGAGTTGTGATCGGTGCCTGGCAAAGTAACAACCGCCAGCTTCGCATTGAACTTTTCTATAAGCTTTTCCGAGCGAGCTCGTGGTATCGACCAGTCTCTGTCGGCAAGGATTACTAACGTATCGGCTTTAATATTTGGCGCGATCGCAGCGGAGTCGAATTTGTCCTCCAAGATCATCGAGACTGGAAAAATCGGAAATCGGCCCTTCGCAACATTTTCGATCGAATCATACGGTGTCGTCAGAACAAGTTGATCAACGTCTCGGCTCGCCGCGACATATGTAGCGATGCCCGAGCCGAGGCTCCGGCCCATGACTGCAACTTTAGCGTATTTTGTTCGAGCGGCATCGAAAACAGTAAGACCGTCCGCCTTTATCCCTGCCTCTGTCGGCAAGCCTGTACTCGGCCCAAACCCCCTGTAGTACATGAAGTAAAGGCTCCGATCGGGAAGCTCTTCGGCGAGTTTCGCAAAGGGAACTGCTACATCCTCACCCTTACCGCCGAAATAGACTAGAGCTTTTGAACCTTCGACCTCACGCGTGATGACCGCGATCGTCTCGTTTTCAGATCGAAAGCTATTGACCGTAACATTTGCCGGCGGAGCTGCTGCGGAACGAGCGTAGAGCAACGATCTTTGGAAGAAAAACAAGAGGATGGCGGCAGCAATATATCCGCCAACCAGCATCGCCGCAATAGCGACGATGAATATTTTCAGACGGCCCCTCTTTTTTGCGATCACGTGTTCCTTCGACCTGCCATATCGAGCCCAACGGCGGCAACCAAGATCGAGCCTTTGACGATGTCCTGTAGGAAATCGCGGACGCCGTAGAGTGACATTCCGTTGTCGAGGCTTGCCATGATAAGGGCACCTAGACAGGCTCCGAATATGGTTCCGCGGCCGCCGACGAGTGATGCACCGCCGATGACGCAGGCGGCGATGGCGTCGAGTTCCTTGAGGACGCCGGCGTCGGGCGTCGCACTGCCGACGCGTCCGGCGTAGATCAAGGCTGCAAGTCCCGTGACGGCACCGAGAATGGCGTACACAGCCAAGACGTTGCGTTTATTATTGATGCCCGACAAACGAGCTGCGTCAGGATTGCCACCAATAGCGTAGAGATATCTGCCAAATGTCGTCGAGGTCGTTAAAAAGCCGCCGATCAAAGCAACTACAAGAAGAACTAAAACCGGTATCGGCACTCCGCGATCTTCGTACGAGTTCATCACCCAAATAAAAGCGATGATCGCGATGACGGGCAAGATGGTCTTGAGTAATTCGCCGGTGTAATTTGCTTCGCCGAGACCGTAAGCCTTTGCACTTTGGGCTCGCCGAATCGCCATAAAAATTACGAATGCAACGGCAACCGCAGCCAACACCCAACCAAGCGATGTGCCAATATAGCTTTGCCCCAAGCCTTTGAATGTCTCGTCCGAGATCGGGATCGTGTTGCCGCCGAGCAGCCACTTTACAGCTCCCCGCCAAGCAAGCAGGCCGCCTAGAGTAACGATGAACGCGGGAATATTCAGGTACGCCGCAAGCGTTCCTTGAAACAGTCCGACGCCAATTCCGATACCGATCGCCAAAACCATCGCGACCGGTAAGCTGTAGCCCGTCATTAACGCCCATGCCGCGACACCTCCGGCAAGTCCAAGCACCGAACCAACCGACAGGTCGATGTTCCCCGAAACGATCAGCATCAACATTCCGACCGCGAGAATGCCAGTGACTGACATCTGCGTCATCAGGTTCGACAGGTTGCGGGCTGTTAGAAAGGTACTGCCCGTCAGCCAATGAAACAGCAGCCAGATGACCGCCAAAATGGCGAGCATTACGTATGCACGTAAGGAAGAACTGTCGAATAACTTTGTCTTTGTTTCGCTCATTATTGTCCGATCTGGCCCGTTGCGGCCGCCATTACTTTCTCAGGTGATGCGTTTTCTCGTTCGAATTCTGCGGTAACTTGGCCTTCGTGCAGGACGACAACGCGATCCGACAGGCCAAGTAATTCGGGCAATTCTGATGATACGAGAACGATCGCAAGCCCCTGTTTCGCGAACCGATTGATCTCGGCGTATATCTCTTGTTTTGCACCGACGTCAATGCCGCGAGTTGGTTCGTCAAGGAATAGAACCTTTGGTTCGGTCAGCAGCCATTTGCCAAGCACGACCTTCTGCTGATTGCCGCCACTCAATGTTCCGGCTACTGTAAATGCGGATGGCGTCTTGATACCAAGCCCTGTGATCTGTCCAGACACTGCCTTCGTTTCGCGAGTTCGATCAGTCAAGAAGCTACCCGAAACCTTGTCGAGGCTAGCTAAAGTCATATTATCGACGATCGTCTGATCGAGCAGCAGACCGAAACGTTTGCGGTCTTCTGTTACAAAACCGAGACCGGCGGCGATCGCGTCTTTAGGAGAATGAAACCGCTTTGGCAAGCCATCGACCTCAATCAGGCCATGGCTTCGGCCCAGCCATCCGCCAAAAATAGCCGTTAACGTCTCGCTTCGTCCGGCTCCCATCAGGCCGGCGATGCCGAGGATCTCGCCGCGTCGAACTTCGAAAGAAACGTCATCGACCAGCTTTTTGTTTGAGTCGTCTAGGTCATAAACGGTCACACCGCTGACTCGCATCGCCACGTCGCCGCGTTCGTGATCGGGTTTCGGATATATGTCACCAACTTCGCGGCCGACCATTGCAGCGATGACCTTGTCTTTCGTCAGATCGGCGGCTTTGTGCGTGCCGACAGTTCGCCCGTCGCGAAGCACCGTGATCGTATCGCTCAGGCGAAAAACCTCGTCGAGCTTATGCGAGATATAGATCATACCGACGCCTTTTGCTTGAAGCTTTTCGAGAATTCCGAACAAAGTCTCTACCTCAGATTCGGTCAACGCGGCGGTCGGCTCGTCGAGCACAAGAATTCGAGCGTCTTTGCTTAAGGCTTTCGCGATCTCAACCAATTGTTGTTGCCCGATACCAAGGCTTCCGGCATGAACTCGCGGATCGAGATCGAGTTCGAGGTCTCTCAATAGCGACGATGCACGATGATATAGTTCTGCCCAATCTATAACGCCGAACTTTTGTGGTTCCTGTCCGAGGAAGATGTTCTCGCCAACGGTAAGTTCCTTTACAAGCGACAATTCCTGAAAGATGATCGCGACGCCCGCGGCCTCAGAATCGCGGATTCCGCGAAAGTGCCTTACAGTTCCATCGATCAAGATATCGCCTTCGTAAGTTCCGTGCGGATAGACCGCCGAGAGCACCTTCATCAGCGTCGATTTGCCCGCACCATTCTCGCCGACCAGCGAATGAAACTCGCCCGCGTCGAGCGTAAAGCTCACGCCGTCAAGGGCCTTGACGCCGGGAAATTCCTTGACGATGTCACGCATCTCTAACAGTGGCATAGGGTCTTAGAGATACTTTATACTCAACTCATATGTCCGAACAAACCGCCATTGAATCAATACTTTCCGAAGATCGCGTATTTGCGCCTTCAGCCGAATTTTCGGCTAATGCACACATCAAAAGTTTTGAGGAATACGAACGAATTTACGCCGAGGCAGCAGCCGATGTGCCCGCGTTTTGGGCAAAGCAGGCGGAGGAATTGCATTGGTTTGAACCGTGGCACACGACTCTTGAATGGAACGAACCTTTCGCCAAATGGTTCGTCGGCGGCAAGATCAACATCGCGTATAACTGTCTCGATCGTCATTTGACGACATCTCGAAAGAACAAAGCGGCATTCATCTGGGAAGGCGAACCGGGCGAGCAACGAACGCTGACATATCTGCAGCTTCATCACGAAGTTTGTAAATTCGCGAACGTGCTGAAGAAACTCGGAGTCGAAACCGGCGACCGTGTCGCTCTGTATATGCCGCTCGTGCCGGAACTTGCGATCGCGATGCTTGCGTGTGCTCGGATCGGCGCGACACACACCGTTATTTTTGGCGGGTTTTCTGCCGACGCGATTCGCGATCGAGTGAATGACGGCGGCTGTAATCTGATCGTCACGGCCGACGGCGGCTTTCGTCGCGGCAGCGAAATAATGCTGAAACCTGTCGTTGACGAAGCCGTAGAACATTGTCCGACTGTCACGGGAACGGTTGTTTACAAACGAACAGGAAGCGAGGTTGCGATGCGTCCGGGACGCGATCATTGGTGGCATGAGATGATGGCGACGGTCGATGCGAATTGTCCCGCAGTCGAGCTCGACAGCGAACATCCGCTATACATTCTCTACACCTCTGGCACGACCGGAAAGCCGAAGGGCATCTTACACACGACCGGCGGCTACCTGACGCAGGCGGCTTATACAACGAAGATGGTCTTCGACATGAAGGACGAAGACGTCTATTGGTGCACTGCAGATATCGGTTGGGTCACGGGCCATAGCTATGTCGTTTACGGCCCGTTAGCGAATGGTGCGACGGTGATGATGTACGAGGGAGCACCGAACTTTCCCGATTTCGACCGCTTCTGGGACATAATCGAGCGTAATCGCGTGACGATCTTTTACACCGCACCGACCGCCATTCGAGCATTCATCAAATGGGGCGAGCAGTATCCGTTGAAGCATGATCTCTCGAGCCTGAGACTGCTCGGAACCGTCGGCGAACCGATAAATCCTGAGGCTTGGATGTGGTATCACTCGGTCATCGGCAAAGAACGATGTCCGATCGTCGATACTTGGTGGCAGACTGAAACCGGAGCCGCGATGATCTCGCCATTGCCCGGAGCAACGCCGACGGTTCCCGGAACTGCGACGCGGCCATTGCCGGGAATTATGCTTGATGTTGTCACTAAAGCCGGAAAACCGGTCGGCCCGAACGAAGGCGGCTATCTCGTCGCGACGCATCCATGGCCGTCGATGCTGCGAACTTTATGGGGCGACGACGAACGTTACAAACAAGCGTATTGGTCCGAAATCCCGGGTTACTACTTTGCCGGTGACGGTGCCCGACGTGACGATCGCGGCTATTTTTGGATCATGGGCCGAGTCGATGACGTGATAAATGTCAGTGGTCATCGCTTGGGAACCGCAGAGATCGAATCCGCGCTTGTCTCGCACGAAACTGTTGCAGAAGCAGCCGTCGTCGGCCGTCCTGACGACATAAAAGGCCAAGCCATCGCGGCATTTGTAACGCTCGAAGGCGGCCGTACAGGTAGCGACGAATTGAAGAACGAATTGAGAGCTCACGTCGCCAAAGAGATAGGCTCTCTGGCAAAGCCCGACGATATTCGATTTACAGATGCGTTGCCAAAAACGCGTTCGGGCAAGATCATGCGGCGTTTGCTCCGGGAACTGGCAGCCGGCGGTGCAGTTGCGGGAGACGTAACGACGCTTGAGGATCTATCGGTTCTCGAAGCTCTACGGCAAGACGAAGAGTAACGTAATGGAGATTTTTTAAATCGGTCCTAATCTAAATTACCACTATGATTCTTGTTTCCTAGCATCTTCGGCAGACAATGATGAAACATGACGTAAAGCTCTCAGAATCAGATGGTGTGGTGCATTTACCTTTTGCATTTTGCATTGTCTGTGGCCTTCAGACCAATGTTAAGTCATATAAATTCGAGGAAACTGAAAACAGTCCGGTGGCGCAATTTGCGAAATTAGCGGGCGGCGTGAGCATTATCGCTGAGCATGTCCTCAACAAACCACATTCAGTGATCGCACCATTCTGCACGAGTTGTATCGGTCGATTTAGAGGTGTATTCAAACGACAACAAATATCCGTCTTGGTGGGACTTGTAGCATTACTAGTAAGTTTCGTTTTATCAATAGTAGTGTCTCAATATGTCGGAATTGGCTGGTCTTCGATCCCATTCGCTATTGGTATTCTACTCTTTGTGGCCTCAAGGGTTTACGCACGATTCTATGCGTGGAAAAACTCGCCGAACATTGTGATCCTTAACGAGCGACAAATCGTTCTCAAGATTCCCGGACGCGGCAAATTCGTCTGCCAACGGTAGCGGATCCTGTCCCGTTACCTCAAGATCGAAGATCGAGCCATTTACGTTTAGAACCACAGGATCAAAGTGGAATCGTTTCGAGTTCACGATCAAAACAACTGATTGTCCCGATTCGATGCCGTCGAATCGAAAATAGCCAAAGCTTCCTGTTCGGGTCGATATCGTCTGCCCTGTTTGGTCCGTCACGGAAACGACCGCATTACGTAGTCCGTTGCCTTCCGGCGTCAATATGCGCCCCGCGACAAATGCGGTTCCCGAGGTCGGTCCGAGCGATGTGTATTGGAATGAATCGATTCCGATGTAATCCGAATTCACGCCTAGCGGCCCGCCGTTCTCAACAAAGTAACGAAATGCAACTCGACCGGCGGTATTTGCCGCAAGGCCTGAGATCGTGGCTGTATACTGTGTCCAAGTCGTAGGATAATCGGTCGTGGTGTATGTCGGGTTAATATCGAGTAAAAGTGTGGTGAAGTCGCCGACACTGGTTGCGGAACTGCCAACCCTAACGCTGTCGCCCGCTAACGACAGCCGAAGTTGAAGCCGATCCGGAAATCCGCCTGTTGTCACCGTACGAGTATAAAACCTGATCGTATCGCCATTTCGAAAAACTCTTATTGGCGAGATCAGCCAGTTGCTGATCGTATTCGCACCGGTCGTGTTTTGGAAATTTGCACCAATGTATGATGATGCGGCCCCGGCTTGCGAACCAAAAACAGTCGTGTTTCCAGCAAACCAGCCGGTCGCACCGGCCACGCTGTTATTCTGACTACTCCAACCGCTCGGCATTACGGTATCAAAATTCTCACTAAAAGACTGTGCACCTACTCCATAAACAGACACTAGTGCCGTCAAGATCAGCACAAAAATACTATTAACTACTCGCATATACGTCGATGGCCGAACGTGGGCAAATCAGCTCAGATTATTGTTGTTTGGAAATTAAACTATTAAACCGAGCAGAATTCTATTGAAAAATTACGATTTTCCTTTCAGACTATAGATAGAGCCGATCATAGAGCCAGCTTTATTTATGCCCGCAAAACAAAATTCTCTTACTGAAGAACTTGCAATAGTAGGCCGTTCATTTCATGGCCGAGGATGGCTTCGTGGATCGAGCGGCAATTTCAGCGTGCTGCTTGCTCGTAAACCAACTCGTCTATGTATAACGTCGGCCGGTGACGACATCGGTGATCTGGACGAAACGAACTTCCTAGAACTGGACGAAGACGCCGAGATCTTACAAGGCTTTGGCCGGCCGTCGGATGGTTCGCTGCTTCACCTCGCGATCTACCGAATGCGTCCGCGAGCTCGGTGTGTGCTGTACTCACAGAGCGTTCCCGGCATTATTTTGACGGACAAGAATTATGTAGACGGCGTGCTCGAGTTCTCGGGTTACGAAGCGTTGGCGAGTCTCGACGGTATCGATCGATTTGACCAGTCGGCCCGTGTTCCGATTATTGATAATTCAAAAGATCACGTCGCTTTGTCGCACGTGATAGCAAATGTGCTTTCCGACGATATTTCTGCTGTCGGTATATTCATTCGCAAACACGGATTGTATACTTGGGGTGAAACCGTGAAGCAGGCTCGGACGAATATTGAAATATTGGAATTTCTATTCGAGATCGCGGTAAACGAGAAACAATAATGGCAGAACTTGAGACAGCAACGTTAGCGGCAGGATGTTTTTGGTGTGTTGAGGCAGTTTTCGATGACCTTGTTGGCGTCGAAGACGTAGTTTCCGGCTACAGCGGCGGACACAAAGAGAACCCGACATATCAGGAAGTTTGCTCCGAAACTACCGGACACGCTGAGGTTGTACAGATAGAGTTCGATCCTTTGCATCTGTCGTTTGCCGATCTTCTTCGTGTGTATTTCACGGTTCACGACCCAACTCAGCTAAATCGGCAAGGTAATGACATCGGAACGTCCTATCGTTCAGCGATCTTCTATCATTCAGGAGATCAACGGGAAACTGCTCACGAGATCATCGCCGAAATAAATGCAGCGGAGATCTACGACAATCCTATCGTCACTGAGGTAACCGCGTTCGACAAATTTTGGCCTGCCGAGAACTATCATCAGGAATATTTCGCCAATAATCCTAACCAGCCATATTGCGCCGCCGTGGTTGCTCCTAAGGTCGCGAAGTTTCGAAAACAGTTCGCGGAACATCTCAAAAAACAATAACTTGGGCGCACAAAAATGTTTGACATTGTTTAGCTCCGTATCGTAGACTGTCTGTGGTCGTGTGTTACGCGGCCAACTCTAGGCACCTTCCTTGGGCCATTTCCCATCCAGCCAAGTCCTAACCCAAGAACTCGAATTGATTATGAATCGTACGTATTTCTCTGTCCGCCACGCTGCGGCACTACTGTCCGTCACTGCCATTGTTGCTTTGACATTCGTCTTTTGGTATTCGTCACCGTCGCACGCGCAGTTTTCGCGCGACGAGAATATGTCCGAGGTAATGATGGCCGGCACGATCACGGGCCGCGTCTTTCAGGATTTTAACCAAAACGGTGCCTACGATACGGCGTCCGGAACTGAATCGATCGATGTTGGTGTCGCCAACGTTACCGTTTCGGCCTACGATTCAGTTGGTGCACTTCAAGGCACTGCAACATCGGCTGCAAACGGAACTTATAGTCTGGTTGCCGGTGGAACGGGGCCATATCGCGTCGAGTTCACGACACTGCCTAGCGGATTTACACCTTCGGCTCGAAGCAACGATTCGGTGCTTGGTGGAACAGCTACAGACGCTGGCTCGACTGTTCACTTTGTAAACAATCTAAACACGTCGAACGTCAATCTTGCCGTAACTCGTGCGGAGGATTATTGCCAGAACAATCCGACGATCGTAATACCGCGATACGCTCAAGGTGCATCGAACGGAACCTACGCGAACAACGCTGTTTTGTATGATTTCCCGTATTTGGCGGGAACAACCTACACGGACACAACGGTCTCCAATTACGACAATCCTCTGACGCATTCTCTGACCACAACGGCAGCGACGCTTGGAACGATCAATTCGATCGCTTACAACCGTGCTACTAACAGAATCTACGTTGCGTCATACTTTAAGAAGCACTCAGGTTTCGGTCCCGGAGCCAATGGGATCCTAAACGATTCAGATGATCCGGGAGCGATCTATGTCGTAAACCCTGCGACAAGCGCTGTTGTCTCAACATTTACGGTGCCAAACGCGACGACCAACAGCCACGATGTTCTCGACTACTCGAGCGACAACGGTGACGCGGGCTGGGATGCGACAGGCAAAACAAGCTTAGGCGGAATGGCATTGGCTGATGACAATAGCCGCCTCTTCGTAATGAATCTACAAGACCGTCGCCTTTATGCATTGAATCCTACAACCGGTGCAAACCTTGGCAGCAGTGCGTCAGTGACGTCGCTAACATTGCCTACTCCGGGCGGAACAAGTGCAAATTGCGCGGACAATAACAATAAGCGACCGTTTGCCGTCACGTATTATCGCGGAACAGTTTACATCGGTGTTGTCTGTACGTCCGAGACCGGCACTGCAAGTGCGGCAAACCTATTCGCGTACGTCTTTGCCGTAAATCCGACAACTTTGGCGATAACCGCAACTCCATCGTTCTCGGCACCGCTCAACTACAATCGCGGTTTCGCGGATCCGAGCGTTGCCGCCGAGTGGCGTCCTTGGGTCGCGACGATGCAAACACCTTTCGCATTTCCGATGCCAATGTTGACCGATATCGAGTTCGAGAACGGGAATATGGTCCTTGGCGTTCGCGACCGCACAGGCGATGCTGCGTTGGATGCAGGCCCTGATGCGAAACGAACGGCCGGTGATACGCTTCGTGCTTGCGGCACATTCGGATCGTGGACACTTGAGAGCAATGGCCGCTGCGGCGGTACCGGCACGGCTCCGCAAAATACCGGTCAAGGCCCTGGCGAAGGCGAATTCTACCACCAAGACGATTTCTGCCTGACGCCGAACGGAGCGAACTATCACGACGAAGTATCGTGGGGTTCACTATTGTACATTCCCGGCCGCCAGCACGTAATGTCTACATTGCTCGATCCGATCAGCAGAACGATCGACAGCGGTGCGACGTTCGACGGTGGTATTCGCCTCTGGAACAACAACACCGGAAACGCCGACCGTGCATATCGCATCTACAATGGTCTCGGAGGTGTTGGCCAGCCGGATTTTGGTAAGACGAATGGCCTCGGATCGCTCGTTGCGATGTGTAATCAGTCGCCGATCGAGATCGGAAATCGCATATGGCGAGATTCAAACGGAAACGGAGTTCAAGATCCGGGCGAACTGCCGGTCGCTAACGCGACGGTCACGCTTTGGGGCGACACCGACGGCAACGGAACCGTTGATGCCCAGATCGGAACTACAACGACCAATGCCAATGGCCACTACATCTTCGGCGGAGCCAACAACACGAACATGCTCAACTACAGCTGCGGTACTACGACGGGCAGTGTTGATGTCAGAGTCGACTCAAGCTCCGATGATGCCGAACAAGCAACTACCGGCGGCGCTGTGACCTTGAACAGTAACGACATCGACTTTTTCAACGAAGACAATGGCGGCGGTGGAACTGCTTACAACAATGTAGGCGTCAGATTTAACAATATAACCATTCCGCAAGGAGCAACGATCACTAGCGCTTACATACAGTTCACGGCCAACAACAGCGGCACTGTATCGGCAGGGAATCCAACATATACGATCCAGGGTCAGAATGTTGATAACGCCGCTACTTTCGCTACAACTGCGAATAACATCAGCGGGCGAACTTGGCTTTCCGGACAGGATGTAAGCTGGTCACCCGGAGCATGGACGCAAGATCAGACCACAAACACCTCCACGCCTTCGCTCACAAACATCGTTCAGGCGATCGTTAATCGCGGAGGATGGGCGAGCGGTAACTCAATGGCATTCCGTGTGACAGGGTCGTCTACGAATGCTCTGTACAGAGAAGCCGAGTCATGGGACGGTGGAGCCGCCGCAGCACCTAGACTGGTCGTGACATACAGCATGCCTGCGTCATGTACTCGCCGAGTTGACCCGAACACAGCCTATCAGATCCGTTTGGATAATCCGGCGAACTACAATGTCGGCGGTCCGCTTGCCGGTTTGATCTTGACGGTACGCGATCAGACTTCGCAGTTGGGCAACGATGATGCTTCAGACTCGGATGCATCAACGGTCGCAAATCCTGTTGGTTCCCCGGCTGGTAACTTCCCTGTCATCGCTCACACGACAGGTGGTGCCGGATCGAACAACCATACGTTGGATATCGGTTTCTATCTGCCGCCATCCGCGTCGTTCGCCAGCGTTGCTGGACGTCTGACGACAGCCGACGGATTCGGAATTCGAAATGTTCAGATATCGCTCGTCCAAGAGGACGGTACGGTTCGCATTACGAAAACAGGATCGTTCGGATACTACCGTTTCGACGATCTGCTTGCGGGCCAATCAGTCGTATTGAATGTTGCGTCCAAACGCTATACGTTCAATCCTTCGTCACGTGTTGTTTTGCTAACCGACGACATCAGTGATTTCGATTGGGTCTCGGAACAGTAGACTCGATCATTATCTGAAAACACCTAGTGAGGCTGTCTGAAAAGGCAGCCTCTTTTTCACCTTCGAAGGTCCCAAAGTTCCTATATAAATGTACAAATTGGGAGCATGTCTTATTGGTGAATTCGTGGCGAGCTCAGTCCCGTTCCGTTCACACAAGCTGAATCTCGAACGGCGGTGAAAATCGCATAAGCCTCGCTAGCACAATGACTTACGTCGGATCTCTGCAAAATCTTGTTCACGAGGCGTTCACGACTTTTACGGAACGTGTAAATTATTGTCGTTATTACACTTATCGCGACGATAAGTCGAAATTCCGCCTATTTCAAAAAAATCAGCAATACAAGGTCTTACAAGCGACGAAGGTTCCAAATCCATATGTTTTCAATCAAAAAAGATTGTCAAAGATCACGCGATGAATGCAAGGTTCTATCCACCAAACAGTATAGCACGGATGCAACATATTTTCCGACTAAATTTTCTCTTCGACGATAAGTAAGGGTTGCCAAAATCTCTTTTCGGACAGCCTATTCTTTGTGTGCCGTTAGCCGGAAAGCCGTAGTTATAAAAGTATTCCAAATCTTCAACAGAGTGTGCTATACTTAAGATACTTCAACAGTGAGATGTGTTGTCAGGACGCGTGGAGCCTTTGTTTTTAGGCCTTTTTGGCATTTCCGATCGCAGGTGAACGGCCATGATAAAGTTGGTCATTGGACAAAAAGTCGCATATCCGAATCAAGGCGTTTGCGTTGTTGAGTCTCATTCCGACCTGAAACTTGGCGATAATATAGTCAGCGGATTCTCATTGCGATTGCTTGGCGACAGATCGACCATCTTCGTTCCCGACGATAGTGCTCAATCGCTTGGCATCAGACCAATATTCAATAGCCGACAATGTAGAGAATTGCTTGCGGATCTGGAAAAGGATTTCGACAATTTGCCGGCTGATTGGAAGTCAAGGTCGAAAGAATTTATCGACAAGGTTCGCTCAGGTGACCTGTTTCAGATCGCGGACGTTCTCAAGAAGCTTACTTACCTAAGTAGAGTAAAGAAACTGTCGTTTCGGGAACAGACGTTGCTCGACAAGGCCAGATTTTTGATCGTCTCCGAACTAGCCAACGCCCGTGTCGCGATCGGAAAGCACATCGATTCTCTCGTCGAACAACTGGTTGATAATGCTTGTTCAAAACACGTTGAACCAAGCGCTCACTCAATGTCCACCGCCGCCCATTAGAACTAAGCCGCAGCCATAAAGCTAAGATTTGAGGTCGAAAAGTTTCCTATATTCGGAAATACGAGCGGTATATCCGTTTCCGCGAGTCCGTACCAACGTGCGAGTGTTGCAGCGTACTGCTCGACCGAAACTGATGGAATAAAACGCCCTCGAGCGTCGGCATCGTCCAAACCGCCATTGACCAATGTTGGAACTATCGTGCCATTAGAAGTTGGCCTGCCGTAGAAATCGCCCCCGTTTACGGCTCCGCCGATGACAAACTGAGCTCCGCCCCAACCATGATCTGAACCGACGCCGCCGCCGGAACCGGCAGGATTCAATGTACGGCTGAAATCTGACAAAGTGAATAGTGTAACTTTATCGGAAATTCCCTGAGCAACGGTCTCGTCATAGAACGCACGAACTGCTTGGCTGACTTGTATCAGCAAATTGCGATGAGGCGTTACCTGACTGCTGTGCGTGTCAAAGCCGCCAAGTTCGACAAAGAAGATCTGTCGGCTCATGTTTAGCCCGACACGGAACTTGAGCAATTTCGCGACCTGTCTCAGCTGATTGCCAAGCACCGTGGACGGAAAAGTAACGGTCAATGTTGGATCGGTTGAAAGGGCTTGGCTAGCCGCGATCGCTTGCTGCGTCAACTGGCTCGATTGCTGGACCATCGTATAGTTCAGGTCCATTGCCCGAACGTTGTCCATCGCGGCACGGCGTGCAAGCTCGTCAGCCGCAGTTCCAAAACCGGTCAACGTCAAAACTTGATTAAGCGGCGTCGGTGCAGCCGTTACAACGAGCGGAGCTGTATTTGCACCAATGTTGAATAACGTGGCACCGGCGATGGAAGTGACCATCGGAATTCCGGCTCCGGGATTCAGGCCGCCGGTTCGATCAGCAACGCGGCCGCCCCAGCCTGTTGTCGATTTGTAGCTCGATATCGCGCTTCGGGCCTGTTCGACTTGGTCTGGATGCGAAAACAGCTGATATGGACGCGGAGCACCGGCCTGATAGGTTGCGCGTGTCAAAGGCTGAACAAGACAGCCGACATTCTGCACAACTGCCATTTTACCTTGATCAAACAGCGGCTTTAGCTCGGTTATTGC
This sequence comes from uncultured Acidobacteriota bacterium, assembly GCA_937871585.1. Taxonomy (GTDB): domain Bacteria; phylum Acidobacteriota; class Blastocatellia; order Pyrinomonadales; family Pyrinomonadaceae; genus OLB17. The sequence continues at coordinate 16,455 of CALMPJ010000043.1, read as the reverse complement.
CGGATTAAAGCCCCAAGTTTGCCCGCCCATCGTCGGCGGCGTAACTGGCAATAACGTGTTCTGTGCGATGGCAAGGCCCTGAGCCTGGCGAGCGGCGGCGTAGAGATTGTAGCCTTCGGTATAATTCGGAATGAACGTGTTCTTATCGTCATTTCCGCCATTCATGAATAGGCAGACGAGAGCTTTGTAATCGTCGCCCGCAACGTCTTTGTCGTCGCGGCTCGATTGGGCCAACACGTCCATCAGGCCAAAATGCCGCATCTGCGTGGCCATTGCGGTCATGCTAAGAACTTTGCACGATGATTTTAGAAATTCGCGACGATCGCTTTTCATGTTCTTTACCTCTGGACCTGATACTGCGATGAAGTCGCGATAATATAGAGAGCCGTTCTCGCACGCTTTAGCGTGTCGGCCGCGGAAACTGCCTGAACGGCATTCAATACCTGCTGACGGTAGGCTGCACTCATCGAACCGTTGAGCAACTCGCGATTCAAAGTATCGACGAGCTGTCCGCCTGTGCTATCGGCTGCGGCAAGGTCTTGCAAACGAGTGAACTGAATTCGCGTGCCGCAAGGCGTATTCGACGCTGTTCCGGTAACTGCGGCTACGCCGCCGCTGGTCGTTGAACCGGCAGGTGCCATTTGATTTACGGCATTCGGACGCTTCAATGCGGTTCCAGTCGAAAATATCTGAAACTCCGGACCGGCAAGCGGCGTGTTCGGGATGATGTATTCCATCGGATAATAGCTGAACACCGTCGGCGGATTCCAAACGTCCTGATCGAGCGGCTGCGACAGACCATTCAGCACGCCGTCGCTCAGACCGTTACATGCAACCGGCACCGTAATATTGTTCGCAGCCACCGGCGAGAACGGTCGCATGAAACTCGTCAAAAACAGTACAGGCTCACGCAGATGACCGTAATTAGGATCTGTTTTTACATTGCCGCGAGCCTCAGGGTCGAGCAGAATTGCCTTGACCACTGCCTTAAGATCGCCGCGAACACCCGAGCCATTGTTTCGGAAAACAGCAGAGATTCGACCGACGTATGCGGGCGTCGGATTGCTTGTAACTAGCTGTTTAATGAGCAGTTTACTGATAAACGGTGCGGTCGTCGGATGATAAAAGATATTGTCGAGTGCTGCATCGAGATCGACATTCGGATCTTGTCCCGCAGGCACGAACGGCGTAGCTCCCGGATAATTTAGAAGCGTTTTTGTCGTCGTATCGTGGTTCGCGGGAGTCAGGACCATCGAATCGCGATAGTTCACAATTCCGGGCTGTGAGTTTCCGCAGCCGACGTTACAATAAGTCCAACCTGTAAATATCTTCGCGAAATTTACGATCGTTTCCTGATTGTAGGTCGGTATCTTGTTGCCATTGCCATCGAGAATCGGCGTGCCGTCCTGATTGAGCTGATCGAGACCGATGCTGAAAAGCTGAAGGATCTCGCGGGCGTAGTTTTCGTTCGGGTTCTGAACGGTGCTCGACGCCATGTCAAGATAGTTGCCCATCGCCGGACTGAGCGTCATTTCCTCGAGCAATGTTCGGTAGTTTCCGAACGCATTTTTGTCGAGTATCTGAATGTACGGCAGCATTCGCGAAGGCTGATTAAGCTGTCTTCCGGAAACGACGAAGATCTGATGGAGCGACCACGAAACACGGCGGCGTAGCTGTTGATCCTCGTTATAAAGCGCCTCCTTGTAAAACCAGTTCTGCAGCGGATACATCGTGTATCGATCACGGAAACACGTGATCGGCACGTCGGTCGGCTGAGTGTCGCCGTCACAAGTCGGGATCGGAACCTGCGGCTGCAGCGGAAATTCGGGATACGTGAACTGCAGGTAACGCTGCTCGTCCATTTGCTGTTCGAGCCATGTGTTATAGCCCAGACGCCGAACCTTCAATTCGGTCGCAGCGTTAACGCCAAATGTCGCTTGCGTCATGAACCGAACTCGATCACCCGCCCACGGCAACGCCGCTCGGTTTGCAGCACGGGTCTTTGTCAGCGTTTGAGTTCCCGGCATCGGCGTCGGAAACGCACCTTCGTCATCGGCGATTCGGGGGCCTTTTTCGCCGATCATCAACCGTGTTCGATTGCTCGTCATACCGCGCCATGTGACGCGCACTAGAACCTCGCCGATTTCCGGCAAACCTGCAACTCTTATCGCCAGCGCGTAAACATTCTTTCGCTCTTGTGTTCTTTCAAAACCGACGATCTGTAGCGGATATCGGTAGTATCTTGAATCTTGGAACTCGGCACGAAATGCTGTCGCACCTTCATCTTCCAGCAGATCGAGATTAGTCAGGTAAACAGTGACAACTTCATCGCGGCTCGGCCGAACAGCCTTAACGGAAACGCCATTGACCGTCGCATACGCTGCGGTCGATTCGGCGTCGCTTATCAAGATCGGAGCATCCTCAGGCATTTGGGCCGAAATAGATACGCAAACGAGCAGCACAGTCGATAAAACTGTCGCTATCGATGCAATGAAACCTTTCGAAATGGATCTAAAACTGCTCATGACACACTCTCGAACCTGACTTCTGATTATCTTAGAAACTCTTGGAATATTACCTAGTTTTTCGGCGTATGTGAAGCGCAATCTCTTGCTATTGTCGTCAAATAGTCCGATAATTCGCTTTTATCAATCATTCGTCGGAGTAGTAATCAAATGATCGTAAGCTCGCGGAAAGCTGGCCCGTATGTTGCAACCGTCTTGGTTGTTTTCGTTTTGCTATGTGCCTTGTGGCTATCGCCAGTAGGCGGCGGCACGGCGTCTGCTCAAGACGATCCAATGGCTCCGGGAGCGGTCGCATTTAGTGAGAATTTCGATTCGGTCACTGCGGGAACACTTCCGGCCGGCTGGACGACCACAAACTCCGGCGGCAGCGATGCTTTCAAAGCCGTGACGACGTTTGCAGATTCGCCGCCGAACTCGATGTATACGAATGATCCTTTCGTGACCGGCGACGCGGCAGTAACGACGCCTTCGATCACGCTAGGAAATGTTCGTCATAAGCTTGTTTTCCGTCAGCGATATCAGATGGACTACGAGTTCGACGGCGGTGTGCTGGAACTTGCGATCGGAGCGGGTGCATTCACTGACATCATTTCAGCGGGCGGTAGCTTTGTTTCTGGCAGCTACGACACGCCTATGGTGGCGAGCACTTTGTCAGGACGAAACGCGTGGACAGGCGATTCCGTAAATTTTATTACCACCGAGATAAATCTGCCGGCAAATACGTCGAACCAGTCGATTCGCTTAAGATGGCGGTTCGCTTCCGACAATATGGAAGGCGGCCAGGGATGGTGGATCGACAATATTCAGATCACGAACGCGATCTCAGGTTTCAACACGAACGCGTTGACGATCCCGGCCAGCGGTCCTGCGTCGCTCTATCCTTCGCAGATCTCAGTTTCGGGACAAACCGGTCTTGTGCAGGCTGTTCAGGTAAACCTGACGAATTTTAGCCACACGGCACCGGACGATGTCGATCTGCTGCTTGTCGGCCCCAACGGTAACAAGGTCGTGCTTATGTCCGACGTTGGCGGAGCGAATGCGGCGACCAACCTTAATTTGGTTTTCGACGATACGGCGGCGGCTTCGCTTCCGGGTTCAGCGGCTCTTGCCAGGGGCACTTTCAAACCGACCGACTTCGAGAATGGAGATGCATTTCCGGCTCCCGCTCCCGCCGGAGGCCAAAGCAGTCGTTTCCTCTCGGTTTTCAATGGAATGGACCCGAACGGTACGTGGTCGCTTTATCTAGTTGATGACACCGGTGCAAATGCCGGAAGCATCAGCGGCGGCTGGTCAATATCTGTAATTAGTTCAGACGATGTGATCGGAATACAAGCGACCGGAGCCGCGAATCCGTATCCTTCGCAGCGTCTCGTATCAGGTTTGCTTGGCACTGTAACTGATGCAACCGTTACACTTACAGACCTCAGCCATACGGCTCCGGACGACGTCGACATTATGCTCGTGGCACCGAATGGTCGGCGTATCGTGCTGATGTCCGACGCCGGCGGCGTTAACGAAGTCGGCAGCATCAATCTCACATTCAGCGACGCAGCAGCGTCACAGCTTTCGGATTCGGGCACGCTAACGACCGGAACATTCAAGCCGACGGACTTTGAGATAGGCGATGCGTTCCCGGCTCCGGCTCCCGCAGGTGCCCCGACAGGCTCTACATTTGCCGCATTTTACGGAAGTGCACCGAACGGCTTTTGGCGACTATATGCGGTCGACGATGCCGGCAACAATGTCGGCAGCATCGCGGGAGGTTGGTCGGTGAATCTCACTACATCGACGACGGCATGCGATTACACAATAAATCCGCCAACGCAGGCTTTCCCAACGACAGGCGGAAGCGGTACATTCGGCATCACAATGGCAGGCGGCTGTTCGTGGACGGCGGTCTCATCGTCGCCATTTGTTAGTGTGACCACTGCTGCAGCCGGCGACGGAAACGGATCGGTCGGATTTTCGGTGCAGCCCAATTTTGGCGGTCCGCGAACCGGCACTATCACCGTTTCAAACGGTGTACTCTCAAAACAATTCCAAGTTCAGCAACCATCGGGCTGTCCCACGTCGTTGAATCAAACAGCCGTGAATTTCGGCGCATCGGGCGGCTCAGGTTCAGTTAACGTGACGGCCGGCGGAGCATGTTCGTATCTGGCGACAAGCAGTGCTGCTTGGACGCAGATCACGTCTCCAACTCAGAGCGGCAACGGCACGGTAACGTTCACGGTTGCGGCAAATACCGGTTCGCAATCACGTTCGGCGACAGTTACCGTCTCAGGACAGACCTTCACCGTCAATCAAGCCGGAGCATCGGGCAGGAAATTCGATTTTGACGCCGACGGAAAGGCTGACCTTTCGATATTTAGGCCTTCGAACGGATCTTGGTGGGGACTTTACAGCGGTAACCCAACCTCTTGGTTCGCATTGCCGTTTGGCATTTCGACCGACCGGCCGGTTCCTGCCGATTTCGACGGAGACCGCAAGACTGACATTGCCGTTTATCGAGATGGCGTCTGGTATGTTTTCAACAGCCAGAATAACTCGTTCCGGATCGAATCGTTTGGTGTAGCAGGCGACACACCTGTTCCGGGAGATTTTGACGGCGACGGACGTGCCGATCTCGGCGTATTCAGGCCGTCGGACGGCAACTGGTATCTCTTGCGTTCCGCTACGTCGAACGTGCAGGTTGTGCCATTTGGATTGAGTACCGATAAGGCTCTCGTCGCTGATTTTGACGGCGACGGTAAGTCGGACGTTTCGGTCTATCGTCCTGGAGCTACTTCGGGTGCTCAGAGTTTCTGGGTCGTACAACGAAGCAGTGATTCGATCGTGCAGACCACACAGTTTGGCAGCGGCGGTGACATTGCTGTTCCCGTTGATTTCGACGGCAACGGACGCGACAATCTCGCCGTCTATCGCCCGTCAAACGGCACTTGGTACACATCGACCGATCCGGCAACAAACTACGGAGCTGTGCAATTTGGCATCGCTACGGACGTTCCGGCTCCTTCCGATTTCGACGGCGATGGCAAAGTCGATATTGCGATATTCCGGCAAGGTCTCTGGTACATCATCAACTCCTCGAACAGCTCGATTAGAATCGACCAATGGGGAGCAACCGGCGACGTGGCATTGCCGTCGCTCTATAATTCTCAATAGCCGTCGTTCGGCTCAAAATTATGCGAAAATTCGATTTGAGTAGTCTATTGTCCGGCCCATCTCTTTTCGTCGCGGGCTCGATCGTGTTTATCGGGCTTTTTGTTCTTGCGGCGTCATTTGTCGATCCTTCGACATCAAAAGCACGACTCGTCACGGCCAAGAATGAAGAATCCGAAAAGAAGAAGGATGGTCCGGCTGAGCGTCTCGAACAAGAGATCCGAATGACCAAAGATCCGGCCCTCGGCTATGTGCCGAGCGAACGGCTGCTAGCGGCAAAGGCCTACAAAGACGACCTGATGCGAAATAACATCGCTCCGATCAGCGGCGTAAACTGGAAAGAACAAGGTCCAAACAACGTCGGCGGCCGCACTCGTGCGATCATGGTCGATCCCAACGATGGAACCGGAAACACCGTTTGGGCAGGCAGCGTCGGTGGCGGTCTTTGGAAAACCACTAACATCAATGCCGCATCACCAAATTGGGCGCCGGTTGACGATCTGTTCGGCAATCTAGCCGTCACGTCGATCGCCTACGATCCGTCGAACACTCAAGTAATGTACTTCACTACCGGTGAAGGCTACTTTAATTTGGATGCAATTCAAGGCTTCGGCGTTTGGAAGAGCACGAACGGCGGTGCAACGTGGGCACAGTTAGGATCGACGAGCAACGCAAATTTTTACTACTGCCAAAAGATCGTTGTAAACAGCACCGGCATTGTTCTCGTAGCTACATCGACCGGCCTAAGACGATCGACGGACGGCGGAACAAGTTTCACAAAGGTTCTCGGCACCGGATTGGGAATCACAGGTGCGACCAGCAATTTCACCTACGACGTAGACATTGCCGCCAATGGCGATGTCTATTCGACGCTCGATGGCTCGATCCATAAATCGACGACAGCGGGCGCGACATTCGGTGCTGCACAGACATTGCCGATCTCGGCCGGAAGGATCGAACTTGCGTGTGCGCCAAGCGACTCAAATTACGCATATGCCGTTGTTGAGCTTGGCAGTTCCGTCAACGGAATATTGCAAACGACGAATGCCGGCACGACCTGGACATCACGTACCGAACCGGCAGACGCCGACCCCGGAATTCCGGCCGCCGATTTCTCACGCGGCCAAGCTTGGTACGATCTCGCAATAGCCGTCGATCCAAACAATCGCGATCGGTTATTTGCCGGCGGAATTGATGTATTTGTAAGCACTGATGGCGCAGGCACTTGGGCTCAGGTAACTCATTGGTACGGCGGATTTTCGCTCCAATATACTCACGCTGATCAGCATCATATCTTGTTTCAAAACGGCAGCTCGTCGATCGCTTATTTTGTAAATGACGGTGGTGTCTATCGATCGACCAATGCCAATGTTGCTCTGCCTACTGTTACCGACAAAAGCTCGAACTACCGAACCGCTCAGTTCTATGCGGCGGCAATGCACCCGACATCGTTTACGAGCTACTATCTCGCAGGTGCGCAGGACAACGGCACGCATCAGTTCAGTTCTGCGGGAATTCAGCCGACTATCGAAGTAACCGGCGGTGACGGTGCATTTACGCACATCGACCAAGATCAGCCGCAGTTTCAGTTCACACAATATGTCTATAACGACTATTACCGCTCGTCGGACGGCGGTTCTACTTGGACGAACATTACAACGTCCGGCGGACTGTTTATCAATCCGACCGATTATGACGATGTAAACAATCGACTGTACGCGGCGCGAAATGCCAACCAGTATCTTCGTTGGGACGATCCACAAACCGGTGCCACGTTTGTCGCGGTTGGTGTCGCAGCCCTTGCCGGAACCGTCTCAGCCGTAAAGGTTTCGCCGAATACTGCGAACCGAGTTTTCTTCGGATCAGACAGTGGCCGCGTCGTTCGGGTCGATAATGCAAACACCGGCGCGCCAACGGCCACAAACATCAGCACGGGCCTGCCCACGGCGTACGTTTCGAGCGTCGAGGTTGAAACTGGCAATGACAACCATTTGCTTGTTACTTTCAGCAACTACGGCGTAAATAGCATCTGGGAATCGACAAACGGCGGCACGAGCTGGACCTCGGTCGAGGGCAATGTGCCCGATATGCCGGTTCGCTGGGCATTGTTTAATCCGGGAAATAGCGATCAAGCAGCGATCGCGACCGAACTTGGCGTTTGGACTACGGATGATCTGAATGGAGGCTCAACTGTTTGGGGCGCATCAAATTCGGGCCTTGCGAATGTTCGCGTCGATATGCTGCAAGCTCGTCAAAGCGACCGCTATGTCATCGCGGCCACTCACGGTCGCGGATTATATGCGTCCGATCTGTTTACAACGCCTACTGCATTATTTAGCTCGACGAATACGCTTTCGTACGTTAGCCAGCCTGTTTATTTCAACAGCAACAGTTACCGTGCAACGTCGTGGTCCTGGAACTTTGGCGACGGAAGCCCGTTGTCCACACTTGAGAATCCGGGGCATCTTTATTCCGCTCCCGGAAAATACAACGTTACGCTGACGATCAACAGTGGAGCATCTTCGCTGACGAAAACACAGTTCATTCACATTCTGCCGAATCGAGGCACGCCCTACGTCGTAGCCTCGGATGGCAGCACATTCGAGACCAACACGGACGATTTCGGTTCGCAGTCCACTCGCGGCGGCGTTAATAAATGGGAACGCGGCGTTCCGACGAATTTCTTGACGACCGTGAATTCCCCCGTAAATGTGTGGAAGACCGATCTCGATGCCGACCTGACGTCGGGCGATTATGAAAGCGTTTTCCAATCGCCAAGCTTTAATTTTTCATCTTCGGCCAGTGCCTACACATTACGTTTTCGCCGCAGTATGGAGATCGCGTTCTGTAACGGCCCATTTGCTGTTCAGGTCCAATACTCGACCAATAAGGGAGCTACGTGGACGCGACTCGGCGTAAATGCTGATCCGAACGCGACCAATTGGTACAACCGCGGCCCGGCAACAGGTTGTCCGGTCGATGCCGCTATCTTCCCTGACCAATACGGTTGGACCATAACCTCAAACAACACGTTGGTAACGTACAATCTCACGACGGGCGTTCCCGCATTGGTCGGGCAGCCGAGCGTAACATTCCGCATCGTGCTGTCAGTTAAACCAGGATTTAGCGGCGCCGGCTATGCTGTTGACGGATTTATGGTCGATGATTTCGAGATACTTGGCCCGACAAATCCGCCGCTAGCTCCGACTACGGCAGCAGCATCGATCTCCGGTCGAGTTGTAACAAACGACGGCTCAGGTGTTCGAAACGCAGCGGTCTCGATCACCGGCAATAGTCTTTCACAGCCGCGAATAGCCAAAACATCGTCATTTGGCTACTTTTCTGTCGAAGGTCTAACTGCGGGAGAAACTTACGTAGTTACCGTAAACTCGAAGCGATACACATTCTCAACACCAAGTCGCGTTGTAACGCTGACGGACAATATTGGAGAAGTGGATTTTGTGGCCGAACAATAGAACATGGAAGAGCGAGTTTACCTCGACGTATGACCACTAAAGCAAGAAAACCGGTCGTTTCGATCATTATGGGCAGCAAGTCGGATTGGCCGACGATGGAGCATGCTTCGGTGGTTTTGACCGAGTTTGGTGTTGAGCATGAGACCAAGATCGTTTCGGCTCATCGAACGCCTGATCTGCTTTTTGAGTTTGCCAAAACAGCAGAGGAACGCGGAATCGAGGTCATCATCGCCGGTGCCGGCGGTGCGGCTCATCTCCCGGGAATGTGTGCCTCGCAGACGGTTGTACCCGTTCTCGGCGTACCTGTTGAGAGCAAGGCACTTAAGGGCCTCGATTCGCTGCTTTCTATCGCCCAGATGCCAGCCGGAATTCCTGTCGGAACTCTAGCCATCGGCCAAGCTGGAGCAAAAAACGCGGGGTTACTCGCGATCTCGATACTTGCTAATTCACGCCCTGAACTTCGCAAGAAATTAGCAGCATTTCGCTCTAAACAAACAAAAACAGTTCTCAAAACCAAGCTCAAATGACCGCCGAGCAGATAATCGCCGAACTCAAGATGCTGAGCGATCCGGCAAAGGTCGCCGATCTTGAGCGGTATGCGATCAAGACGCCGAAGTGGTTTGGTATTCGCACACCAGAGATCAAGGCTTTCGCCCGCGAGATCAAGAAATTGGTCAAGGACCGTCACGCAATTGCCGCTGAGCTTTGGAACAGCGGCATTTATGACGTTCGTGCGGTCGCATTCATGATCGACGATCCAAAGCAAGTAACGCCCGAGCAGATGGACGCTTGGTGTGCGGATTTTGACAATTGGGCGACGGTCGACGGTGCATGCAGCTATCTTTTTTGTCGAACGCCGTATGCCTACGACAAGGCATTTGAGTGGGCCGAGCGCGAACCTGAATTTGAAAAACGTGCCGGATTCTCGATGATGGCCTATCTCGCGGTTCACGATAAAAAAGCTGAAGACGACGATCTTACGGCGTTTTTACCGATCATCGAAAGACACTCCGGTGACGAACGCAATTTCGTAAAAAAGGCTGTCAATTGGGCATTGCGTCAGATCGGCAAACGAAATCTTGCACTTAACAAACTCGCCATCGAATCGGCGAAGCGGATCAAGGCGTCCGGCACCAAGGCGGGAAGATGGATCGCTGCGGACGCTCTTCGCGAACTTGAGAGCCCGACCGTCCAAGAACGGCTTGTCCGCAAGTCGCGTTAAAACTTGTTGTAAATAGCTTTATCGTTGCTCTAAAATAGTAATAGGAGTCTCCTGCCTTGCCGACTCACTATGTCACGAGCAAAATGTCCACAATGCGGACTGGTAAATTCGATCGACGATGACACTTGTCGTCGCTGCGGCGTAGGATTGTACGACTTTTCTTCTGCACAAAAGCCTAAGCAGGCGCGGAGCGAGGTGAACTTGCCGATCGGCAAAATAGCGATCGCGGCAGCCGTTGCATTTGGAATTTACTGGTGGACCTCAACGCCGGCGACACCGACACCTCCGGCAGCTGTTGCCGGACCGAAACCTCAACCGACTCTTTCTGCACGAGAAGAGCACGAGAGCCAAAAGAAACAGGCTTACACAACAGCTATCAAGAACAGCGGCGGACTCGCGGATCATCAGAAGCGGACGGCTGAGACCGAAAAATTCATGGCAAATACACAGAAATAGTCGGCTAGGCTGCGATTCTTTTCAGTTGTGCGTTAATCTATCGATTCGACACCATTTTAGGTTTGCGAATCGGTGCCCAAGATCATTCAACCAAATTCAACGATCGGCGTATTCGGCAGCGGACAGCTTGGCCGGATGTTCGCTATCGAGGCGCGCAAGCTCGGCTATCGCGTCCACACCTTCTCGCCAGACCGCGACACGCCGACCGGACAAGTTGCGGATATTGAGACGACGGCAAGCTACGACGATCTGTACGAGGTTCGATCGTTTGCACAAAGCGTCGATGTCGTGACGTTCGAATTTGAGAATGTGCCGTCGGCAACAGTTGAAGCAGCAGCAGAGTTTGTCGAGGTCCATCCGAAAGGCGAGATACTGCACACAACCCAGAACCGCCGCCGCGAGAAAGAATTTCTATCATCAAACGGAATTCCCGTAACTCCATTTAGAACAATAACTAACATCGAAGAACTGCGGTCCGGCGTCGCCGATCTTGGAACGCCGTGCGTACTGAAAACCGCAGGCTTCGGCTACGACGGCAAAGGGCAATCTAAGATCAATTCGAGCCCCGACATCGAGTCAGCATTCGAAAAACTCGGCGGCCAGGAATGCGTCTTGGAAGCCTTCGTTGATTTTGAGAAAGAAGTTTCGGTCGTCTGTGCCCGATCGCAAACCGGCGAGTTCGTGCATTACGGAGTGATCGAGAACGAACACGCGAATCACATTCTCGACGTGTCGATGGCTCCGGCGTTGGTTTCGGCGAAGGTTGTTGACGATGCCGTCGCCATTACTCGCGAGATCGCAGAAAAGTTCGATTACGTCGGCACGATGTGCGTTGAATTCTTTCTCAAGAACGACGACACGCTGATCGTAAACGAGATCGCTCCGAGGCCGCATAATTCTGGGCATCTGACGTTTGGGCCTTGTGTAACATCGCAGTTTGAGCAGCAATTGCGCTCCGTTTGCGGATTGCCGTTAGGTTCGACAGAATTCTATCGTCCGTCAGCGATGGCGAATCTACTTGGCGAGGTTTGGGCAAATGGTGAACCAAATTGGGCCGGAGCGTTGTCAGATCCCCGCGTAAATCTGCATCTTTACGGAAAATCCGAACCTCGTGCGGGCCGAAAAATGGGTCACCTCACGGCTGTCGGCGAGACGGCAGAGATCGCTGCGGATGCTGTCAAAACGGCACGAGAACGTCTAAACTCTACGGCCTAGTTCGAATCCGGCAGCAACTCCGATCAAACCTACGACCACGCTCAATAGAGCGTATACAAGTGCAGTCGCGATCTGGCGGTCCCGAAGGAGTTCTAATATTTCGAACTCATAGGTCGAAAACGTAGTAAATGCGCCGAGAAAACCAACGACGATGGCAAGCTTGACGTTTTCGGCGAGTACCAATCGCTCGATCGTCAATGCCATCACAAATCCGATCAGGATCGAGCCGGTAATGTTGATCACAAAAGTTGAAGTTGGAAACGAGCCGAACCAGCGTGTGAGCGGCGAGATATTTATCAGATACCTCGCAACGGCGCCGGCAGCTCCGCCTCCGGCGACCGCAATTATCTTCATAATGCCGTCCATTGCCATATTCGAAGCATAGCATGAGATATAAATCATTTGCGCTTCGCTTGTCCGCAAGGCTAAACTCAAGAGGTTATGGCCGATTCGGTCGCATTTACAGCATCAGCCGATAGAAGCGTGCGTTACGCTGAAATTTTGCCGCAGATCGAGGCACTCATTGCTGACGAATCTGACTTGGTAGCAAATTTGGCAAATGTTGCCGCTGTTTTGAAAGAGGTACTCGGCTTTTTCTGGGTTGGCTTTTATCTCGCGAAAGATGGCGAACTGGTTCTAGGGCCGTTTCAAGGGCCACTCGCATGTACTCGCATTGCATTTGATAAAGGCGTTTGCGGTCATTCGTTTTCGAATGCCGCTCCGATCGTGGTGCCAAATGTAGACGAGTTTCCGGGCCATATCGCTTGTGCATCAGCTTCTCGTTCCGAAGTTGTTGTTCCGTTGTTCGATGCGTCGGGAACGATCGCCGGGGTGCTCGACGTTGATAGTGACCGGCTAGATGATTTCTCTGAGGTCGATGTCGTCGGTCTTATGGCGATCGTAAAGCCATTGGCGAAATTGCTTTAGTTATTTCTTATGAATGCGATCGACCATCCGTATTGGGTTTGGATCTTTTTCTTTGTGACAGTGTTGTCGGCGTTGTTTGTCGACATTGGCATCGTCAATCGAAAATCTCACGTTCCGTCGCGCAAAGAGACGATCCTGTGGAGCGTGGTCTGGATCTCGCTCGCTCTCGCATTCAATGTCTTTATCTACTTTCAGGTAGGAAATCACACCGGCGACTGGAACGTCGCAATGTCGCAGGCAAAGCTCTTTCTAACGGGCTATCTGATCGAACTTTCGCTTTCAGTCGACAATCTTTTCGTCTTTCTACTAATTTTCTCGTTCTTTAAAGTTCCGAAAAAATACCAGCATCGTGTCCTGTTCTGGGGCATCATGGGCGCGCTCGTGATGCGAATGATCATGATCTTCGCCGGTGCCGAGTTGGTAGAGAGGTTTCACTGGATCATCTATTTGTTCGGAGCATTCTTGATCTACACGGGCATCAAGATGTTCGGCAACTCCGAAGATAATTTTGAGCCGCACGAAAGTGCCGTGGTCAAACTGGTCACGAAGTACATCCGTATCAGCAAGCACTACGACGGAGATAAGTTCTTTACCATAGCAGACGGCGTTAGGACCGGAACATTGCTGCTGCTCGTGTTGATCGTGGTTGAGTTTACCGATCTGGTTTTCGCAGTCGACTCGATTCCCGCTATTTTCGGGATCACGACAGACCGATTCATTGTATACACGTCTAATATTTTCGCGATCCTGGGACTTAGAACGTTCTACTTCCTGCTGGCAGATCTCGCAAACCGATTTCACTACCTCAAGTACGGGCTCGCTTTTGTACTCACATTTATCGGCCTCAAAATGATGCTTCCGCTCATTGCACACGGGCTGTTACTGATGGTCGGAGAAGCGAGCGTCTCGGCATTTGCAGACCTATTGAGACGATTTCTGGCTAACGAGTACAAGGAAGCTGTAATAAATATCTCGCTTTTGGTCGTTGCGGGTTCGATAATATTATCTATCCTCATCTCGCTGCTGATTCCTGCACCGGAAGAGGACAAGGCTGTGGAGGAAGAAGAGGCCTAGAACCTGCTTAGATGGACGAGCAACGGTACAAAAAGTTCTACGTCGACTGGTGGAACATACGCAACAGCACGGTTTACGGGCTGTTAGCGATAGTTCTGTTCGCCGGCCTGATCGGTGGCGGACTTTGGTACGGCTCGAAGAACAACTGGTTTCAGGTTACCAATGACGGCGAAACGCCAAAGGACGCGGCAAAGATCATCTCGTTCGAAGGCGAAGTTCGAATAACTCGTGCGTCTACTCGCGAGACAATACTAGTAACAAGAGAGACATATGTTGCTGCCGGCGATACCGTTCAAACTCAGGCAGACGGACGTGCAGTCATCCAGATGATCGACGGCTCGGTGTATTCTGTTCGGCCAAATAGTACGGTCGTCGTGCGTGATACTACATCGCTATTTGGCGGCAAGAATGTGCGTGTTCGCGTGGATGGCGGGCAATTGAACGTTCGCACCGACGAACAAGGCGCCGACGTCAAAAATATCGTCGAACTCGGCGACAGCGAAAATCAGGTTGGTCCAAAAACGGACGCCAGTTTTAATGCTGACGGAACGACCGGCGGCGAAATACGTGTCAGCCGCGGCGGGATCGAGACGACGATCGCCGGCGAAACAACGGCCCTGACGGAAAATACTTACGCGGTTGTCGGCGGCGGCAAACTTTCCGCCCGCGAGAAGTTGATGCAGCCGCCGCGTCCCGTAACTCCGGCGAATTCTGAGCAGATCGTCGACGGCGGCGACGGCGTCACCGCATCCCTTACGTGGCAGGATCCGGACGAGAACCCGGCGATCAATTTTTACCTTCAGGTAGCAAAGGTACCGGGATTTTTGTCGGACTCCATCTTGGTCGATCGCAGCGGCCTTGCGTCTCGTGATTTCCGTCTCACCGGGCTATCGCCCGGAACTTATTATTGGAGGCTCAAAGCGACGGGGCGTTCGGGCCAAGTAACAAACTGGAGCGACGCGTGGAAATTCACCGTTGTTAGAGGAACGACCGCGACGGATATTGATGCGACTGGCTGGAAAGTAGAACCACTCGGCGGCACCGTCTATGTAATTTCGGGACAAACTCAGCCGGGCCGTGTTATCCGCGCAGTAGGACGCGATACATTTGCGGCGGCGGATGGGTCCTTCAAAATGCAGATATCTTCGGCATCAACCGAAATTGATGTAGAGGTCGGTGATGGGCGCGGCAGTCGTGCAGTTTTTATCATCTCCCTGCGAAGTGGAACGTTGCTGCGAAGGCGATAGCGAAATTATGTCCGAGATCGAGCTTCGATACGGAAAATCGAGCGTGCCGTTTCGTTTTCTAGAAGACGATTGGAAGATTCTCGAATCCGAACCATCTTCTCGGCCGCTTTCGGACGTCGATATAAACCTTCAATTTGACCAAGCCGGTGTAGATGACAGCGTTGCATTCGACGAAAGTGTCCTGATCGTCGTTCCTGATGCGACGCGAAAGACCGGAGCCGGGCAGATAGCGAATCTGCTGGTTCGCAGGCTCGTTCAAAACGGCACCACGCCGGACAAGATCCGCATCATCTTTGCTACGGGAATTCATCGAAAAGTAACGCCGGCCGAGCGCGACGAGATACTAACGCCGTTCGTCGCTCAGCGAATTAAGCTGCTCGACCACGATGCTCGGGACTTGGCGGGAAATGTTCGGCTCGGCGTTTCGAGCCGAGGAATACCGATCGAATTGAACCGTGCCCTTATCGAACACGACCGCGTGATCATCGTCGGCGGCATTTCGTTTCATTATTTTGCCGGTTTCACAGGCGGCCGAAAGCTGATCTGCCCCGGACTAGCTTCCGCTACAACGATCCGCGAAACCCACAAATTGGCGTTCGATACAGCGATTTTGTCGCGTCGCGAAGGTGTCGGTCCGGCGTTGCTAGATGGTAATGCCGTTCACGAAGCATTCGTCGAGGCCACGGAATTTAGGCCGCCTGACCTTGCGATCAGCACGATAGTAAATTCCGACGGCGATATAACTGACATTTTCTGCGGCGATTGGAAGCAGTCGCATCGTGAGGCATGCGATGAATTTGCACAACGCTCAACTGTGGAGATCAGCGACCGCCGCGACGTTGTTATTGCAAGCTGCGGCGGCTCGCCGTTCGACGTGAATATGATCCAAGCTCACAAAGCCCTCGAAGCGGCAACAACTGCTTGCACGCCCGGCGGCAAGATCGTGCTTATTGCACAATGTGTTGACGGGCTTGGTCGCAGCGACTTTCTCGATTGGTTCGATTGTGATAACAGTTATGAACTCGCGGTTCGATTAAGCGAACGCTACCAAGTCAACGGACAGACCGCGTGGAATCTGATGCGGCGATGCGAGGAGTTCGATGTATTTCTAATGAGCGAGCTGCCAGACGACGTCGTTAGGAAAATGCGGATGA